>NZ_DATMLH010000141.1:0-20495 GCF_035570115.1 Mycobacterium sp.
CGCCAACGGTTGATCGCCATCTATGACCATGACCTGACTGAGCCCGAGTACGCGACCGGTTACCGGTGGGACATCGTGTTGGCCGGCCGCCGGCCAACCTGGACCGAACCAAACGGTGACCATGGCTGAATTAGCATGCACTCCGGGGCAAACCGTCGGGCCTTTCTTCCACATCGCGTTGCCGTATCCCGGCGACAACCAGTTGGTCGGTGATGCGCAGGCCGGCGCCATCCGGTTGCACGGCACGGTCTACGACGGTGCCGGTGACGCTGTGCCCGACGCCCTGATCGAATTGTGGCAGCCCGGTCCCGAGGGCCGCATGGTTCGACTGGAGGGCTCGCTGCGACGCGACGGCAAGACGTTCACCGGCTGGGGCAGATGCGCGACCGACGCCGCCGGCCGCTACAGCTTCAGCACGTTGACGCCGGGCGCGCCGGCCGGGCGAGCAGCGTTTTTCGCGATCGTCGTCTTTGCGCGTGGACTGTTGAACCGCATTTTCACTCGCGCCTATCTGCCTGATAGCGACCTGGCCGCCGATCGGCTGCTGAGTGCCCTTGACGCGGCCCGGCGACAAACCATGATCTGCAGCGCCGAAAAGGACGGATACCGCTTCGACATTCACCTGCAGGGTGCGAACGAGACCGTGTTTCTGGCCTACCGCGGTGATTCGGGATGACGAACCTGTTGTGGCCCGGAGACCACCGTGCCGGCGAGTTCATGTCCGACCAGGCACTGCTGGCGTCGATGGTCGCGGTGGAATCGGCCTGGTTGGATGCGCTGGTAGCCGCGGGTCTGGCTCCAGACGAGTGCGCCGGCGCCGACCTGGCCGGCCTGGTGAATGCCGCCGACTGCGAGTTACTGGCGGCCGAATCGGAGGATGGCGGCAACCCCGTCATCGGGTTGGTGGCACTGCTTCGTGACCGAGCCAGCGCGGAGGTCAGCCGGTGGATTCACCGCGGCCTTACCAGTCAGGACGTCATCGACACCGGCTTGATGTTGGCCACTCGTGCCATCGTCGATGAGTTGATGTTGCAACTTGCCGAACAGATTTCAGCTCTGTCAGTGCTTGCGACAACCCACCGCGGCACACCGATGGTGGCCCGCACCCTGACCCAGAATGCGGTGCCCACGACTTTCGGAGCCAAAGCGGCGACCTGGTGCAACGGCGTTGTCGACGCATACCAACAGCTCAGTGTGCTGACCATCCCGGTGCAAATCGGCGGCGCGGGCGGAACGCTGGCCGCCACGACTGAATTGGCCGCTCTCGCAGGTCATCCAAATCCCGGCGGGATCTCAGTGGAGCTGGTGCAAAACACCGCAGCCACATTGGGTTTGGATGTCAGATTGCCATGGCACACCACCCGCACGCCGGTGACCGCCGTCGGCGATGCGTTTATCGGATGCACCGATGCCTGGGGTCGCATCGCATCGGACATCGTGACACTGGTCCGTCCGGAGATCGCTGAACTAAGCGAACCCGCAGCCGGAAATCGCGGCGGATCATCGAGCATGCCGCAGAAGCGTAACCCGGTGTTGTCCATCCTGATTCGCCGTGCGGCGATTTCCGCGCCGCCGCTGGGCGCGACATTGCACACCGCCGCCACACTGGCCAACGACGAACGTCCCGACGGCTCATGGCATGCCGAATGGGAGACGCTACGCATTCTCGCCCGGCGAACCATTATCGCCGGCTCCCAATGCAGTGAACTGCTTGCCGGTCTCGAGGTCCATCCGGCGCAGATGGCCAAGAACCTCGGCAACGCCGACGTACTCGGCGAACAACGCGTCATCGCTGAGCTGGCCGGGAAAGCCCCGTCCGGCAACTATTTAGGTGCGGTCGACGCACTGATCGACGAGAGCCTGGATCGTGCCGAGCGAATCGTCAAGGAACACCCGTGAGCGTCCCCCGAATTCGCGTCTCGCATCTGGGCGGGTCGCCGGAACTGCCGCCGTTGGTCGTCGGCCCGTCGTTGGGCACCTCCGTTGCGGGCTTGTGGTCTGGTGTGGCACGTCGGCTGACCGACATCTATCACGTCATCGGCTGGGATCTTCCCGGCCACGGCGTCAGCCCGAGGCCGAGGAACGCCTTCACCATCGACGACCTCGCCGCCAGCGTCATCAAAGTCGTGGAAGACAAGATCGGTATACGGCCGTTCACCTATGCCGGCGTCTCGGTTGCCGGCGCTGTCGGACTTCAGCTGCTGCTGGGGCATCCTGAACGCATCGTGTCGGCCGCGCTGATCTGCACGGCGGCCCGAATCGGTGACCCGGACGACTGGCAGTCGCGGGCCAAAGTCGTTCGCAGCGCGGGCACGGGCGAAGTCGTGGCACTGTCGATTCGGCGGTGGTTCGCCCCCGGCTTCTTCGAGCGAGATCCTGCATCGGCCCGGGCCTTGCTCGATACGCTGCGCCAGGTTGACGACGACGGCTATGCGTGCACCTGTGAGGCGCTCGCCGAGTTCGACGCCCGTCATCGGCTAGGCGAAATCGACACCCCGATCGTCGCTGTTGCGGGTGCCAACGACATTGCGACGCCGCCTGATTCGCTGCGGTACATCGCCAGCAACGTGACCCGTGGGCGGTTCGTCGAGGTGGCACATGCCGCCCACCTCGCGCCGGCTGAGCAGCCCGACCGAATCGCCGACGTATTGGCAAAGCTGAGGAGGCTGAAAGTCAGATGACCGACGCGCGTTACGACCAGGGCTTAGCCATGCGCCGGGAAGTTCTCGGCGGCAGGTACGTCGAGCAGGCGGCTGCGCGGACCACCGACCTGACCCGGGACTTCCAGACCCTCGTCACTGAATTCGCCTGGGGCACCATCTGGACACGTCCCGGCCTGGACCGCCGCAGCCGTTCGATGATCACGCTCACGGCGCTGATCGCCCGCGGTCACGATGAGGAGCTTGCGCTGCACATCCGAGCCGCACTACGCAACGGGTTATCGTGGGATGAGATCAAAGAAGTCCTGCTGCAGACCGCCGTTTACTGCGGAGTGCCGGACGCCAATGCCGCCTTCCGCGTCGCTGCGAGGGTCTTCGAAGAGACTGAAACGCAACATGGTTCACCCTGACGGCGTGGAAAGGGGACAGGATTCTTCTCGTGAACAGTTAATCCGAGCCGACCGAAGGACCTACTGATGGAATCGATTTCGCTAACCAGCCTGGCCGACGAGAAGCTGGCCGAAGCAGGGCACGCACACAGCGGGCGGGCCGCACACACATTGCATGGCGGGCACGACCACGAACTGCGGCAGACGCTGATGGCATTGCTGGCCGGACACGAGCTCTCCGAACACGACAGCCCCGGACAGGCGTCGCTGCAGGTCCTGAAAGGACATGTGCACCTCACCGCCGGTGAAGACGCGTGGGACGGAAAGACCGGCGATTACGTTGTCATTCCGCCGCAGCGGCATTCGCTACAGGCGGTCGACGATTCGGTGATCCTGCTGACCGTCTTCAAGAGCCTTCCCTCGACCTAGTCAGATGCTCTCGACGCCGTGGTCCGCCCGCACGGGCCTGCGGGTGCCAATTGTCAACGCCCCGATGGGAGGCGTCGCCGGCGGACAGCTTGCCGCCGCGGTGACGGCCGCCGGCGGTCTGGGCATGGTCGGTATGGGCACTGCCGGCTCGACGTCGTCGCTGCATGCCGAATTGCCGCACGTGCATGGGACGTTCGGAATTGGCTTGGTGGACTGGGTGATTCGAAAAGAGCCGGAGCTGTTCGACGCCGCACTTGCCGCGCGGCCCGTTCTTGTCTCGGTCAGCTTCGGCACAGATTTGTCATGGGCGCGTCGCGTTCGCGATGCCGGGATTGCTTCCGCCACACAGGTTTACAACAGTGCCGAAGCCCAGCGGGCACAGGACGCCGGGATCGATCTGTTGGTGGCCCGCGGTTGCGAAGGTGGCGGCCACGGGGATGCGACGATCGGCACGCTCCCGCTGCTCGACGCCGTCTTGGACGTCGTATCGGTGCCGGTGCTGGCAGCCGGCGGAATCGCCTCTCCGCGAAGCCTGGCAGCCGTGCTGGCCGCCGGCGCCAGCGGCGCGTGGTTGGGCACCGTCCTGTCGGCCAGCCCGGAGGCGCTGACGAGCGACGCGTCCCGCCGCGCATTGGTTGCGGCCCGCGAGACCGACACCACCAGCACCCGGGTCTTCGACATCGTTCGTGGACTGCCATGGTCGAAGCGATTCCCGTCGCGCGTGCTGCGCAACGACTTCGTCGCGCGCTGGAGCGGTCATGAAGACGCGTTGGCCGACAACCCTGATGCCCTCGACGAACTCGCCGCCGCGATCGCCGCGGATGATCGCGGAACCGCCCCGGTGGACGCGGGCCAGGGCGTCGGGATGGTCACCGGCGTCGCGCCGGTGGGCCTCGTCATCGAGCGACTATGCGCGGGAGCGGAAAAACTGCTTGCGAACTGGCAACGCGAGACTTAAACCATTGCGACACGGAGCGGCGTGTCGTCGCAACGATTTAAGTGTCGAGGCACCCGCGGCGGGTAAGCGCGTCGCGCACTCGGCGCGCGACGTCCGCCGGTGCATCCTCGGCGATCACCCGAATGATGATCCAGCCCATAGCTTCCAGCTTGCGTAGTCTCTGCTGATCCCTGACGTACTGACGGCGACTGGTCCTGTGCTGGTCGCCGTCGTATTCGACCGCGACTTTGTATTTCTCCCAACCCATATCAAGGACGCCAACCAGCCGCCAGCGCTCATGGACCGGGATCTGAGTGGTCGGCGCAGGAAGCCCAGCGTCGATTATCAGCAGCCGCAGCCACGTCTCTTTGGGCGACGCAGCCCCGCCGTCGACAAGCGGCAACGCCGCTCGCAGCCGTCGCAGGCCACGGGCGCCTGGGTAGCGCTTGGCGAGCAATAGCACATCCTCGACCGAGAACGGGGTGGCCCGCATGAGTGCGTCGAGCCGCGCCACCGCCTGGCCGCGTGGCAGCTGCCGACCCAAATCGTATGCAGTACGGGCCGCTGTGGTGACTGGCAGCCGGGCGACATGCGTGACCTCGTCACTGTCAACGCGATGGTTTCGAGTGAGCACGCCTGCCGGCGAGTTTGGGTTGCGCCAGATCAGCTCGATGGGTTCGTCGTCGTCGATCCAACTTGAACCATGCAGTGCCGCCGCGGTAAGTCCGGCCAACACACCGCGACGGCGCGACCATAGCCACGCCGCTTCCGATCGTCGTCGAAGCGACGGGGCTGAGGAGTGCGCCAGGTAAATGTTCGGATAGATCGAACGGAATCCTGCCCGGAGTTGGTAGGGGCTCAGCTTGCCCTGCAGTACGGCCTCGCTACCCACGAACGCGTCACCCATACACGGACGGTGTCATGGACGACCGACATGTTCGCCGAGACTTAAGCCACTGCGAACTGGGGCGGCGTGTCGTCGCAGAGGTTTACGTGTCGCGGATGAAGAGCCGGGTTACACCGCGCGTACATAGCGTTTGGCGATCACGCGCTGGGCCAGCGACGTGAACGGCCCGCCGGCTTTGCTCCACCAGGTCGCCGGCCGGGAGAACGCCGAGACTTCGGCGAACACCGCGGCGGTGACCGGGTCGTGGCGCACCACGAACCGTTCCTCACCCGACTCGGGGTGACCGGGCAGGGTGCCGTAGGCGAACCCCCGGACATCCGGCTCGTCGATGACGTACACCACGCGACAGGGTGCCTTCAGGAAAGCCATCTTGACCACCACCACGGCGCCCACCGTGACGACGTCGCTGCTGGCCTCGACGCGTAACCCGGCGCCACGCTGCATCCCCCAGTGCATGACCGCATCGGCGGCCTCCTGGAAACGCTGGTGGCCTGCACCGACCTGCGAGACAAAGCCGAGATGGCGATATCCCGGCGGCGGCGGGCCGGCGGTGGCACCGACTTCTGGATAGGTCAGCGGCAGGCTACCGATCGTGTACAAGTCCACTCGCTCAGCTTGCCATGGGTGTCACAGCATGGATATCGGTGCGGCGGTACGGTCGTGAGCATGACCGCCAACACCGCACAACCAGCTCAGGCATCCGGAACCCTCACCCTCGGCGGCGAGCTGACGGTTAACCGTCTCGGTTTCGGCGCAATGCGCTTGACCGGCAAGGGCGTCTGGGGTCCGCCGGCCGACCGCGACGAATGCGTCCGGGTGCTGCGTCGTGCCGTCGAACTCGGCGTCAACTTCATCGACACCGCCGATTCCTACGGCCCCTACATCTCCGAAGACATCATCCACGAGGCGCTGTATCCCTATGACGGCCTTGTCATCGCGACCAAGGCCGGCCTGCTGCGCACCGGGCCGGACGTATGGATTCCGCTGGGCAATCCCAGCTACCTGCGCCAGGAATGCGAGATGAGCCTGCGTCGCCTGGGTGTCGAGACCATCGACCTGTTTCAACTGCACCGCATCGACGCCAACTTCTCGCTGGACGACCAGGTCGGCGAACTCGTCACGCTGAAGAACGAAGGCAAGATCCGTCATATCGGGCTCTCCGAGATCGGCGTCGATCAGCTCACCGCCGCCCAGCAGATCACGCCGATCGTGTCGGTGCAGAACATGTACAACCTGGCCGCTCGCACCGCCGAACCGCTGCTGGATGCCGCGGCCAGCCAGGGCATCGCCTTCATCCCGTGGTTTCCGCTGGCCGCCGGACCGCTGGCGGCCCCCGACGGCCCACTGCAGAAGGTTGCGGCCGGGCACCACGCGACGCCCTCGCAGCTGGCGTTGGCCTGGCTGTTGAAGCGATCCCCGGTGATGCTGCCGATTCCGGGCACCTCCAGCGTGGCCCACTTGGAGCAGAACGTCGCCGCCGCCGAGATCACGTTGAGCGACGACGAATTCGAGGCGCTGGCCGCCGCGGGCGCGGCCCAGGGCAACTAGCCGGCCGATGCGCAGGTAACTCGCCGCGGCCCAGGCAATACGGTGTTGTGGTGGCCGGCGAACATGCGCGACACCCGGGTGGCGGATTCAATCCGCCCGAACCGACGACCAGGGGCGGGCCCGACTACGGCCGGTTCATCGAGGCGGTGCGTGGGCTGCAGGATCATGCCCGGGCGGTCGACGCACCCGACGAGGTGATCAGCGAGGCGGCCGACCTGATCGAAAAGGTGTCCGGCCTGCTTGCCCCGTTCGACGTCGACGAGTGGACGACGCCGTCGGGCCGCCGAATGGATCTGCCGAGCCGCGGCAACATCCTGCCGGTGCCGATGAAGGTGCACAGAACAGACGACGGCCGGATCGAAGGCTGGGCTCGTTTCCGGCGGTTTCATCTGGGACGCAATGGCGCCGTTCACGGCGGCGCGCTCGGGCTGCTATTCGACTCCATTCTGGGTATGACCTCGGGGGTGATCACCGGCGGCCCACGCCAGCGCACGGCATACCTGCACATCAACTACCGCCAGATCGTCCCCATCGACAAGGAGCTGCAGGTCGTTGCGGGCCTTGATCGGATCGAGGGGCGCAAGATCTTTGTGTCGGGCCGGTTGAGCGACGGCGACACCGTGCTGACCGAGGGTGAGGCGCTGTTCGTGCTCCTCAAACCCGGGCAGCCCTAGGGCATGGACCGTCGGCTTAAGAGCATCGAGGCCGCCCCCGATAGCATGGTCGCGTCCGTTTGAACACCCGAAAACCATGGAGACCGCGCCGATGACCGCCCCCGCACACCCCGCACTGGCATCCCCGATCCGGGTGCCTGCCGGGACGACCGCCGCCGCGGCGGTGCGCGACGCGGGTCTGCCCGGTCGCGGTGCCTCCGACGCGGTCGTGGTGGTGCGTGACGCCGAGGGCAAGCTGCGCGACTTGAGCTGGGTTCCCGGACACGACGCCGAGGTCATTCCGGTGGCGGCCAACACCGACGAGGGCCGCAGTGTGATCCGGCATTCGGCCGCGCATGTGTTGGCCCAAGCCGTTCAAGACCTGTTCCCGCACGCCAAGCTGGGGATCGGGCCGCCGATCACCGATGGCTTCTACTACGACTTCGATGTGGCGGATCCGTTCACGCCGGAGGACTTGGAGAAGCTGGAAAAACGGATGCGCCAGATCGTCAAGGATGGACAGCTGTTCGACCGGCGGGTCTACGGGTCCAAAGAGCAGGCGCGCGAGGAGCTGGCCAACGAGCCGTACAAGCTCGAACTCGTCGACGACAAGTCCGGTGATCCCGACGTGATGGAGGTCGGCGGTGACGAGCTCACCGCTTACGACAACCTCAATCCACGTACCCGGGAAAGAGTCTGGGGCGACTTGTGCCGCGGACCGCACATCCCGACCACCAAGCACATCCCGGCGTTCAAGCTGACCAGAAGCTCGGCCGCCTACTGGCGCGGCGACCAGAAAAACGCCAGCCTGCAGCGCATCTACGGCACCGCCTGGGAGTCGCAGGAGGCGCTCGACAGCCATCTGCAGCTGCTCGAGGAAGCCCAGCGTCGCGACCACCGCAAACTGGGCGTCGAGCTGGACTTGTTCAGTTTTCCCGACGAAATCGGTTCTGGGCTGGCGGTTTTCCATCCCAAGGGCGGCGTCGTACGCAGGGAGCTGGAGGAGTACTCGCGGCAGAAGCACATCGAGGCCGGGTACGAATTCGTCAACACCCCGCACATCACCAAGGCGCAACTGTTCCAGACGTCGGGTCACTTGGACTGGTACGCCGACGGCATGTTCCCGCCGATGCACCTCGATGCCGAGCTCAACGACGACGGAACTGTGCGCAAGCCGGGGCAGGATTACTACCTCAAGCCGATGAACTGCCCGATGCACACGCTGATATTCCGGTCGCGGGGACGGTCATATCGCGAGCTTCCGTTGCGGCTCTTCGAGTTCGGCACTGTCTATCGCTATGAGAAGTCCGGTGTGGTGCACGGGCTGACCCGGGCGCGCGGGTTCACCATGGACGACTCGCACATCTTCTGCACCCGCGAGCAACTGCACGACGAACTGGCGTCGCTGCTGCGGTTCGTGCTCGAGTTGCTGGCCGACTACGGGTTGGAAGACTTCTATCTGGAGCTGTCCACCAAGGACCCGGAGAAGTTCGTCGGATCTGACGAGATGTGGGAGGAAGCCACCAACTCGCTGGCCGAAGTCGCGACGGAATCCGGTCTCGAACTGGTGCCCGATCCCGGCGGCGCGGCCTTTTACGGCCCGAAGATCTCCGTGCAAGCCCGCGACGCGCTGGGCCGCAGCTGGCAGATGTCGACCATTCAGGTCGATTTCAATTTCCCGGAGCGTTTCGAACTCGAATACACCGCCGCCGATGGTTCGCGTCAGCGGCCGGTAATGATCCACCGTGCGCTGTTCGGATCGATCGAGCGGTTTTTCGGTATCCTCACCGAGCACTATGCGGGCGCGTTTCCGGCCTGGCTGGCGCCGGTGCAGGTGGTCGCCATCCCGGTGGCCGACGGCCATGTGCCGTATCTGCAAGACATTGCCGCGCAGCTGAAATCGCACGGTGTCCGAGTTGAGGTGGATGGCAGCGACGACCGGATGGCCAAGAAGATCGTCAACCACACCAACCAGAAGGTGCCGTTCATGCTGCTGGCCGGGGACCGCGACGTCGAGGCCGGCGCGGTGAGTTTCCGGTTCGGCGACCGCACGCAGATCAACGGGGTGCCGCGCGACGAGGCGGTGGCCGCCATTGCGCAGTGGATCGCCGAACGGGAAAACGCAGCTCCCACTGCTGATTTGGTCAAGGTGAGCAGCCGTGGCTGATGACGACTCGATCATCGACAGGGGCGTCGGCGAATCCGACCACCTGCAGCGGTTGTGGACGCCCTACCGAATGAGCTACCTCGCCGAGGCACCACTGCGGCGGGACAACTCCACGCTGGCACAGCCATTCACCGAGATCCCGCAATTGTCCGACGAGGACGGTCTGGTGGTGGCTCGCGGCGAACTCGTCTATGCCGTGCTCAACCTCTACCCATACAACCCCGGACATCTGATGGTGGTGCCGTATCGGCGGGTATCCGAGCTGGAAGATCTCACCGACAAGGAGACTGCCGAGCTGATGGCCTTCATGCAGAAGGCGATTCGTGTCATCAAAAATGTGTCTCGGCCGCACGGCTTCAACGTCGGCTTGAACCTGGGCGAATCGGCGGGCGGCTCGCTGGCCGAACACCTGCATGTGCATGTGGTGCCGCGGTGGGGTGGCGACGCGAACTTCATCACGATCATCGGCGACTCCAAGGTGATCCCGCAATTGCTGCGCGACACCCGTCGCCTGCTGGCCACCGAGTGGGAAAAACAATCGTGAGCAAGCTTTGAGCAAATTACTGTCGCGGGAGGGCGTCGCGCGGGTCACCACACCGGTGGCCCGGGCGTTCCTGCATGCCGGCTTCACCGCGGACAGCGTCACCATCATCGCCACCGCTGCCGCGGTGCTGGCCGCGCTGACGCTGTTTCCGACCGGCCGGCTGTTCGCCGGCACGTTGGTCATCACTTTCTTCGTTCTGTTCGACTTGGTCGACGGGGCGATGGCACGGGAAAGCGGCGGCGGCAGCCGATTCGGTGCCGTGCTCGATGCCACCTGCGACCGCATCAGCGACGGCGCGGTCTTCTGCGGGCTGGCGTGGTGGGCGGCGTTCGGCCTGCACAGCCCATCGTTGGTGGTGGCGACGTTGATCTGTCTGGTCACCTCGCAGGTCATCTCCTACATCAAGGCCCGCGCCGAAGCCAGCGGGCTGCGCGGTGACGGCGGCTTCATCGAACGGCCGGAACGGTTGATCATCGTGCTCGTCGGGGCGGGATTGTCCGATTTGCCGGTGTTCCCGTTGCCATTGGCGCTGCCGGTGGCGATGTGGCTGCTGGCCGGGGCCAGCATGGTCACCTGCGCTCAGCGGTTGCACACCGTGCGGCATTCGCCCGGTGCGGGGAACCCGCTACGAGAAACGCCCCCGGCGGGCCAAGAGCCGGGAGATAGCGAGCCATGACGTTCATCCCGGCAAGCCTGAAAATGCCTGGGGTCAGCGGCCTTTCGCTAGGCGGCCGGATGAGCGACTGGGGCTATGCGGCCGGGTGGATGATGGTGCGGGCGATGCCGGAGTTCGCCGCACGCAACGTTTTCGACGCGGGCGCACTCTATGCGTCCCGCAACGGGGGACCGGCCCAGCTGCGCAAGAACCTGGCTCGGGTGATCGGTGTTGCGCCGAAAGACGTACCCGGCAGCCTGATGCACGCATCGCTGGCGTCCTATGCCCGCTATTGGCGTGAGGCGTTTCGGCTGCCGACGATGGATCTCCACGCAGTCGGTCTAGAACTCGCCAAAACGGTTGTGGGCGACGAGAATCTCGACGCGGCTCTGGCCGAAGGCCGTGGTGCGGTGTTGGCGTTGCCGCACAGCGGCAACTGGGATATGGCGGGGGTGTGGCTGGTCCAGACTTACGGGCGGTTCACTACCGTCGCCGAGCGTCTCAAACCCGAGTCGCTGTACCGGCGGTTCATCAACTATCGGGAAAGCCTGGGCTTCGAGGTAATCCCACTGTCGGGCGGCGAGCAGCCGCCCTTCCAGCTGCTCGGCGAGCGACTGCGGGACAACAAGGCTGTGTGCCTGATGGCCGAGCGCGACCTTTCCCGCACCGGGGTCCAGGTGAATTTCTTCGGCGAACCGACAAGGATGCCAGCCGGTTCGGCGAAGCTGGCCATCACAACCGGGGCAGCGCTGCTGCCGGTGCACAGCTGGTACGAGGGTGACGCGACCCGAGTCCAGATCCACCCGCCGCTGGATTGCACCAGCGGCGACGTCGGCGTCATCACCCAGGCGCTGGCCGACGCCTTTGCCCGCAACATTGCCGAGTATCCCGCCGACTGGCACATGCTGCAGCCGCAGTGGCTGGCAGATCTGTCCGACGAGCGACGCGCCCGATTGGCGGGGTCCTGATGCGAATCGGCATGGTGTGTCCGTACTCGTTCGACGTCCCGGGCGGGGTGCAGTCGCATGTGTTGCAGCTCGCCGAGGTGATGCGCGCCCGCGGTCAGAACGTCAGCGTGCTGGCGCCCTCGTCGCCGCATGTGGCGCTGCCCGAATACGTCGTCTCCGCGGGCAGGGCCGTCCCGATTCCCTACAACGGTTCGGTGGCCCGGCTGCAATTCAGCCCGGCCGTACACGGCAAGGTCAGGCGCTGGCTGGCCGACGGCGACTTCGATGTGCTGCATCTGCATGAGCCGAACGCGCCGAGCCTGTCGATGTGGGCCCTGCGAGTGGCCGAGGGACCGATCGTGGCGACCTTTCATACCTCGACCACCAAATCGCTGACGCTGGCGGTCTTTCAGGGGGTGCTGCGACCCTGGCACGAGAAGATCGTCGGCCGCATCGCGGTGTCCGACCTGGCCAGGCGCTGGCAAATGGAAGCACTGGGATCGGATGCGGTCGAGATTCCCAACGGTGTCGACGTGGCTTCGTTCGCCGCAGCGCCGCTGCTCGACGGGTATCCGCGGCCCGGTAAGACCGTGCTGTTCTTGGGCCGCTACGACGAACCCCGCAAGGGCATGGAGGTCCTGATCGACGCGCTGCCCGGGCTCGTCGAGCACTTTCCGGGTGTCCAGGTGCTGATCGTGGGCCGCGGTGACCAAGACGAATTGCGAAGCAAAGCCGGGGGATTGGGGGGCCACCTGCGTTTCCTGGGCCAAGTGGACGACGCCGTCAAGGCGTCGGCGCTGCGCAGCGCCGACGTCTACTGTGCACCGCACACCGGCGGGGAAAGTTTCGGCATCGTGCTGGTCGAGGCTATGGCCGCCGGTACTCCGGTGGTGGCCAGCGATCTGCACGCATTCCGGCGGGTGCTGCGTAACGGCGATGCGGGCCGACTGGTGCCGGTCGAAGACGGCGCTGCGCTGGCGGCCGGCCTGGTCGCGGTGTTGGAAAACGATCAGTTGGCCAAACGCTATGTCGCGGCAGGCGCCGACGCGGTGCGCCGCTACGACTGGTCGGTGGTGGCCAACCAGATCATGCAGGTCTATGAGACGGTCGCCGGGTCCGGCGCCAAGGTCCAGGTGGCGAGCTGATGTCCGGGGCGATCGTGCTGATCGTCACACTGGCCGCGCTGTTTGCGGCACTGGTGGTCTTCGGCGCCTGGGGGTATCAGACGGCCAATCGGCTGGACCGGCTGCACGTGCGCTACGACCTGTCCTGGCAGGCCCTTGACAGCGCGTTGGCGCGGCGCGCGGTGGTGGCCCGCGCTGTCGCGGCGAACGCCTACGGCGATGCGCGGGAAGCCAACTCGGCCGCCCAGCAGCTAGCGGCGCTGGCCGACACCGCCGAACGCGCGCCCCGAGACGCGCGGGAGGCCTGCGAAAACAGGCTGTCGGCCGCGCTGGCGATGGTCGATCCGGCGTCGGTGCCGGCCGGGCTGATCGCCGAGTTGGCCGACGCGGAAGCCCGGGTGCTGCTGGCCCGCCGATTCCACAACGACGCGGTGCGGGACACCCTGGCGCTGCGTGAGAGGCGCCTGGTTCGGTTGCTGCGGTTGGGTGGAACCGCGGCGCTGCCAAGCTATTTCGAAATCGCCGAGCGGACGCAGGCGCTGCGCCACGGCGATCACCCAGCATCAGACCGGCGCACCTCGGCGCGGGTGGTGTTGCTCGACGAAACCGGCGCGGTGCTGCTGCTGTGCGGATCTGACCCGGCAGCGTCCGTCGGCCCGGAACACTCAGCGCCGCGGTGGTGGTTCACCGTGGGCGGTCAGGTCGGCGACGGTGAGACGCTGGCCGAGGCCGCGGCCCGTGAGCTCGCCGAAGAAACCGGTTTGGGTGTCGATCCCGCTGACATGATCGGCCCGATCTGGCGACGCGATGCGGTGTTCGACTTCAACGGCTCGGCGATCGACAGCGAGGAGTTCTTCTTCGTCCACCGGACTCGGCGGTTCGAACCGTCCACCGCCGGGCGGACCGAACTGGAGAACCGCTACATCCACGGCCACCGCTGGTGTGACGCCGCCGACATCGCCGAACTGGTGGCGGCCGGCGAAACGGTGTACCCGCTGCAGCTCTGCGAACTGCTGGCCGAGGCGATCGCGCTGGCCGGGGCTCCCGACCGGGCTCGCCAGCTGCAGTCGATCCGCTGACGGTCCGGGCCGACCATCGGCGTGAAATTCCCTGGTGGTCGACCACTAGACTGTTAGCGATACCGGGGGCAACGAGATACCGACGATAGAGGTAGCAGTGGATAGCGCGGCGCACAACGGCACCGGGCGAACCGGAACGGCGCGGGTCAAGCGTGGGATGGCCGAGATGCTCAAGGGTGGCGTCATCATGGACGTCGTCACGCCGGAACAGGCCCGCATCGCCGAAGGCGCCGGCGCCGTTGCGGTGATGGCGCTGGAGCGGGTGCCCGCCGATATTCGGGCCCAGGGCGGCGTCTCGCGGATGAGCGACCCGGACATGATCGAGGGCATCATCTCCGCGGTCACCATCCCGGTGATGGCCAAGGCCCGCATCGGGCACTTCGTCGAGGCGCAGATCTTGCAGAGCCTGGGTGTGGACTACGTCGACGAATCCGAAGTGCTCACTCCGGCGGACTACAGCCACCACATCGACAAGTGGAAGTTCACCGTGCCGTTCGTCTGCGGCGCGACCAATCTGGGTGAGGCCCTGCGGCGCATCAACGAGGGCGCGGCGATGATCCGCTCCAAAGGCGAAGCGGGCACCGGCGATGTGTCCAACGCGACCACGCACATGCGGGCCATCGGCGGTGAGATCCGCCGGCTGACGTCATTGTCCGACGACGAGTTATACGTCGCGGCAAAGGAACTCGCGGCACCCTACGACCTCGTCGTAGAGGTGGCGCGTGCCGGTAAGCTGCCGGTCACGCTGTTCACCGCCGGTGGTATCGCAACCCCGGCCGACGCCGCGATGATGATGCAGCTCGGCGCCGAGGGCGTGTTCGTGGGCTCGGGCATCTTCAAGTCCGGGGACCCCGCCCAGCGCGCCGCCGCGATCGTCAAGGCCACCACCTTTTACGACGACCCCGATGTGCTGGCGCGGGTGTCGCGGGGGCTTGGCGAGCCGATGGTCGGCATCAATGTGGAGGAGATCGCCACGCCGCATCGCCTGGCCGAACGCGGCTGGTAAGAACGATCCGTGTCGATCGAGAAGATCCTTGATCTCGAGCAACTCGAGGTCAACATCTACCGCGGTAGCGTATTCAGCCCGGAATCGGGTTACTTTCAGCGCACTTTCGGCGGCCACGTGGCCGGCCAGGCGCTGGTGTCGGCGGTGCGCACCGTCGAACCCGACCACTTGGTTCACTCGCTGCACGGATATTTCATCCGACCGGGAGATGCCAAGGCGCGCACCGTCTTTATCGTCGAGCGGTTGCGGGATGGCGGCTCGTTCTGTACCAGGCGGGTCAACGCCATTCAGCACGGCCAGACGATCTTTTCCATGTCGGCGTCTTTCCAGGCCGACCAGGAGGGCATCCACCACCAGGACGTGATGCCGTCAGCGCCGCCACCGGACGATCTGCCGGGACTGAAGTCGATGAAAGTGTTCGACGACGCCGGGTTCAAGCAGTTCGAGGAGTGGGACGTCCGCATCGTGCCGCCAGACCAGCTGCAGCTGCTGCCGGGGAAGGCTTCGCAGCAGCAGGTGTGGTTTCGGCACCGCGATCCGCTGCCCGACGACCCGGTGCTGCATATCTGCGCGCTGGCTTACATGAGTGACCTCACCCTGCTGGGATCGGCGCAGGTCACCCACCTCGACGAGCGTTCGCATCTGCAGGTGGCATCGCTGGATCACGCGATGTGGTTCATGCGGGTATTTCGGGCCGACGAGTGGATGCTCTACGACCAGTCCTCGCCGTCGGCCTGCGGCGGCCGCGCGCTCTGCCAGGGCAAGATCTTCAATCAGTACGGCGAGATGGTCGCCGCAGTCATGCAGGAGGGCCTGACCCGCTTCGCGCGCGGATACCGGCCGGCTGAGCAGTGAGCGGCCCGCGGCTCGGCGTCCTAGCGCTGCAGGGCGACACTCGCGAACACCTGGCGGCGTTGCGCGACGCGGGAGCCGATTCGGTGAGTGTCCGACGGCGTGAGGAACTCGAGGCCGTCGACGCGCTGGTCATCCCCGGCGGCGAGTCCACCACGATGAGCCACCTGCTGCGCGAGCTCGACTTGCTGGAGCCACTGCGTAAGCGGCTCGCCGACGGGCTACCCGCCTACGGGGCATGCGCGGGGATGATCTTGCTGGCCAGCGAGATCCTGGACGCCGGCGCGAGCGGCCGCGAGGCATTGCCGCTTGGTGGCATCGATATCACTGTGCGGCGCAACGCTTTTGGACGTCAGGTCGACTCGTTTGAGGGCGATGTCGAGTTCAGCGGGTTCGATCAGCCGGTGCATGCGGTGTTCATCCGCGCGCCGTGGGTGGAGCGGGTCGGCGGGGAGGTGCAGGTGCTGGCTCGCGCCGCCGGGCACCCGGTGGCGGTGCGGCAGGGTCCGGTGCTTGCCACGGCGTTTCACCCCGAGATGACCGGCGATCGTCGCATCCACCGGTTGTTCGTTGACATCGTCAACGGGCGGCGCTGAAGTCAAGGCCCACCGGCCACACCAGCACCACGGCTCGACCAATAGCACCCTTTCGGAAGCGGCATCGCATGCGATATCAATCCGCAGGCAATGGTCAGGCGGCGGGCAGCGCCCATCGAATGCCGCCGACCAAGGCTCGTCCGACCGTGCGAACGACCGTGCGCTCGATCGGTGGAAAGTAGGGCAGCAGCAACGGCATGCGCGCCCATGCGGGCAGCATCGCCACAGCCGTGGCGGCCAGCGCGCCGTACGGCGCGCGCGCCGCCAATGGCAGCGGCGGCGTCAGCAGCAGGAATCGGGCGGCATCACGCGCCTCGGGTGTGCTGCGCAGCTCCGGTCGGAACGCGTTAATCCGTTGCGTCAACTCATGTTCGGTGCGCGGCGGGTTGACCACGCCGAGCCTGGCGGCGATTTCCGCCATGTCCCTGACGTATCCGTCGCGACCATCCTGGTCCAGCGGAGCCGCGCCGTAGAGCCGATGGGCGCGCAGGAAGCTGTCGGCTTCGGCGATGTGAACCCATTCCAGCAAGTGCGGATCGGTGGCCTGATACCGCCTGCCGTCGGCGGCGATCCCCTGCACCCGCCGGTGGATACCACGGACCCGATCAACGGCGCGCTGCGCGTCGGCCGCTGTACCGAAGGTCGTGACCGCTAGGAAGGCCGTTGTTCGTTGCAACCGGCCCCACGGGTCGCCCCGGTAGTTGGAGTGCTCGGCCACGCCGGCCATCGCCAGCGGGTGCAACGACTGCAGCAGCAATGCCCGCAACCCGCCGACGAACATCGAGGCGTCGGCGTGCACCCGGCGGATGGGGCGGTCTTCGGCGAACCATCGCGGCCCCGGAGTCTGGTGGATGCGAGCGCGCCGCGCCGGACCGTCGGGACCGGCGATCATTTCGAACAGGCTGCTGCCCAACGCGTCCCGGACCGCATGTAGCGGGCTTTGCGCTGTCACCTTGTCCACCGTAGTGCAGCGTTTGAAATGGGGCGTTTCGGTGTAAAAGATAGCCACCAGTCCGGCTCAGAAAGGTCAACGATGAAGCGAAGTTTTGCCGGGGCCATCGCAATCGCCGCGCTATTGCTCAGCGGTTGCTCTGCCTCACAGATCCTCAACACAGGTGGCGACACCAAGTGCAAGGACTTCACGACGCAGGACGAGAAGAAGCAAGACAGCGAGGTCAGCAAGATGCTCAAGGACAAGAGCGGCGCTGAACCCAGCAACCTGGAGATCACGGCAACGCGGGTGTCGGCGGCGGCTTACTGCCAAACGATCGGCAAGCCCGACAGCAAAATCTCTGAGGCGCCGCACGGCTGACCGCAGCGTGGACACCGCGACTAAGTTCGACCAACCCGTGCACACCTGGCGCGATATACCCGGCTGGTTTCAGTGGCGTCGACATCAAGAGGAAGCCGCCGCGCATTTCCCGGACGGCAGTTGGTTTGTCGAGGTGGGGTGCTATCTAGGGCGCAGCATTTGCTCGCTCGGTGAAGTGGTGCGCGAGGCCGGTATCGACGTCCGGATCGTCGGCGTCGATACCGCTCTGGGGAGCGGGCCTGAAGGCCGCGACGCCACCGACGCGCACGGGCCCGCCGTCGCGCACGGCGGTGGAACGTTCGCGGGGCTGCTGCACCGCAACATCATCGGGTGCGGCTTGGCTGACACGATTCAACTGGTGATCAGCGACTCGGTCGGCGCCGCTGAACTGTTCGCCGACGACTCGCTGGCCTGGGTGCATATCGACGCACGTCACGACTACGCCAGTGTGGCCGCCGATCTACGGGCGTGGGGGCCGAAGGTCGCGCCCGGGGGCTGGTTGTCCGGAGACGACTTCCACGCCGAATGGTGGCCCGGGGTGGTTGCCGCCGTTGCCGACAACCTGCCGGACGCGGGCCCGTGGTGGTCGACCCAGTGGCGGTGGATCAAACGGTCCTAGTCGCCACGCCCGTCACTCCAGTCACCGAGCGGACCTTTGCGCGGTGTGGCTTTTGCCCGCTTCAGAGCGACTCCGTGTGACGCCTGTGGGCGGTGAGGCGGTCGGGACATTGGGGAGCGGCTGGACAACCGGCGTCGGCCGTCAACGTAGACTCGTTGCGCGAACTTAGCGAGCGACAGAAGAGGTAGTAGACCGATGAGCGGCCATTCCAAGTGGGCCACCACCAAGCACCAGAAGGCCGTCAAAGACGCGCGCCGTGGCAAGGAGTTCGCCCGGCTGATCAAGAACATCGAGGTCGCCGCCCGTACCGGCGGTGGCGACCCGGCGGGCAATCCGACGCTGTATGACGCCATCCAGAAGGCGAAGAAGACCTCGGTGCCCAACGACAACATCGAGCGCGCCCGAAAGCGGGGCGCCGGCGAGGAAGCGGGCGGTGCCGACTGGCAAACGATCACCTACGAGGGCTACGGGCCGAACGGGGTGGCGGTGTTGGTCGAGTGCCTGACCGACAACCGCAACCGCGCGGCCAGTGAGGTCCGGGTGGCGATGACCCGCAACGGCGGCACGATGGCCGATCCGGGGTCGGTCGCGTATCTGTTCTCCCGCAAGGGCGTGGTGACGCTGGAGAAGAACGGCCTGACCGAGGACGACGTGCTGACGGCGGTGCTGGACGCCGGCGCCGAGGATGTCAGCGACCTGGGTGACAGCTTCGAGGTGATCTCCGAGCCCGGCGACTTGGTGGCGGTGCGAACTGCGTTGCAGGACGCCGGGATTGACTACGAGTCGGCCGAGGCCGGTTTTCAGCCGTCGGTGAGCGTGCCGGTAAACGTCGACGGTGCCCGCAAGGTGTTCAAGCTCGTCGACGCGTTGGAGGAGAGCGACGACGTGCAGAACGTCTACACCAATGTCGACCTGTCCGACGAGGTCCTGGCGGCCCTCGACGACGAGTAGTAGCCGCCGCGCTCGTCACCGGACGTCGTCGTCACATTTTCGACACGCCGACGACCAAGTTCATCCTGGTCCCGCGGTGGCCTGCAAGACTGCTGCAGCATGGCGGACCGCCGCTACATCGTCACTTTCGGCTGCCCCGACCGCACCGGCATTGTCGCCGGGATCGCCGGGTTCCTTGCCGCGGCTGGCGGGTGGATCGTGGAGGCGGCGTACCACACCGACCGCGAGACCGGGTGGTTTTTCACCCGCCAGGAGGTGTTGGCCGAGTCGCTGCCTTACGACGTGACCGAGCTGCAGGCCCGGTTCGCCGGTGTGGCCGCCGACCTGTCCGGCCCCGACGGCGAGGCCGATTGGCGGATCAGCGACACCGGTGTGCGGCGCCGGGTGGTGATCCTGGTGTCCCGTGAGGGCCACTGCCTGTACGACTTGCTGGGACGGGTCGCCTCGGGCGAGCTCGACGTCGACGTCGGCGCGGTGATCGGCAACCACACCGACCTGGCCGACGTAACCCGCGCACACGGCATCCCCTTTCACCACGTGCCGTTTCCGACGGGCGACGCCGAGGGCAAGGCCGCCGCGTTCCAGCGGCTCGGTCAGCTGGTGGACGCCGAGCGGCCGGACGCGGTGGTGCTGGCGCGATTCATGCAGGTGCTGCCGCCGGAGCTCTGCGCAGCGTGGGAGGGACGGGCGCTGAACATCCACCACAGCTTCCTGCCATCCTTCGTCGGTGCCCGCCCTTACCACCAGGCGTCCGCGCGGGGTGTCAAATTGGTCGGCGCTACCTGCCACTACGTCACCGCGGAGTTGGACGCCGGTCCGATCATCGAGCAGGACGTGATCCGCGTGGATCACCGGGACTCGGTGGCCGACATGGTGCGCAAGGGTCGCGACATCGAGAAGGTCGTGCTGGCGCGGGGACTGCGCTGGCACCTGGAGGACCGGGTGCTGCTATATGGCAGCCGCACCGTCATCTTCTGACACGCCTAGTCGTAGCCGTGGCGCATGTCCTCGACCACCCGCGGGTGTTCCAGGGTCGAGGGCTCGAGCGTGCGGGTTCGCACGTCGGCGGGGAACACCGTGGCGGCGTCGAGCACCGACTGGTTGAGAAAGCGCAGCGGCG
>NZ_DATMLH010000142.1:0-39148 GCF_035570115.1 Mycobacterium sp.
CACACCGCTTCGCTTCCCGAGAGCGCGTTCCTGCGCGGTCTCGAAGAGGGCAAGCTGCTCGGCGCTCGAACCGGCAAGGACGGCAAGGTGTACTTCCCGCCGAAGGAAGCAGACCCGGCGACCGGCCTCGAACTCGACAACTTCCTCGAGCTGCCCGACAAGGGCACGGTGACGACGTTCGCGATCATCAACATCCCGTTCGCCGGCCAGCGCATCAAGCCGCCGTACGTCGCCGCCTACGTCCTGCTCGACGGCGCCGATATCGCGTTCCTACACCTGATTCAGGAGATCGACGCCACCGAGGTGCGAATGGGCATGCGGGTGGAGGCGGTGTGGAAGCCCCGCGAGGAGTGGGGTCTGGGCATCGACAACATCGAATACTTCAAGCCGACCGGCGAACCTGACGCCGACTACGACACCTACAAGCATCACCTCTAAGCACCACCTATCAAAGGGAATAACGTGACCGATCGCGATGTAGCTGTCGTCGGATTCGCCCATGCGCCGCATGTGCGACGCACCGACGGCACCACCAATGGCGTCGAGATGCTGATGCCGTGCTTCCACGCGCTTTACGACGAACTCGGGCTCGAGCAGACCGACATTGGTTTCTGGTGCTCCGGATCGTCGGATTACCTTGCCGGACGGGCATTTTCGTTCATCTCTGCGATCGACTCGATTGGGGCGGTGCCGCCGATCAACGAATCGCACGTGGAGATGGACGCCGCGTGGGCGCTGTATGAGGCCTACATCAAAGTGCTGACCGGTCAGGTCGACACCGCGCTGGTCTACGGCTTCGGCAAGTCTTCGGCCGGGACGCTGCGCCGGGTGCTGTCGTTGCAGACCGATCCGTACACCGTCGCGCCGCTGTGGCCGGACTCGGTGTCGATGGCGGGGCTGCAGGCCCGCTTCGGCTTGGACGCTGGCAAGTGGACGGCCGAGCAGATGGCACAAGTGGCGCTGGATACGTTCGCCGTTGCCGAGCGCACCGATTCAGAGAAGCCGGCGAAGAGCATCGACGAGCTGCTGGCCCGCCCGTTCTTCGCCGATCCCCTTCGACGCCATGACATTGCGCCGATCACCGATGGCGCGGCGGCAATCGTGCTGGCGGCCGGCGACAAGGCCCGCGAGCTGCGGAAGAACCCGGCGTGGATCACCGGGATCGAGCACCGCATCGAGACCCCGGTCCTCGGTGCCCGCGACCTGACCACGTCCCCGTCGACGGAGGCGTCAGCCAAGGCCGCAACGGGCGGGGACGCCGGCTCGATCGAGGTGGCCGAGATCTACGCGCCGTTCACCCATCAGCAGCTGATCCTGACCGAGGCTATCGGCCTGCCGTCGTCGACGAAGGTCAACCCATCGGGCGGTGCACTGGCGGCCAACCCGATGTTCTGCGCCGGGTTGGAGCGCATCGGCTTTGCGGCACAACATATTTTCTCTCGCTCCGCAGGCCGGGTGCTCGCGCATGCGACTAGCGGCCCGGTATTGCAACAGAATCTCGTCGCCGTGCTGGAAGGGAAATAACATGGCGCCCCAGATCGCTGCGGTGCTCGGCACCGGGCAGACGAAGTACGTCGCCAAGCGCCAGGACGTCTCGATGAACGGCCTCGTTCGCGAGGCGATCGATAAGGCGTTGTCCGACTCCGGGTCGACCATGGACGACATCGACGCGGTGGTGGTCGGTAAGGCGCCGGACTTCTTCGAGGGCGTCATGATGCCGGAGCTGTTCATGGCCGACGCTATGGGCGCGACCGGCAAGCCGCTGATCCGGGTGCACACCGCGGGTTCGGTGGGCGGGTCGACCGGTGTGGTGGCGGCCAGCCTGGTGCAGTCGGGCAAGTACCGCCGCGTGCTCGCGATGGCGTGGGAGAAGCAGTCCGAGTCGAATGCCATGTGGGCGTTGAGCATTCCGGTGCCGTTTACCAAGCCGGTCGGCGCCGGTGCGGGGGGCTACTTCGCTCCGCACGTGCGCTCCTACATCCGCCGATCCGGCGCGCCGACGCACATCGGGGCCATGGTGGCGGTCAAGGACCGCCGCAATGGCGCCAAGAATCCGTTGGCACACTTGCATCAACCGGACATCACGCTGGAAAAGGTGATGGCGTCGCAGATGCTGTGGGACCCCATTCGCTTCGACGAAACCTGCCCGTCGTCCGACGGCGCCTGTGCGGTGGTGATCGGCAACGAGGACATCGCCGACAAGCGGGTCGCGGAAGGTCATCCGGTGGCATGGATTCACGCCACCGCGTTGCGCACCGAACCGCTGGCGTACTCCGGCCGCGACCAGGTCAACCCGCAGGCCGGGCGCGATGCCGCCAAGGCACTGTGGAAGGCGGCAGGCATTACCAGCCCGATCGACGAGATCGACGCCGCCGAGATCTACGTGCCGTTCTCGTGGTTTGAGCCGATGTGGTTGGAGAACCTCGGGTTCGCACCCGAGGGCGAAGGCTGGAAGCTCACCGAAGCGGGCGAAACCGAGATCGGCGGGCGGATCCCGCTCAACGCCTCTGGCGGGGTGCTGTCGTCGAACCCGATCGGTGCGTCCGGTCTGATCCGGTTCGCCGAGGCGGCCATCCAGGTGATGGGCAAGGCGGGCGATCACCAGGTCCCGAACGCACGCAAGGCACTTGGCCACGCCTACGGCGGCGGCTCGCAGTATTACTCGATGTGGGTAGTGGGGGCCGATAAGCCGTGAAGTACACCTGCAGTATCGCGATGGGCCCGATCGATCAGCTGGTCGACATCGCCAGAACCGCCGAAGAGGTGGGATTCGACGCGATCGCGCTGCCGGACTCGCTGTTCTACATGGAGAAGGCCGCCGCCGACTATCCGTACACCCCCGATGGATCCCGGATGTGGAACGAGGACACGCCGTGGGTCGATCCACTGATCGCCGCCGGCGCGATGGGCGCGGTCACCTCGAAGCTGTTCTTCTACACCAACGTGATGAAGCTGGGCTCCCGCAATCCGCTGTTGCTGGCGCGCCAGGTCGGTTCGGTTGCCAACCTGACCCACAACAGGTTCGGCTTCGGTGTCGGCATCGGCTGGGCACCAGAAGAATTCGAGTGGTGCGGGGTGCCGTACGCGCGCCGGGGCAAGCGCGTCGACGAGATGATCGAGGTCATCAAACTCGTGCTGGACGGCGGGATGGTCGAATTCCACGGTGATTTCTACGATTTCGACAAACTGCAGATGAGCCCGTCCCCGACCAAGCCGGTACCGTTTTACGTCGGCGGTCACACCGATGTCGCACTCAAGCGTGCCGCGCGGGTGAGCGATGGGTGGACCAGCGCCATGATGACCTGTGAGCAGCTTGGCGAGACCATCGGCAAGCTCAAGGCCCTGCTCGCCGAATACGACCGTGCGGATGTGCCTTTCGAATACCAGGCGGTCTGCATCGACAAGTTCGGTGTGGATGGTCACCGCCAACTGGCCGACGTCGGCGTCACCGACAACATCGTCATCCCCTGGGTTTACCCCGAGTTTGGCGGACTCGGCTTCGATGCGCCGATAGAGAAGAAGAAGGATTCGTTGAAACGGTTCGCCGATACCTATATCCACTCGGGATGGCAAGACACATGACGCGCGCCGGCGACGATGCAGAACGAAGCGATGAGGAGGAGCGGCGCCCGATGAGCACAGCACTGGCCCACCTCGCCGGCAAGCGCTCCCGCGACGCGGTGGGGGCCAGAGATAAAGATGCGTGGCTGGCGGTGTTCGCCGACGACGCCATCGTCGAGGACCCGATCGGCCCGTCGCATTTCGACCCTGAGGGCAAGGGGCATCGCGGCCGCGACGCCATCTCGGCGTTCTGGGACAAGGCGATTGCGCCGACGGACAAGATCGAGTTCCACTTCCACGACACCTACCAGTGCGGCAATGAAGAAGCCAACGTCGGCCACATCCTGATCACGGCGGCCGGGCACCAGGTCACCGCGGAAGGGGTGTTCACCTATAAGGCCAACGCCGACGGCCAGTTGGTGGCGCTGCGCGCGTACTGGGAGGTTGACCAGGCAACCGCGAGCGCGCGCAAGATCTGAACCCAGCACTGCTCTCCGCCGTGATCACATTATGGACGGCGCGGACGAGCCCGTTCCCAGGAACGAACCCGTACGGGTGCGGGGCGACTTCGACGCGCCGTCACGCTGGCTATGGCTGTTCAAGTGGTGCGTGCTCGCGGTGCCGCACTATCCGATACTGATCCTGCTCTACCTGGCCTTCCCGCTGCTGACCATCGTTGCCGGCGTCGCCATCTTGTTCACCGGACGGTATCCGCGTCCGCTCTTCGACTTCAATGTCGGAGTGCTGCGCTGGTCGTGGCGGGTGATGAACTACCGATTCCCGATGAACAGCACCGACAAATACCCGCCTTTCACGCTCGCGTCTCGGCCTGATTACCCCGGCGACCTGCAGGTCGACTATCCGGAACGGCTTACGCATTGGGCCGTGCTGGTCAAGTGGTGGCTACTGGCGTTGCCTCAGATACTCATCTGTTGGGCGATGGAGCCGCTGCTGCAGCTGCTGTGCGTCATCGCCCCGTTCTGGCTGTTGTTTACCGGCACTATCCCGCGGGGCATGTCCGACGTTCTCCTGGGCATCGTTCGATGGCGTTATCGGGTGGCCGTGTACGTCTCGTTGATGCGCGACGAATATCCGCCTTTCCGCATGGATCTGGGTAACTTTTGGGTGGGAAATGACCCGCCGTAATCCGCTATTTCCGTACGTCTATCGACTCGGCATGCCAATCTTTGACCGGCTGTTCTATCGTCGGTATCGGCGCGAGGCGATGAGCAATGCGACCGGCCGGTTGCTAATGGTAGGCCTGGGCCCGGGTACCGACTTGATGTTCCTTCCGCCCGCGGTGACGTCGGTCGCGGCCGTTGAGCCAGAGCCTGCAATGCGCCGAATGGCTTCAGCGCTGGCTCGCCGCGCCAACATTGCCGTCGACATCGTCGACGGTATCGGCGAATCGATTCCCTTCCCGGACAACAGTTTTGACTCGGTGCATGTCGGGCTGGTGCTGTGCTCCGTCGACAATGTGGCCGCTACCCTCCACGAGATCCGCCGAGTCCTCGCTCCCGGGGGCAGATTGGTCGTTCTCGAGCATGTCCGCGGGGACGGGCTGATGGGTCGGTTCCAGGACCTGATCGCCAAGCCGTGGTCGTGGCTGGCTTCCGGTTGCGAGCCGAACCGCCGAACCATCGACGCCATTGCCGCAGCCGGGTTCGATACCGGGGGATTACGCAACACCCGACGCACCCTGGTGCCGCCGCCGTGCACTCCTCATCTGCAAGGATTCGCCACCGTTATCGAATGAACGCGGGTTCACCGATAAGGCAATCGTTATCTGCTGTTCAGCTTTTGTTAAGCTTTTATCTATCCGTTGTTGATCGGCGACACGTGTATCCGGTATGGCCGAACATTCCGCGCGGTTTCTGATGGGGCGGATCGCACCAGGTGAGGGGGTGTCGCTCACCTTCTCTTAGGTCTACGCTCAGGTTTTACTAACAGTGAGCTAGATCACACTCTCACTCTCGATTCCAGATCGCCGTCTCACTCTCGATTGGAGTCTCCAATGAGCGCTCGACGCATGACACTCGTTCTCGGCACCGCCGCCGGTGCTCTGCTGGCCACCGGGCTCATCCCATTGGCAACCGCCGCCTCCGCCCGAGCCGACGGTGAGGACATCAGCCCAGCAGCGGACCCGGGCTTTATCTCCGCCACCGACCCACTACTTGCCCTCCTTGGCGTCACGGACATCGGAGCTGCCGACCCTGGCGAAAATTTTGAGGGGATGATTCTGAACATTCCGTCTCTCGACATCACAGATGTGTTGACGTCTGGAGCAGACCCCGATGATAACTTGGCTCTACTTGGGGTGGCCCTGCCCGATGACTCGGGCATAGGGATGGCCGGCGTGACAGTCAACACGTTCGTCGACACGATGAACCCAGCCCTCGACAGCTCATTCACTATCCCTTTCACGGATCCCCTCTCAGGGCTGTGGGACATCCTCGTTGCGAACGACTTCTTTGGCCTCTGAGGTGGACAGCCGAACTGAGATCGCCGTCGCCCTACTCGACGCCGACCGCCTCGATGATGTTGAGTCGCGCCGCGCGTCGGGCCGGCGGCAGCGAGCCAAGCAGGCTGATCGCCAGCGCGCCCGCGGTGAACACGAGTGCCATCGGGCTCGGCCGGAAGCCAACGGTGAAGTTCATCATGTCCCCGCTGACCAGGCTGTAGAGCCACTGATCCGTCAGGCCGAATAAAAGTCCGCAGACGCCACCGACGACACCGATGGCGGCCGCCTCGGCCAGGATCATCTGCACGGTGAACCGCCGACTGGTTCCCATCGCCCGCAGCACCCCAATTTCACGACGCCGTTCGAGCACCGAGAGCGTCAACGTGTTGAAAAGTGCTACCGCCGCAACGAATACCACGATGATCCAAACGGCGTTGGCGATGAACATGCTCTGATGCAGCGGCGCCTCGAGGCCCGCCAGTGCGGTGCGACCGTTGTATACGTAGTTCGGCGCAGGCACTATATGGCGCACGTCGGCCAACACGCGACTGGGATTCACGCCTGCGGCCGCGGTGATTTGGAGTGCTGTCGCCGCCGGACGGTCGAACCACTCCTTCATCCGAGCGAGGTCGATCCCGACGGTCCCGATGACCGTCGAGAAGTACGGCACCAGGGCCAGCACAGCCGTCCGCCGCGGGCCATGCGGCGTCTGCAGCTGCAGGTCGTCGCCGACCCGGACGTGCAGAGTTTTGCCGAGGTTCTGCGAAAGCACCACGCCCCGACCGGCGAGTACCGCGTTGCGTATCGGCTCACCGAGCGCGCGGTAGAGCGGATCGGCGGTCCCGGCCGAAAACCCGTCCAGCATCACGCGGGTGCCCCCGACCTCAGCGAACCCGAATGCGCCCTCGGTGACACGCTTTACGCCTGGCAACCCGGCTACCTTGCTGGCAAGGCCTTGCGGCAGGGCGTCGACGGCATAGCTATCGGGCGCATCCGCGCTCACCCACACGTCGACACCTGCGACCGGTGCGAAGATGGCGCGCGCCGAGCGGATCATGTCGGCATTCGCACCGGTGATCACGACAGTGGTGACCACTGCGATGAGCACGGTCATCACCGTGGCCCACACCCGCCGCGGCGCACGCTCGATTGTCGCAGCCGCGAGTCGCCCAACCGATCCGAACATCCGGGCTGTCGCCGCAGTCGCTTTGACGATGGCCGCGGTGAGCGCGAAGCCCAGCGCGATCTCAGCAGTGAACAGAGCAAAGACCGCGGCGAATGCGAATGTGCCGCGTTGGCCGACAACAACCACGATCGATGCCGCGAACATCGCAACGGCTGCAATCCCGCATGCCATCCGCAGCCATCGCGGCACGAAATCCGCGGCTGAGACCCCGACGGGCGCCAAGGCCTCGATCGGTGAAACCTTGTACACCTGCCGCGCAGCCATCGCCGACGCAGCCGCGCTAGTCAGCACCGTCGCCACCAGCGCCACCGGTATCGCGTAGCGGGGCAGCCAGTACTCCACCCGAGCTTCGAGACCTTGGGTTATCGCCGGAGGCAATCGACCAATCGCCACACGGCCCATGATGATTCCGATGCCCGACCCGACCGCTCCACCGATTACTCCGAGAATCGCGGCTTCGGCGAGCAAATCGCGAACGATGGTGACGCGTCGGCCTCCGATCGCGCGCAGCATCGAGATGACCGGCCGGCGTTGGGTGATCGCCATCGTCATCGTGGTGTAAATCAGGAACGCGCCGACCACCAACGCAACTCCCGCACCCATCAACGCCATGTAGTTCATCAGCTTGACGCCGTCGCCGGCTCGGGCTGCCCGCATGCTCGGATCTGCAACGATTGCCCGGCCCTTCACGGCGGCCGTGACAGCGGCGCGCACTGCTGCGAGATTGACACCGGACTTTGTCGTGATCAGTATCGAGTCGAGTCGGCCTTCTCGCCCGGTTATGTTCTGTGCCAGAGCAAGTGGAGCCAGCACGTAATGTCCGCCGTTGAGGTCCGCAAGCTGCTTGCCGGTAAGCACTTCCGTGACTGCGACCGAGGCCGAGCCCAGCCGGAATGTCTCGCCTTTGGCATGACCGACACCGGGCCCAACCTGGACACCGTTGGGATTGGCGGACAACGTCTTTATTGGCTTCGCGACGGCGTCTTTCAAGGCGCCACCCAACGCAGCACTGCTCTTGTCTGCGCCGAACAGCAGAACCGGACCTGATGCCGTGGACGCTGAAGTCCGAATCATCGGTGCCGCGGTCGCGACACCCGGAACCGCGGCGACATCGGCGGTTATCGTGTCGGGAAATCCTGCGTCGGTGATACCCGACACCTCGAGCGCCGCGATTCCCGCGATCCCATCGGCCAACCGGTTGACCGATCCGGTGATCGACCCGAAGATGCCGAATACCGCGACCAGATACATTGCGGACACCGCCATTACGGCGATCGAGGCCGTCGTGCGCCGACGATGCACAACGAGTTCGCGAAGGCTGAATACCCGTAGCCGACTCGCCGTAGCCGCGATGGCCGAGCCCGGTCTCATCCCGCAACCGCTGACAACTCATCGGAGCCGACGCGACCATCCTGGAGTGTGATCACCCGGTCCGTCGCCGCGGCGGCGTCCGAGTTGTGGGTCACCATCACCACCAGCCGCCTGCCGCCGTCCTCACGTGCCACCTCGGCAAGGAGCGCCAAGATCGCAGCACCAGTTGCGGAATCGAGGTTCCCGGTTGGCTCGTCCGCGAGAATCAGCGATGGAGACATCATCAATGCCCGCGCTACGGCGACCCGCTGCATTTGGCCGCCCGATAATTCCGTCGGCCGGTGCAGTGCCCGGCTACCGAGCCCGACCCGCTCCAGCAGCCGGACCGCGTCCGATTTCACCCTGCCCAAACGGACACCGTCGAGCAGTTTCGGGACGGCGACGTTCTCCCACGCGGAGAGGGTTGGCAACAGGTTGAAGAACTGAAAGACGAAGCCCACGCGATGATGGCGGAATTCGGACTGTTGTTCATCGCTGAGTCGGCCAATCTCGTCGCCGTCGAATTTGATGGACCCGGAATCCGGTGAGTCCAGCGCGCCGAGCAGATGCAGCAGCGTGCTCTTACCCGCCCCCGACGGCCCGACTACCGACACAAACTGCCCACCGCCGAACCACAGGCTGATCTTGTCGAGCGCGCGCACGGGCTGACCGCCGACCCTGTACTCACGCACCACGTCGCGCAGTTCGATGGTCAGCTCTTGCTTGGGCTTATCGCAGATATCGGGTCGTCTGATCATGCTCCTCCCGTGAGAACGCAAACGTCAGCGCTGCAGCGGCGACCGGCTGCCATTCCCGCGCGACAACATGCCCCGAAGGCGCTGCTACGGACTACAACGAGTCTCAGCGGCAATCGGTTCAATCGATCTGAAGCGTGAACATCGTTGATTTGCAACATTTCGTGGGCTGAAATTTGGCCGCTTTCAGCCCATTGGACCGTTGTATGATGTCGTCTTACGGTGCCACGGATGTCGAGGACATGATGGCCGGTCAAACTGAAAGCGCGGCCAGCGGGGGTTTGTTCGAACGCTCCGCCGACGAAATCAAGATGCTTGCAAGATCTTTGACAGAAGCCAACCGCTCTGCACCCACGAAGGAGAACTGATCCGATGCCGCTGCCCGCGCTTGAAGACATCGCCGCCCACACCGGCAGCAGCAAGCCGATCGAGGGTTTGACCCGCATCGAGACCAGCCCGCGGGAGGAGGCCACCCCGATCATTATGGAGATGATGCACTCGGTGTACCCGCACGACGAGGTATTCGGCCAGTACATCACCATCAACGACTACATCGACTGCCCGCCCGATGAGCTGTTCGCCTATATGGCCGATACCCGCTGTTTAGAGGAGTGGACCTACAGCCTGCGCGGCTTCACCGAGACCGATGAACCGGGGTTGTGGCTGGCCTACGACCGGCTGGGGTCGGAGACCACGATCTACACCCGCACCCGGGCGAACGAGCAGGCGCGCACCGTGGACTATCAGTGCGCGTGGGATCAGGGCAAGCACCTTTGGATGGTCTATCTCATGCGTGTCATCGACGCGCAGGAGGTGTTCGACAAGCCCGGCTCGGTGGTGTTGTGGACCAACTGCCACCACCCCTTCTACGACCACAACCCGTATCCGGACGCTGCGCCGCCGGATCGGCCGGTCTGGGTAGGTGACTTCTGGGATATGTTCGGCGCCGGCCACTTGCTGGAGCTGAAAAACCTCAAGGCCATCGCCGAATACCGTCACCAGAACGGGCTGCCGGTGACGCCGGACTGGATGCGATAAGCCTCCGATACCCCGCTTGCACGAAAGCTCGTTTCTCGCAGGGCTAAACGGGTTCCAGCCCGGTCAGATAGCGCTGCGCCAGGTCCTGATAGGCCTTCGGGTTCACCTTCACCCACATCTCGGCGCCAGTGCCCGCGATCGGACCCTTGACCGTGGCCGGCGCCCCGACCACGAGGACCTCGTCGGGGATCTTGGTACCGCCGATCACCAGTGCGCCCGCTGCAATGAGGCTGCGCTTGCCGATCACCGCGCCGTCGAGCACGGTGGCGTGGTTGGCGATCAGAGTCTCGGCTCCGACGTGGACGCCGTGGATGACGCACATGTGCGCCACGGTGGCGCCCGGACCGATGTCGACCGGGATGCCCGGCGGCGAGTGCAGCACCGATCCGTCTTGCACATTCGCACCTTCGCGCACGATGACGGGCGCATAGTCGCCACGCAGCACGGTGTTGAACCACACCGACGCACCGGCCTCGATCGTGACATCGCCGATCAAGGTGGCGGTCGGCGCGACGAAGGCAGTGGGATCGACGTTCGGCGATCGGCCTTCGAACGAAAACAGCGGCATCGTTCACATATACCCCAGGCTGGGTACTCCGGCGTCAGGACCTGATTAACCGGCACTACAGGCCGCCGTCGTTGCGCTGTGATTGCGCTACCGCGCAGGAAAACTGTAACGTGTTCTAGTTAGAAGCTGACAGTTGGAGGCGTCATGGCTACCGAGACGGCCGGTATTCGCGAGATCGACGCCGGCACCCTGCCCGACCGCTATGCCCGGGGCTGGCACTGCCTTGGCCCGGTCAAGGACTACCTGGACGGCGAGCCGCACGGGATCGAGGCATTCGGCACCCACCTCGTGGTGTTTGCCGACTCGCACGGCGACGTGCACGTGCTCGACGGCTACTGCCGGCACATGGGCGGCAACCTGGCCCAGGGCACCGTCAAGGGCGACGAAGTCGCCTGCCCGTTCCACGACTGGCGCTGGGGCGGCGACGGCAAATGCAAGCTGGTGCCCTACGCCAAGCGCACGCCGCGACTGGCCCGCACCCGATCCTGGACCACCGACGTGCGCGGCGGCCTGCTGTTCGTCTGGCATGACGTCGAGGGCAATCCGCCCCAGCCCGAGGTGCAGATCCCGGAGATTCCCGAGGCGGCCAGTGACGAGTGGACCGAATGGCGGTGGAACTCGATCCTGATCGAAGGATCGAACTGTCGCGACATCATTGACAACGTCACCGACATGGCGCACTTCTTCTACATTCACTTCGGCCTGCCGACGTATTTCAAGAACGTCTTCGAGGACCACATCGCCTCACAGTATCTGCACAATGTCGGGCGGCCCGACGTCAACGATCTGGGCACGTCATACGGTGAGGCGCACCTGGATTCGGAGGCGTCTTACTTCGGCCCGTCGTTCATGATCAACTGGCTGCACAACAAGTACGGCGACTACAAGGCCGAGTCGATCCTGATCAACTGCCACTACCCGGTAACCCAGGATTCGTTCATGCTGCAGTGGGGTGTCATCGTCGAAAAGCCCAAGGGCATGGACGAGCCGATGACGGACAAACTGGCCAGAGTCTTCACCGAGGGCGTCAGCAAGGGTTTCCTGCAGGACGTCGAGATCTGGAAGCACAAGACCCGCATCGACAATCCGCTGCTGGTCGAGGAGGATGGCGCCGTCTACCAGATGCGACGGTGGTATCAGCAGTTCTACGTAGATGTAGCCGATGTCACCGCTGATATGACCGACCGCTTCGAGATCGAGGTGGACACCACCATCGCCAACGAGAAGTGGCACGTCGAGGTCGAGGAAAACCTGCAACGGCAGGCCTCTGAAGAAGAAGCAAAGACGGAGCAGCCCGCGACATGAGCCCGCTCGAGGAGCCGCCCGACGTCGATCGGCTGGCCCGGTCGATGCTAATGCTCCATGGCGATCACGACAGCCATGACGAGCCGGAACCGGCCGCTCGTGGCCGACGCGCCGGATCCTGGTCCAAGGCACCGGCTTTCGCTGATGACCCGGAACGCGCAGCCGAGGTGCGTGAGGCCACCCGGGCCGACCGCACCCGTTACCTCACGTCGGGCCTGCAGCCGGTGGACTGCCGGTTCTGCCATGCCAGGGTCAACGTCAAGCGATTGGGGCCGGGGCACACCGCGGTGCAGTGGAACACCGAAGCGTCGCATCGCTGCGGGTATTTCGCCGAACTACGCGCGACCGGAGTCGACAGCGCGCGCACTCGGTCCTGCCCGAAACTGGCCGACAGCATTGAACATGCCGTTGCCGAAGGTTGTTTGGAGGCGGTGTCCACCGCCCCTCCCGCCGGCGACGGCTAGCTGTCAGAGTCCCGCGAATCGTTCCTTGACCTCTTCGGCCGTCAGCCCGTAGTCGGCAAGTGAATACGAGTGTTTGGGCGCACGTTCGCCGGATTGGCTGTCGGCATGGCTCTTTTCCATGGCCTGCCGGGCGTCGTCGGTCAGCGCGATGTCGAAGTGCCGGTAGGCGTCGGCCACCGTGCCAAGCGGGTCGGCGATCAGTGCGCGGTAGTCGACGTCGTAGAACTGGGCCGGATCGTATTTGGTGCGTGCGGTGTTGAACCGCTCGAGGCCACGCGACCAGGTTTCCATCGAGTCAGCGCCGATCTGGTCGCCGACGAAGGACGACGACCACCCGTCGGCAGTGTGCTGGGCCAGCGAACACATCGAGGCCATGATCGTCTCGACGGGTCGATGCGTCTGGATGACGAGCGCATCGGGATAGGTCGACATCAGCGCGTCCAGCGCGAACAAATGACTGGGGTTCTTCAGCACCCACCGCTTGTCGGCGTCGTTGAGCCCGATCAGCTGAAGGTTCTTGCGGTGCCGCTGATATGCCGGTGTCCAGTCCTGCTGCGACAGCCATTTTGAATAGCTGGGCAGGTGCGCCAGCGTCTCGTAGGACACCGAGTGCAACGACTGCCGCAGCAGCTGCCAGCATTCCTCCAGCTCGTATGCGGCCATGAAGTGCAGCCCGGTGTAGCCAGGGTTGTCCTGATGGTGCTGGGTGAACTGGGCGTCGAGTTGGCGATACAGCGGGTGGGATTCCCAGGTGTCGCGTGGCGGACGGGGCTGCGGGAACTCGGCCAGCCACATGTGCAGGCCCTGGTGGGCCGGATCGGCGCCGAGCAGTCGATGCAGCGCGGTGGTGCCGGTGCGCACCAGCCCGGTGACGAAGATGGGCCGCTTGACTGCGACGTCGGCATGCTGCGGATATTGCTTCCAAGCGGACTCGGACAACAGCCTGGCCACCAGTGCGCCGCGTAGGAAGAACCGATTCATCTTGCTGCCCAACACAGTAAGACCGGCTTCCTGCTTGTATGAGTCCAACAGCACACCCAAGGCTTCGCGGTAGTTGTCGTCGCCGCTGCCGAAGTCGTCGAGCCCGGTCAGCTTGGTGGCCGAGGCATGCAACTCGTCGACAGTTGCGATGTCGGTGCGTTCAGGCATTACGTGTGGTACTCGCCGCAGTTGACATCGAGCGTCTGACCGGTGATGCCGCTGGACAGGTCGCTGGCCATGAAGAGAATCGCCGACGCCACCTCGTCCTCGGTGGGCAGCCGCTTGAGGTCGGAGTTCGCCGCCGTGGCCTGATAGATCTGCTCGGCCGTGGTGCCGTACTTGCCGGCCTGGTGGTTGAAGTAGGCCTGCAGCGTGTCGCCCCAGATATAGCCGGGCGCAACGGAATTGACGCGAATGCCCTGTTCGCCCAGCTCGGTGGCCAACGACTGCGACATAGACAGCAGCGCGGACTTGGCCATCTTGTAGGCGCCGTATTTCGCCTGGGAGTGCCGGATCACCATGGAGTTGACGTTGACCACCGAGCCGTGCGATGCGGCCAGCGCCGGGGTGAAGCCCTGGATGAGCCTTAATGCCCCCAGCGCACTCAGCTCGATCGCGTCGCGGATGTGCTGAAATGTGGTACCGGCCAACGGCTTCATCGACGGCACCCGGAATGCGTTGTTGATCAGCACGTCGGCCTTGCCGTAGGCCTCGATGGTGGCGTCGACGAGGTTGGCGACTTGATCGTCGTCGGTGATGTCGGTGCGCACCGTCACCGCCCGGCCGCCGACGTCGGCGATCTGCTTGGCGACATCGTCGAGACGCTCCGGGGTGCGGGCAGCCAGCACCAGGTCGGCTCCCTCCCGTGTGCATCGGTGCGCCAGCGTCGTGCCCAGACCCGGGCCGACCCCACTGATCACCACAACCTTGTCGTCGAGCATTTTGGTCATCCCAGCATCCTTGCCGCAATTTGTAGTTGGCGCTGCGCAATTCGCGTGCGCCAGGCATCTTCGGAGATCTTGTTGTCCTGGTAATATGGCAGCTCGGGCGGGACGGTGTCGATGTCGACCAACTCGACGCCGGGTCCGTCGGCTTCGGTGAGTTGGCGCGACACCCGTTGCCAGCGGAACTGCAGGAATCCGCGGCGATGCCCGAGCGTTTCGACCCAGTTGGTGACGCCTGGGTTCTGGTCGGCGACGACGATGCGGATCTTGCCGTCCGGATCCGCTTGGGCCTGAGTGTTGTTCAGCGAGGTCTGGTGGTTGATGTAATCCAGCGAGATGTACCACATGCTGCCCAGCTGGAAGCCGAGGTAGGGCGCGTCGGTGACCGGGAGCGTGATGATCAGGGCCTGATCGGGCCGCAGCTCGAAGTGCCCGACCGAGGAGTATTGCGTCGCCAGGCCGCCGGGCGTCAGGCGTGGCGCGACCATGGTGTTGACCGGGATGTCAAGATAAAACCACTGCGGAAACTGCAACCAGGTTTTGATGCGGCTTACGAGCTGCTTTCCCGCTGTGGCGTAACGCTTTTCGATCGCTCCGCGGGTCAACGCCGGCGGTGCGGTGCCGGCGGTGTCCAGCCGTTGGATCGCCACGGTGCCGCGCTGCGCCGACCAGTCGCCGTAGACCTCACGAATCACCAGCTGGCCGGGGCTGTTCGGGCGGACCTGCCATTGGAAGCTGCCGTCCGCGGCGATCTCGAGCTCACGGTCGTCGAACGCGGCCTGGCTGGCCGGCACGTTGTCGTCGGTGTACTCACCGCCGAGCAACTGGAAGCTCAGGTCGGTGGTGGTGCCACGGATGCCGGTGACCAGGTAATCGTGGTCGGGTTGGACTCGGCAGCCGAAGTAGAGAGTGTCCGGGTTATCCAGGCCCATCTTGGTGAACGGCCCCGTGCCAGACAGCAGCATCGGGTGATCACGCTCGTAGTCGAACACCATGTGTGTGCAGGCGGCCACACACCCGGCCAGGTATTGCAGCCCCTCGAGCAGGTCGGCTTCGGTCTCGATATGCGGTGCGGCGGCGACGAGTTCTTCGGCCTCGGCGATCGCGTCGGTTAGCGGTCTGGAGAAAAGAGGAGCGGACACGCCTTGACGCTAGAACGTGTTCTAATTTCCGTCAATGGGCGAACACCCGCCCGGCAACGATGCAGGCTGGAACAGCCTGAGGAGGCGCCGGGCAATGACCGTTGCGTGTTGGCGCGGGCAGTCACCGACGAGGCTCGCTCACTCCCCGACTACGGCACGCACTGCTGCGACAGGTCGATCAGGTGCTGCCGCACATCCGGATGCCGACTCAGGTAGTCGATGACGTTGGGGCCGCCGCCCTCCGCCTCCGACCTGGCCTGCAGCTCCTGGTGCAGGTCGGGATGCCGCTTTAGGTACGAGTCGATGGAATTACCCACTGTCTCATCGCACTGAGCGTTGGCCACGGGCAACGCAATGAGCGTCGCGGCCGAGGCGCTCAGCAGGCCACCAGCGAGCAGACCATACAGTCCGCGGCGACGGGACCTCGGGGCTCCGGAAGTCATGGTCATCGGATTGCTCCTTAGGGCACCGGCTCTTGCTTCGATGTACTAATCGAGGTTACCCGCGACGGCGTTACCGCTGCCTTTGCTGAAGCTGTGAGGCTAGTGTGTGACGGCTTCCTGACCGCTCGCCGCCTGCTCGCGCTTGATCTCCAACGCGATATCGATGAGCTGGTCTTCCTGACCGCCGATGAGCTTGCGCTGGCCGGCGCGGTGCAACAGCTGGTGGGCCGGAACGTCGTAGCGCTCAGCCTGGCGAACGGCATGCTTGAGGAAGCTGGAGTAGACCCCGGAGTACCCCATGATCAGGGCGTTGCGGTCCAGCAGGCATTCGGCCGGCATCGCCGGCCGCACGACGTCCTCGGCAGCGTCGGCGATATCGAAGAAGTCGATGCCGGTCTTGACACCGATCTTGTCGAAAACCCCGATCAGGGCCTCGACGGGCGCGTTGCCCGCGCCGGCGCCGAACCGGCGGCAGGAGCCGTCGATCTGCTTGGCGCCCGCCCGCACGGCCTCCACCGAGTTCGCGACCCCCAGGCCGAGGTTTTCGTGGCCGTGGAATCCGACCTGCGCGTCGTCGCCGAGTTCGGCGACGAGCGCCGAAACCCGGTCCGCAACGCCGTCGAGCACCAGCGCCCCGGCGGAGTCGACCACGTAGACGCACTGACATCCGGCGTCGGCCATGATGCGCGCCTGCGCGGCCAGTTTCTCCGGCGGAATCGTGTGCGCCATCATCAGGAACCCGACGGTTTCCAGACCCAGCTCGCGGGCCAGCCCGAAGTGCTGGATCGACACGTCGGCCTCGGTGCAGTGGGTGGCGATCCGGCAGATCGACCCGCCGTTGTTCTGGGCCTCCTTGATGTCTTCCTTGGTGCCCACTCCGGGCAGCATCAGGAAGGCGATCTTGGCCTCTTTGGCGGTCTCCGCGGCCAGCTTGATCAGCTCCTGCTCGGGTGTCTTGGAGAACCCGTAGTTGAAGCTCGAACCACCCAGCCCGTCACCGTGGGTGACCTCGATGACCGGCACACCCGCGGCGTCCAAGGCGGCGACGATGGCGCCGACCTCGTCCTTGGTGAACTGGTGGCGTTTGTGGTGCGAGCCGTCCCGCAGGGACGTGTCGGTCATCCGGACGTCCCAGATCGGGTTGAAGAAGATGTCCTGGATGCTCATGCCTGCGCTCCTCCCGCCGTCGCGGAAAGCGATTCTTTTGCGATCTCCTCGCCGACCTTGGTGGCCGCGGCGGTCATGATGTCGAGGTTGCCCGCATACGGCGGCAGGTAATCCCCGGCGCCCTCGACCTCGACGAACGTCGTGACCAGAGCTTGGCCACCGGAGTGCATCGACGGCTCGTCGAACTGCGGCTCGTTGAGCAGCCGGTAGCCCGGCACGTAGGTCTGCACCTCGGCGACGACGTCCCGAATCGACTGGGCGATCGCGTCCTGGTCGGCGTCCTCCGGGATGGCGCAGAAGATCGTGTCACGCATGATCATCGGCGGGTCGGCCGGGTTCAAGATGATGATCGCCTTGCCCCGCTTGGCGCCGCCGATGGTCTCGACGCCCTTGCTGGTGGTCTTGGTGAACTCGTCGATGTTGGCCCTGGTGCCCGGCCCCGCTGAGACCGAGGCCACCGACGCCACGATCTCCGCGTACGGCACTCCCCCTTTTTCGACCAATGCGCGACTCACGGCGTGGACGATCGGGATGGTCGCCTGTCCGCCGCAGGTGATCATGTTGACGTTGGGCGCGTCGAGGTGCTCGCGCAGGTTGGCCGGCGGAATCACGGCCGGGCCGACCGCCGCCGGCGTCAGATCGATGGCCCTGATGCCCGCCGCCTCGTACTTCGGCGCCGCGTCGCGGTGCACGTAGGCACTGGTCGCCTCGAACACCATGTCGGGTTTCTCGGGTTGGGCGAGCAGCCAGTCGACACCTTCGTGGGTGGTTTCCAAACCCAGCTTGCGGGCCCGCGCCAAGCCTTCGCTGTCCGGGTCGATGCCCACCATCCAGCGCGGTTCGAGCCAGTCCGAGCGCCGCAATTTGTAGAGCAGGTCGGTGCTGATGTTGCCTGACCCGACAATGGCCACACTGGCCTTGGAAGGCATGAACGCTCCTTTACTCGAAGGACAACCGGACGGACCCGAGGCCGGCGAAGTCGGCGACGAAGTTGTCACCGGGCCGGGCGTCGATGGCCCGGGTGCACGAACCCGGCAACACGATGTCACCGGCCCGAAGCCGTACACCAAAACTCTCCACCTTGCGGGCCAGCCACGCCACCGCGGTCACCGGGTTTCCCAGAACGGCGTCGCTGCGCCCTTTAGCCACCACCTCGCCGTTGCAGGTCAGCACCGCGTCGATTTGGGTGATGTCGATGTCGGTCGGCGCCACCCGTCCGGCGCCGAGCACGAAGCCCGCCGAGGAGGCGTTGTCGGCGATGGTGTCGCACAGCGCGATCTTCCAATCGGTGATTCGGGTGTCGATCAGTTCGATGGACGGCGCAAAAGCCTCGGTGGCCTTGAGCACGTCGTCTTCGGTACAGGCCGCGCCCGGCAGGTCGTGGGCCAGGATGAAACCCACCTCGACCTCGACACGCGGGTAGAGGTACCTGTCCGACTTGACCGGTGCGTCTTCGAACACCTGCATCTCGTTGAGCAGGTGCCCGTAGTCCGGCTCGTCGACGCCCATCATCTGCTGCATCGCCAGCGACGAGAGGCCGACCTTGTGCCCCACCACTCGGGCGCCCTCGGCGACCCTCTGACGGATGTTGATCAGCTGGATCTCGTAGGCGTCGACGACGTCGATCTCGGGGTGTGCGGCGGTCAACGGCGCGATCGGCTGGCGGCTCCGCTCGGCCTGCGCGAGATCGGCGGCCAGCGCATCACGGGTGGCAAGCGGGATCATTTGACCGAAGTCCCCTCGTTCGTGTGACCGGGCCAGTAGCGCCCGGCCCCGGCAATTCTATAACGTGTTCTACATGACAGCTCAGGAGTTCGACGTCGTCGTGGTGGGCAGCGGCGGCGCCGGCATGGTGGCTGCCCTCGCGGCCGCCCACCGGGGTCTTTCGACAATAGTCGTCGAGAAGGCTGCCCACTATGGCGGCTCGACTGCACGCTCGGGCGGCGGAGTGTGGATTCCCAACAACGAGGTTCTCAAGCGCGACGGCGTCAAAGACACCGCGGAAGCGGCCCGCACCTACCTGCACGGAATCATCGGCGACATCGTCGAACCGGAACGCATCGACACCTACCTGCAACGCGGGCCCGAAATGCTGTCGTTCGTCCTGAAGCACACCCCGCTGAAGATGTGCTGGGTGCCCGCGTACGCCGATTACTATCCCGAGGCCCCGGGCGGCCGCCCGGCTGGCCGTTCCATCGAACCCAAGCCCTTCAACGCCAACAAGCTCGGCCCCGATCTGGCCGGGCTGGAGCCGCCGTATGGCAAGGTTCCGCTCAACGTCGTTGTGATGCAACAGGATTACGTTCGGTTGAACCAGCTGAAACGGCATCCGCGAGGTGCGCTGCGCAGCCTCAAGGTGGGTGCGCGCACCATGTGGGCAAAGGCGACCGGCAAGAACCTTGTCGGCATGGGACGCGCGCTCATCGCGCCGCTTCGGGTCGGGCTGCGCAAGGCCGGCGTCCCCGTGCAGCTCAACACCGCTCTGACCGACCTTTACATCGAGGACGGGACGGTTCGTGGCATCTATGTGCGCGACACCAAGGCACCTGAATCCCTTGAGCCTCAACTTATTCGGGCTCGCAAGGGAGTGATTCTCGGCTGCGGCGGATTCGAACACAACGAGCAAATGCGAGTCAAGTACCAGCGTGCACCGATCACCACCGACTGGACGGTCGGCGCGAAGGCGAACACTGGCGACGGCATCCTTGCTGCCGAAAAGCTCGGCGCAGCACTGGAAATCATGGAGGATGCGTGGTGGGGGCCGACCGTTCCGCTGGTGGGCGCGCCGTGGTTCGCATTGTCTGAGCGCAACTCCCCCGGCTCCATCATCGTCAACATGTCGGGCAAGCGATTCATGAACGAATCCATGCCCTACGTCGAGGCATGCCATCACATGTACGGCGGCGATTACGGGCAGGGTCCCGGCCCGGGTGAAAACATTCCGGCATGGCTGGTGTTCGACCAGCAATACCGCAATCGCTACATCTTCGCAGGTTTGCAACCAGGACAACGTATTCCACGTAAGTGGCTGGAATCCGGCGTGATCGTCCAGGCCGACACGCTTGAGGAGCTGGCCGCCAAGGCCGGCCTGCCGGTCGATGAGGTCACCGCTACCGTTCAGCGTTTCAACGGCTTCGCACGCTCGGGGGTCGACGCCGATTACCACCGCGGCGAGAGCGCCTATGACAGGTACTACGGCGACCCGACCAACAAGCCGAACCCCAACCTCGGCGAGATCAGTCACCCGCCGTACTTCGCCGCCAAGATGGTGCCGGGCGATTTGGGCACCAAGGGCGGCATCCGCACGGACAAACACGGCCGGGCACTGCGCGACGACGGCAGCATCATCGAAGGCCTTTATGCGGCCGGCAATGTCAGCTCTCCGGTGATGGGGCATACCTATCCCGGTCCGGGCGGCACCATCGGCCCTGCGATGACGTTCGGGTACCTGGCGGCTCTGCATCTTGCAGGAGAGCACTGACATGCCCATCAACCCCGACGTCGCACTCGCCGCCGAGCTCGATCCGATCGAATTCTCCTGGAGCAGCAGCGATGTGCAGCTCTACCACCTGGGACTGGGTGCCGGTGCCGACCCGATGGACGCACGCGAGCTGCGCTACCTGGTCGACGACACCCCGCAGGTGCTGCCGACGTTCGGGAACGTGGCGGCCACCTTCCACGCCACCAAGCCACCGACCGTGCAGTTCCCCGGTATCGACATCGAGCTGAGCAAGGTCCTGCACGCCAGTGAGCAGGTGAGCGCACCGGCGCCACTGCCGCCGTCAGGTGCCGCGAAGGCCGTCACCCGGTTCACCGATATCTGGGACAAGGGCAAGGCCGCGGTGATCTGGTCGGAGACCAAAGTGACCGCGCCGGACGGAACCCTGCTCTGGACGCAGCGGCGATCGATCTTCGCTCGCGGCGAAGGCGGGTTCGGCGGCGAGCGCGGATCGTCGACCTCTGCGGCCGCACCGGGCCGGGCACCGGATCTCGAGCTGGACATGGCGGTGCTGCCGCAGCAGGCGTTGTTGTACCGGCTTTGCGGCGACCGCAATCCGCTGCACTCCGATCCCGAATTCGCCGCCGCCGCAGGGTTTCCGCGTCCCATCTTGCATGGCTTGTGCACCTACGGAATGACCTGCAAGGCGCTGGTCGATGCGCTACTCGACGCCGATGTCGCCGCCGTCGCGTCCTACGGCGCACGTTTCACCGGTGTGGCGTATCCGGGCGAGACGCTGAAGGCCGCCGTCTGGAAGGAAGACGGCCGGCTGCTGGCCAACGTCATCGCACCCGCCCGCGAGAACGCCGTCGTGCTTACCGGGGTGGAGTTGGTTCCGGCGTAGGTCGAGTGGCGTCGAGCGTGCCGCTAGCCGCACGTTCGGTCTTGACTGTGCGGCTAGCCGCACGCTCGATGCGCTAACGCCGCACGAACACGGCTAAGGACCTCTGCAGGCCGGTCACCCGCGACCACCCGGATCACGATCCACCCAAGGCGCTCGACCAATTCCAGTCGCCGGATATCCCGGGTATATTGCCGACGATCGCTGCGGTGATGTTCACCGTCGTACTCGACCGCGACTTTGACGTCCGCCCAACCCATATCGAGATAAGCGACAACGTTGCCAAGCCCGTCGTCGACCGGAATCTGCGTCTGCGGCCGAGGCAAGCCTGCCTGGGTCAGCACAACTCGGAGCCAGGACTCCTTGGGTGATTGTGCGCCGGCGTCGGACAGATCCACCGCCTGACGCGCTCGCGTGATCCCCCGCCTTCCTTCGTATTTGCGCGCCAACATCGCCACATCGGCCGCCTTGATGTCGGTGGCACGGAGCAGGGCATCGATCGCAGCGACCGCAGTCATCGTCGGATACCAACATCCAAAGTCCAGCGCCGTCCTGGCCGGCGAGGTGACCGGCATGCCTGCCACCATCTCAATCTCGTCCTGATCGATGCGGTCTCCGTGCGTCTGAATTCCCGGCGGCCGACGACGATTGTTGTGAACCAATTCCACGGTCCTTGCATGATCAATCCACTGGCTATTGTGTAGCGCGGCCGCGGAGAAACCCGCGACCACGCCGCGACGTCCGGTCCATAGCCAGCCTGCTTTCGCACGCAGCGCGGCGGTGACGTCGACATCGCCCTCGATGTAGACGTCCGGGAACAATCGGCGACATTGCGTGGCGAGTTGAGCTTTCGTCAATGCCCCCGCAGCGACCGCCTCGCTGCCGATGAATGGTTCTCGCACGACGGCAGCGTCGCAGGCTGCCCCACCATCGTCACTTTAGCTGTGCACACCTCGACGAACGTGCGGCTGGCCGCACATTCGGGTGCGAACGTGAAGCTAGCCGCACGCTCGAGCCCAACGGCTAGCCCAGGATCAGACCTGAGGTAGGCACGCCGGTACCCGCCGTGACCAGCACATGCTCGACGTCGGGCACCGGGTTCACCGACGTACCCCTTAATTGGCGGACGCCCTCGGCGATGCCGTTCATGCCGTGGATGTAGGCCTCGCCAAGCTGCCCGCCATGGGTGTTGATGGGCAGGCGGCCGCCCACCTCGACCGCACCGTCGGCGATGAAGTCCTTGGCTTCGCCCTTGCCGCAGAATCCCAACTCCTCCAACTGAATCAGCGTGAACGGGGTGAAGTGGTCGTAGAGCACCGCAGTCTGGATATCGGTCGGCACCAGCCCCGACTGCTGCCACAGCTGCTGACCCACCAGTCCCATCTCGGGCAGGCCGAGTTCCGGCCGGTAGTAGCTGACCATCGTGTACTGGTCGGGGCTCGAGCCCTGTGCCGCTGCCTCGATGACCACGGGCCGGTGTTTGAGGTCCTTGGCCCGCTCAACCGAAGTCACCACGATCGCCACCGCGCCATCGGTCTCCTGGCAGCAGTCCAGCAGACGCAGCGGCTCGGCGATCCACCGCGAACTCTGGTGGTCCTCAATGGTTATCGGCTTCTCGTAGAAGTAGGCCTTCGGGTTCTTGGCGGCATGCTTTCGGTCGGCCACCGAGATGGCCCCGAAGTCTCGACTGGTCGCGCCGGACATATGCATGTACCGCTGCGCGATCATCGCCACCTGTGCCGCCGGCGTCGAAAGCCCGTGTGGATAGGAGAAGGAGTTATCCGCGGACGTCGAATCCGCCTGCGCGCTAGCGTCTCCCACCAACCGGGTCTGCACCTGCCCGAACCGCATCCCGGACCGCTCGTTGAACGCCCGGTACGCGACGACGACGTCGGCCACCCCGGTTGCCACCGCCATCGCGGCATGCTGGACGGTCGCGCACGCGGCGCCGCCGCCGTAGTGGGTCTGCGCGAAAAACTTCAGCTGGCCTATACCGGCGGCCCGCGCGACGGCGATCTCCTTGTTGGTGTCCATCGTGAACGTCGTGAGGCCATCGACGTCGGCGGGACTCAGACCGGCGTCGTCGAGGGCGTCGCGCACCGCCTCGGCGGCCAGGCGCAGCTCGCTACGACCGGAGTCCTTCGAGAAGTCGGTCGCGCCGATGCCGACGATGGCCGCCTTGCGCGAAAGCATCAAACATCCCCGATCGTGAGCGTAGTGGTCGCGATGACGTGGTCGCCAAGGCTGTTGCTGCCCACGACTTTTACCGTGATGAGGCCCGCGTCAACCGCGGTCACTTCACCGGCGAATGTCACGGTGTCGTAGGCGTACCATGGCACGCCCAGCCGCAGTCCGATCGACTTGATCAGCGCCGACGGCCCGGCCCAGTCGGTGACGTAGCGCTGCACCAGCCCGGTGTCGGTCAGGATGTTGACGAAGATGTCCTTGGACCCCTTGGCCTGCGCCAAGTCGCGGTCGTGGTGCACGTCCTGGAAGTCCCGGGTGGCCAAGGCCGTCGAGATGATGAACGTAGGGTCGCCGTACAACGACAGCTCGGGCAGCTTGGTCCCCACTTCGATGACCGGTGCGCTCATGCGTCGGGCTCCCAGGCGTAGAGACTCCATTCCGGACCCCTGTCACCAGCCGGGAAGTCGATGTAAGTTGCGCGAACGGGGTATCCGATCTTCACCTCGGCGGGGTCGACGTTGCGCAATTCGCCCAGCATGCGAACGCCCTCTTCCAGCTCCACCAAAGCGATCACGAACGGCACCGTGCGGCCAGGCACCTTCGGCGCGTGGTGCACGACAAAGCTGTACACCGTGCCCTTGCCGCTGGCCACCACGTAGTCCATCGGCTTGGTCTTGTCCTGCCATAGCGCCGGGACCGGCGGGTGCTGGAGGCTGCCGTCTTGCAGCCGTTGGATGCGCAGCTCGTGCGCCTTGACACCCGCCCAGAAGAACGCGGTGTCCCGCGACACCGACGGGCGCATCATCGCGTCGGGGTCCAGGTCCGCGGGCACGGCAGCCGGTGGGTCCTCGGACTCGCGCGGCTTGAATTTAAGTATGCGCCAAGCCATCTCGGCCACATCCTCGTCACCGACCCGCCAAGTGATGTGCTGGTTGATGAACCAGCCCTCACCGAGCGCGGTCTGCTTGGGGCCGACCACGTCGCGCATCTCGGAGACGATACTGACCTCCTCGCCCGGCCTCAGATACCGGTGGTAGGTCTGCTCGCAGTTGGTGGCGACCACACCGACGTACCCTGCGCCGTCGAACAGTTCCATCAACGGGCCCATGGGATCGTCGGTCGGACGCTCTCCCCCCAGGCCGAACATGGTCCACACCTGGATCATTGCCGGTGGGGCAACAATTCCCGGATGCCCGGCGTCGCGGGCCGCGACCTCGCTGGTGTAGATCGGGTTGCGGTCGCCGAGGGCCTCCACCCAGTTGTTGATCGTCGGCTGGTTCACCGGATCCCGCGCCGCTCGCGGCTTGGCGACGACGGTGGCGGTGATCTCCGCGACTTTTGCGGTGATCTCCGCGATGCCTTTCTGCGTGTCGGTCATCGAGGCACCCTCGGCACCTTGAGGCCCGAAGCAGCGATCATCTCACGCATGACTTCGTTGACCCCGCCGCCGAAGGTGATCACCAGATTGCGTTTGGTTTGCGAGTCCAGCCAGTCGAGCAGTTCGGCGGTGTCCGATTCGGCAGGGTTGCCGTACTTGCCGACGATTTCCTCGGCGAGTCGGCCGATGTATTGAATTCGCTCCGTGCCAAAGACTTTCGTCGATGCGGCATCGGCCACGTTGATGTCCTCGCCAGCGGCGGCCACCTGCCAATTCAGCAGCTCGTTGATCCGCCACATCGCGTAGATCTCCCCCAGCGCCCGCTTGACGTCCTGATGGTCGATGGGCGTGACACCGTCACCACCTGGTTTGGACGCCCAGGTGTGCAAGCGGTCGTAGATGCCGGCGGTGCGGCCCGCCGGACCGAGCATCACCCGCTCGTTGTTGAGCTGCGTGGTGATCAGCCGCCATCCGCCGTTCTCCTCGCCGACCAGCATGTCGGCGGGCACCCGCACATCGTTGTAGTAGGTGGCGTTGGTGTGATGGGCGCCGTCGGACAGGATGATCGGTGTCCACGAGTAGCCGGGATCCTTGGTGTCGACGATCAGGATTGAAATGCCCTTGTGCTTAACGGCTTCCGGATCGGTGCGGCACGCCAGCCAGATGTAGTCGGCGTCATGCGCGCCGGTGGTGAAGATCTTCTGGCCGTTGACGATGTACTCGTCGCCGTGGCGCACGGCGGTGGTCCGCAACGACGCCAGGTCGGTGCCGGCCTCCGGCTCGGTGTAGCCGATCGCGAAGTGCACCTCACCGGCCAGGATCGCGGGCAGAAACTTCTTCTTCTGCATCTCACTGCCGAAGACCTGCAGGGTGGGCCCCACCGTCTGCAGCGTCACGGCGGGCAACGGCACGTCGGCGCGATGGGCCTCATTGACGAAGATCTGCTGCTCGATCGGACCGAAGCCGTGGCCGCCGAACTCTTTTGGCCATCCCACGCCAAGCTTGCCGTCCTTGCCCATCCGGCGGATCACCGCCCGGTAGGCGGCGTTGTGGCGGTCCTGCTCCATCGCTTTCATCTCGTCGGACGAGATCAAATTTGAAAAGTATTGACGTAGCTCGGCTTGCAGCTGTCGCTGCTCCGGCGTCAGGTCGATGAACATTGCGCTCCCACCAGGTCGAGGCGATGAGAAGGCCCGCCCAGCAACCGGGTCAGGTCCTTGATCGTGGAGTAGTACCGGTGCATCGGATAGGTGACGTCCATGCCCATGCCGCCGTGCAAGTGGTGGCAGATCTGCATCACCGGCGGCGCCTGCGAGCTAATCCAGTATCCGAGCACATCCAGGTCGTCGTCGGCGTCCCTTCCTTCGGTCAGTCGCCAGATCACCGACGTCGACGCCAAGTCGATAGTCCGCGAGGCGATGTAGACCTCGGCGAGTTGCGCGGCGACGGTCTGGAAGGTGGACAGTGGCTTGCCGAACTGGTGTCGGTTGGCCACATAGTCGGCCGTCAACCGCAAGGCGCCGGCCACCAGGCCGGCCGCATAGGCCCCGATCGCAGCCAGCGCCAGCTGGTTGACCCGCTGAGTCGTCGCTCCGACCAACACGTCCTGTTCGGGCACCGCGACATCGGAGAACGTGACCACGTACTCGTCGGATCCGTTGGAGGTCGGCGTCTTTGAAAGGTGCACGCCCTCGGCCTTGGGTGACACCACGACGACGGCGCTATCGGCAGTGACGAGTATCCACTCGGCGCTTTCGGCATACGCGACACCGACTTTGGTGCCGGACAGTCGACTGTGCACAAAGGTTGTCGCCGGCCGGTCCGGCAGCGCAGAGCCGGGTTCGTTGAGTGCCGCGGTGAGCAGCGAGCCCTTGGCCAGCCCGCCGAAGTAGCGGTCCTGCTGGTCGTCGGAGGCCAGATCGAGCAGCGGCACGGCACCGAGCCCGAGAGTGGTGAGCGCCGGGCCGATCAGGCCGTGGCGACCGATCTCGGTCAGCGCCGTCGCGATCTCGGGCAGGCCGACACCGTCGCCGCCCAGCCGCTCGGGCACCGGCAGCGCCGTCACGCCGCCCGCTAACAACGCTTCCCAAGTGTTATCCCGATCCAGTACCGACGTGACGACGTCGGCGACCGCTTGCTGCGCCGGGTCCGGGGTGAAGTCCATCAGTGCGCCACCGGGGTTTTGCCGGTGTAATCGACCTGCCAGTGCTTGATGCCGTTGAGCCAACCCGACCGCAGCCGTTCGGGAGCCGAGATCGGTTTAAGGTCCGGCATGTTGTCAGCGACGGCGTTGAAGATCAGGTTGATGGTCATGCGCGCCAAGTTCGCGCCGATGCAGTAGTGCGCACCGGTGCCACCGAATCCAACGTGCGGGTTCGGGTCGCGCAGGATGTTGAACGTGTGCGGCTCCTCGAACACTTCTTCGTCGAAGTTGGCCGAACGATACGACATCACCACCCGCTGCCCCTTCTTGATGGTGACTCCGCCGAGCTCAACATCCTCGTGCGCCGTGCGCTGGAATGCCGACACGGGCGTGGCCCAGCGGATGATCTCGTCGGCGGCCGTCGAAGGACGCTCCTTCTTGAACAACTCCCATTGATCGGGGTTCTGCGAGAATGCGATCATGCCGTGGGTGATCGAGTTGCGAGTCGTCTCGTTGCCTGCCACCGCGAGCATGATGACGAAGAAGCCGAACTCGTCGTCGGAGAGCTTCTCCCCGTCGACATCGGCCTCGATCAGGGTCGTGACGATGTCGTCGGTCGGGTTCTTGCCGCGCTCGTCGGCCATCGCCATCGCGTACATGATCAGCTCCATCGACGACTGGGCGGGATCGACGTCGGCGAACTCAGGATCCTCACCACCGGTCATCTCGTTGGACCAGCGGAACAGCTTGTCACGATCCTCCTGCGGCACGCCCAGGAGTCCGGCGATGGCCTGTAGCGGCAGCTCGCAGCTGACCTGCTCAACGAAGTCGCCGCTGCCCTCGGCCGCTGCGGTCTTGGCAATGTTCTGGGCCCGCTGAGCCAGTTCCTCCTCCAGCCGCCCGATCGCCCTTGGGGTAAAACCACGGGAGATGATCTTGCGCAGCCTGGTGTGATGCGGCGCGTCCATGTTCAGCATGACGCTGCGCTGCAGTTCGACGGTCTCGCGCGTCATATCTTTGGGCCAGGTCGGGATGGCGCCGTTCTGCCAGCTAGAGAAGACGTCGCTGCGACGCGACACCTCCTTGACGTCGGCGTGTTTGGAGACGATCCAATAACCCTTGTCCTCGAAGCCGCCCGAGCCGCCCGGGATGTCGACCCAGTGGATCGGTTCGGACTCGCGGAGCTGGGCGAGTTCCGCCACCGGAAGTCCGACCAGGTTGACGTCGGGATCGAGGAAGTCGAAGTCGGCCGAAATAATAGGGGGTGCCATGAGGGTGCTCTCCTGAATTGCAACGTGTTCTAGTGCCAGTAAAACATGCCGTCACCGCAGACAAAAGGCGCTCCGGCATCCTCGCTTGTCAGGGTAATGAAACGTGTTCTAGCCTGACCCCATGGGTACCCCGGTAATCGTTGAAGCAACCCGCAGCCCCATCGGCAAACGCGCCGGATGGTTGTCGGGGCTGCACGCCACCGAGCTGCTGGGCTCGGTTCAGAAGGCGCTTGTGGACAAGGCCGGTGTCGATGCCGGCGACGTCGAGCAGCTCATCGGCGGCTGCGTGACGCAGTTCGCGGAGCAATCTAACAACATCACCCGCACGGCCTGGCTGACCCTGGGTTTGCCCGAGCAGGTGGGCGCCACCACCATCGACTGCCAGTGCGGTAGCGGGCAGCAGGCCAACCATCTGATCGCGGGCCTGATCGCGGCGGGCGCCATCGACATCGGGATCGCCTGCGGCATCGAGGCGATGAGCCGCGTCGGGCTGGGCGCCAACGCCGGTCCCGACCGCAATTGGCGTGCCGAGTCCTGGGACATCGATCTGCCCGACCAGTTCACCGCCGCCGAGCGAATCGCCAAGCGCCGCGGCATCACTCGCGAGGACATCGACGCCTTCGGATTGGCCTCTCAGCTGCACGCCAAGCGGGCCTGGGACGAGGGCCGCTTCGACCGGGAAATCTCACCGATCGAGGCGCCAGTGCTCGACGAGCAGAAGCAGCCCACCAGCGAGCGCCACATGGTCAGCCGCGACCAGGGTCTGCGCGACACCACGCTGGAGGGATTGAGCCAGCTCAAGCCGGTGCTCGACGGCGGCATCCACACCGCGGGCACGTCGTCGCAGATCTCCGATGGCGCGGCGGCGGTGTTGTGGATGGATGAGTCCGTGGCAAAAGCGCACGGCCTGCGGCCGCGGGCGCGGATCGTCAGCCAGGCGCTGGTCGGCGCCGAGCCCTACTACCACCTGGACGGCCCAGTGCAGTCCACCGCGAAGGTGCTCGAGAAAGCCGGCATGAAGATGGGCGACATCGACATCGTCGAGATCAACGAGGCCTTCGCATCGGTGGTGCTGTCCTGGGCGCGGGTGCACGAGGCCGACATGGCCAGGGTCAACGTGAACGGCGGCGCGATCGCGCTGGGGCATCCGGTCGGTTGTACCGGCAGCCGGCTGTTCACAACGGCACTGCACGAGTTGGAGCGCTCCGATCAGAGCACGGCGCTGATCACCATGTGCGCCGGCGGGGCGCTGTCGACCGGCACCATCATCGAGCGCATCTGAGGTGTCGGTTTCCGACGACGACCGCATCGCCGCGGCCCAGTCCTACATCGACGCACTGGTCAGCCACAATGGCGATGCGGTTCCGTTCGCACCGGACTGCATTCGGATCGAGCAGGGCATCAAAACCGGCTTTTCCGGAAATCACCTGCGACGCAGCCTCAACCGCGGCCCGCAATTCCGGATCATCGCGGCGGCAACGCCGCCGGAGTACACGATCAACGGCGACGAGGTCCGCGCGGTGTACGACGTCGTGACCAAAGTCCGGCTTGGCGCGCGGCGGTTCGGGGCGCATGTTGACGAGACGTTCGTGATCCCGGTCGGGGGTACAGCGATCCACCACATCGGGGTTCGGATGCGCCCGTTCTTCAAGCGAATTTAGTATCGGCGTCATGCCCGCCAAACCGCGACCGAGCTATCTGAATTCGCCGTTCACCGACTTATTCTTCAAGTGGATGTCACGCGTCAACACCTTCATGTACCGCCGTGGCGGCGGCGAAGGACTGGGCGGCACTTTCCAGAACATTCCGGTCGCGTTGCTGACCACTACGGGCCGCAAAACCGGGCAGCCGCGGGTCAGCCCGCTGTATTTCCTGCGCGACGGTGACCGGGTGATCGTCGCCGCGTCGAAGGTCGGCGCCGAGAAGAACCCCATGTGGTACCTCAATCTCAAGGCCGATCCCAAGGTTTCGGTTCAGATCAAAAGAGAAGTCCTCGACCTGACCGCGCGGGACGCCTCAGAGGAGGAGCGTGCCAAGTACTGGCCGCAACTGGTCAAGATGTACCCGACATACGAGGATTACCAGTCGTGGACCGATCGGACCATTCCGATCGTCGTGTGTGAGCCCGCGCGTTGACGTGACCCGGCAGCGGTGGTTCCGCAACTCGCGGTTCCTCGCCGTATTGCTCAAATACTTCGCCCGCGCGCACATCTGGGTGTACCGCCGGACCAACGGCCGACTTGGCGCCAGGTTGCTGTGGTTTCCGGCTCCTCTGCTGACCACGACCGGACGCAAATCGGGTGAGCTGCGGACTCCTCCGACGCTGTACCTCCGTGACGGCGACCTGGTGATCCTGCCGGCATCCTTCGGCGGTCGCGCCGAGAACCCGATCTGGTACCGAAACCTGAAGGAAAATCCGACAGTCGAGCTGCAGATCCGCGCCGAGCGGCTACAGCTATCCGCCCGCGATGACATCGACGAGGAACGAAACCGCTACTGGCCCCCGCTGATGAAGATGTATCCGCCCTACCGCGGATACCAGCAGGCCACCGATCGGATCGGTCCCGCTGATCGTGTGTGAACCGGCATAAATCAACCTGTGAATTGTCTTAAACTTCCAGGTCATATGCGATAGATTGCCTATGCGCTGCCACGCCCTCGCGACAAAAGGGAGAAAGTGACGAGCAATCGAAATCGGCTTCGCTTTGCTGTCGTCGGGCTGCTCTCAACGGGCCTGATGTCCATCGGATCGGCGATGGCCTGGGCCGACGACGGGTCGATCGTGCTGGACTTCGTCCGGCACGGGGAGTCGGTCGACAACGCGGCGGGCATCATCGACACGACGCCGCCGGGAACCCCACTCGACGCAACCGGCGAAGGCCAAGCCTCCACTGTCGCCAGCTCGATCATCTCGGAGTTTGGGACCAAGATCGCCGGGGTCTTCGACTCGCAGGAGCTCAGGACGCAGGAGACCGCGATCCCGTTGGTTACACACCTGGTGGCTAGCGGAGATGCCGCCGCCGCGCCCCAGACCTTGGCCGGGCTCAACGAGATCCCGGCCGGCGCGTTCAACGGCGATGCAACGAACAGCCTCGAGGGCATCCTGTATTTACTGGGACCACTCTCCTGGGCGTTCGGGGATGTATTGATGCCGGATGTGGGCGACCCCAGCGTCAACGGGGTCACGTTCGACGAAAGCTTCGGTGGCGCCGTTCAAACGATCTACGACGACACCGCAAGCGCTACCGGCACCCCGACCGACGTGGCTTTCTCCAGCGAAGCCGCGATCGCTGTCTGGACCTTGATGAACGTGAACAACCCCGACTTCTCCGTCCTGCTGCAGGAAGTCGAGGAAACCGAAGGCTTCCTACCCAACACCGGCCAAGTCGTCATCGAAGGCAGCCCCGGGGATTGGACGCTGGTCAGCTATGACGGGACAGCGGTGCCGCAGGATCCGGGACTGGGCACCGAGCTGTTCGTCGACTTCCGCAACCTGATCGAGGCGCCGCAGTTCGCCGGCTACGACATCTACGAGGCTCTGCTCAGCGGCAATTCGGCCGCGATTGATGCCGCGCTTCAGGCCGGCATCACCCAAGTCGACACGGCACTCACGCAATTCCCGGTCGAGGTGTTCGATGACATCGTCGCCGCTTTAGGCGGCAGCATCTGAGCCCGGTAATGCTTAAGCCCCGCTGCCTTGCTGTCGGGCTGCTGTCGACCGCTCTGCTGTCCACGGGATCGGCGATGGCCTGGGCCGACGACGGGTCGATCGTGCTGGACTTCGTGAGGCACGGAGAATCGGGCGACATGACCGTGGTCAACACGTTGGTGCCCGGTCCCGACCTCACTGACACCGGCGAACAGCAGGCCGACGACCTCGTTAAGGTGCTGTCGGGCAACGGCATTGACGACATCTATGCGTCGGCGATGATCAGGTCGCAGGAGACCGCGATGCCATTGGCCGAGGCGCTTAATTTACCGATCCAAGTGTTGCCCGGGCTGAATGAAATCGACGCCGGCATCTTCGAAGGCATCCCGGTGAACGTCGGGGACCTCCCGCTGGGCGGCGCCCTCTATCTGCTCGCCCCGCTCGCCTGGACACTCGGTTTGGACTTCGTTCCACAGCTGGGCTCGACGGTCGACCCTAACGGAATCGCCTTCGACGAAAGCTTCAGCGGCGCCGTGCAATCGATCTACGACGGCAGCGTCGGGTCCGACACGGGCAACATCACCGATGCTGTGTTCTCGCATGAAGGTGCGATCGCGATCTGGACACTGATGAACGTCAACAACCCCGATTTCTCGCTCGTGCTCCAGGAGTTCCTCAACACCGGCGAGTTGTTGCCCTACACGGGCCAAGTCGTGGTCGACGGTTCGCCCGGGGATTGGACCCTGGTCAGCTGGGACGGGACGCCGGTACCTCAGGACCCGGGACTGCCGACTGAACTGTTTATTGACTCCCGCGACCTGATCACGGCGCCGCAGTTTGCCGGCTACGACATCTACGACGCCTTGCTCACCGGCAATTCGGCAACGATCGACACTGCGGTTCAGACCGGTCTCACCCAAGTCGACACGGCGCTCACCCAGTTCCCGGTCGAGGTATTTGACGACATCGTCAGCGCGTTGGGTGGCTCCATCTAAGCCAATCTCGTTGCCGACGGACAAATTCCGCGTCGACGACGCTGCCGTGACCGGGCACATAAATGGCGTCGGGTCCGCCGACCGCAAGTAACCGGTCAAGCGTGGCCGGCCACGCCGCCACATCGGAATCGGCATCGATCGCCAGGTCGCCGGACTCCTCGATGAGATCCCCGCTGAAAATCACGACCCGGCCGCCGTCCTCATCGGGCACCACCACGACCAGATCCGAGGTGGTATGGCCGCGACCCAGGTGAGCGATCGTCACCCCGCGGCCTCCGAGGTCGACGACGGCGCGATCGACGGCGTGTTGAGGCGGGCGCAGTGCCGCGATCGCGCGGTCGACTTCCAGGGCGTCGGCGCCGTAGCCTCGAGCGTCGTCGCGGAGCTGGTCAGTGGCCGTCGTGAGGTAGTCGAGAACCTCTGGTGCGCAATATAACTGCGCTTCAGCGAATAGCCCGGACCCCAGGACATGATCGAAATGTTTGTGGGTCAACACCACATGGGTCACACTGCGTGCGGCGATCTGCTGGACGTCGGCGTCGATGGCCTCCGCCTCGGTGAGCGTGGTACCGGCGTCGACGAGCAGTACTCCGGTACGGCCCTGCACCAGGCCGACGGTGACGTCGAGGAACGGCAGCCGACAACGATGCACGCTGTCGGTCAGCCGCTCCCAGTCGAAGTGCACACCCGGCCCGGATCGGCTGCCGAGCTAGGCGCCGTACACCGGCACCGCAGGGCGCGACTTGGCGAGTAGATCGCTGACGACGGAACCCAATTCCGCGGGATCCCATTTGGCGCCCTTGTCGATCTGCGGACCGTGTGCCCAGCCTTCAGCGATGCGGATTTTCCCGCCCTCGACCTCGAACACCTTCCCGGTGATATCACGGGATTCGACGCTACCCAGCCAGACCACCAGGGGCGAGATGTTCTCGGGCGCCATGGAGTCGAAATCGTCGTCCTGCGTTGCCATCATCTCGGCAAAGACCGTCTCGGTCATCCGGGTACGGGCCGACGGCGCGATCGCATTGACGGTGACGCCGTACCGACCCATTTCGGCGGCGCCGACGAGCGTCAGTGCCGCGATGCCGGCCTTGGCGGCGCTGTAATTACCCTGCCCGACGCTGCCCTGCAGTCCGGCACCGGAACTGGTGTTGATGATCCGGGCGTCAACGGTTTTGCCCTCTTTCGACAGTCCCCGCCAATACGACGCGGCGTGCCGCATCGCCGCGAAGTGGCCCTTGAGGTGCACCGCAATAACAGCGTCGAGCTCTTCCTCGCTGGTGTTGGCCATCATCCGGTCGCGCACGATGCCGGCGTTGTTCACCAGGACGTCCAGGCCACCGAACGTGCCGACGGCGGTCTGCACCAGGGCGGCCGCTTGATCCCAGTCCGCGATGTTGGATCCGTTGGCGACGGCTTCGCCTCCGGCGGCGGTGATCTCGTCGACTACTGTCTGCGCAGCGCTGCCGCCGCTAGCGGGTGAGCCGTCCAGGCCCACACCGATGTCGTTGACCACGACCCGCGCGCCCTCCGCGGCGAAGGCCAAGGCGTGCGCGCGCCCGATACCGCCGCCCGCTCCGGTGACGATGACGACGCGGCCGTCGACTAACCCCATTGCATGCCCATTCTCCTCGTCTCCTCTACTTGATCGCGCTGGCGTTCGTTGTGGCCAGATAATGCGGCGGCTCGCCCCCGCCATGCACCTCCAACGAGGCACCGCTGATGTAGGACGCCGCATCCGAGGCCAAAAACGCCGCGGCCCAACCGACATCGGCAGGGGTGGCCAACCGGCCCAGTGGCACGCTCTTGGAGATCGCGGCGATCGACTCGGCGTCGCCGTAGAACAGCTCCGACTGCTCGGTTTCGACCATGCCGACCACGCAGGCGTTCACCCGCACCTTGGGTCCCCATTCCACTGCCAGCGTCTGCGTGAGGCTCTCCAGGCCGGCCTTCGCCGCCCCGTATGCACCGGTGCCCGGGGACGGCCGACGGCCGCTGAGACTGCAGATGTTGACGATCGACCCGACGCGTGCCTGCTTTTGCATCGTGTCGTTGGCATGCTGGGAAACCGACAGCGCACCAATCAAATTGAGCTCGATGATCTTGCGATTGAACTTCGCGCTGGAATCGGCGGTCAGCACATAGGGCGAACCGCCGGCATTGTTGACGACGACGTCGAGGCGGCCGTGCCGGTCGACGATGGCGTCGATCATCGCCTTGACAGCGTCGTCGTCACGGACGTCGCAGGAATGGAACTCGTAGGGCAGGCCCTCGACCGCGCGCCTGGCACAGGTCACCACGGTGGCACCCTGCCCGGCGAAGATTGAACTGATGCCGGCGCCGACCCCCCGAACGCCGCCGGTCACCAGAACGACCCGGCCGGCGAGCCCGAGGTTGATCTCGGGGACTCCTCCGGCGTGGGTCACTATGCTAGCGTACCAAGCAAGTGCTTGCTTAGGTAAATCGTCCCCGAAGGAAGTGGCCGAGGATCTCGATGACAATCACGTCACGCATCACCGAACCCGGGATAGTCGCGGTAACGGTCGACTATCCCCCCGTCAACGCCATCCCATCGCGCGGCTGGTTCGAACTCGCCGACGCACTGACCGCCGCCGGCAACAACCCGGACACGCACGCGGTGATCTTGCGGGCCGAGGGCCGCGGCTTCAACGCCGGGGTGGACATCAAGGAGATGCAACGGACCGAAGGATTCACCGCGCTGATCGACGCCAACCGCGGCTGCTTTGCCGCCTTCCGTGCGGTCTACGAGTGCGCGGTGCCGGTGATCGCCGCGGTCAACGGATTCTGCGTCGGCGGCGGCATCGGCCTAGTCGGTAACGCCGACGTGATCGTGGCCTCCGAGGATGCGACCTTCGGGCTGCCCGAGGTCGAGCGTGGCGCGCTGGGTGCGGCCACCCATCTGTCCCGGTTGGTGCCACAGCACTTGATGCGGCGACTGTTCTTCACGGCGGCCACCGTGGACGCCGCCACCCTGCACCACTTCGGCTCGGTGCACGAAGTCGTGCCGCGAGACGAACTCGATGAGGCCGCGCTGCGGGTGGCGCGCGATATCGCCGCCAAAGACACCCGGGTGATCCGCGCCGCCAAGGAGGCCCTGAACTTGATCGATGTCCAGCGGGTCAACTCCAGTTACCGCATGGAACAAGGCTTTACCTTCGAGCTCAATCTCGCCGGGGTGTCCGACGAGCATCGCGATGCGTTCGCCGGCACGGCGAAGGGTGATAAGTCGTCATGACCGACAAGAGAACCACCCTCGACGACGCCGTCGCCCAACTGCGCAGCGGCATGACGATTGGCATCGGCGGCTGGGGATCGCGACGCAAACCGATGGCGTTCGTGCGTGCCATGCTGCGCACCGACGTCACGGACCTGACCGTAGTCACCTACGGCGGGCCGGATTTGGGTCTGCTCTGCTCGGCGGGCAAGGTCAAGCGCGTCTACTACGGGTTCGTCTCGCTGGACTCCCCTCCGTTCTACGATCCATGGTTCGCCAAAGCCCGCACCACCGGATCCATCGAGGCCCGGGAAATGGACGAAGGCATGCTGCGCTGCGGTCTGCAAGCGGCCGCGCAGCGGCTGCCGTTCCTGCCGATCCGCGCCGGGCTGGGCAGCTCCGTCCCGGACTTCTGGGAGGGCGAATTGCGGACGGTCACCAGCCCTTACCCGGCTCCAGGCGGTGGACACGAAACGCTGATCGCGATGCCGGCGCTGCGTCTCGACGCCGCGTTTGTCCACCTCAATCTCGGTGACTCGCAAGGTAATGCCGCGTACACCGGCATCGATCCCTACTTCGACGACTTGTTCTTGATGGCCGCCGACAAGCGCTACCTTTCCGTGGAGCACGTCGTCTCAACCGATGAACTGATCAAAGCGGTGCCGCCGCAGGCGCTACTGGTGAACCGGATGATGGTCGACGCCGTGGTGGAAGCGCCCGGCGGTGCCCATTTCACGACGGCAGCACCCGATTACGGCCGAGACGAGAAGTTTCAGCGCCACTACGCCGAAGCGGCCTCAACAGACGAGGGTTGGCAGAAATTCCTGCAGACCTACCTGTCCGGAGGCGAAGCCGAATACCAAGCGGCCGTTGGTGCATTCGCACAGGAGGCATCGAAGTGAGTACCCGAGCCGAAGTGTGCGCGGTGGCCTGTGCCGAGTTGTTCAGAGACGCCGGCGAGATCATGGTCAGCCCCATGACCAATATGGCCTCCGTGGGCGCGCGGCTCGCCCGGCTGACCTTCTCCCCTGGCATCCTGCTCACCGACGGCGAGGCGCAACTCCTGGCAGACACCCCGGCGCTGGGCGCCGCCGGCGCCGTCGAAGGGTGGATGCCGTTCGGCCGGGTATTCGAGACGCTGGCCTGGGGACGGCGTCATGTGGTGATGGGCGCCAATCAAGTTGACCGCTTTGGCAATCAGAACATCTCGGCGTTCGGGCCGCTGCAGCACCCGACCCGGCAGATGTTCGGCCTCCGGGGCGCGCCCGGCAACGCGATCAACCACGCGACCAGCTATTGGGTCGGCAACCATTCCAAGCGGGTGTTCTGCGACGCCGTCGATGTGGTCTGCGGTGTCGGCTGGGACAAGGTGGACGAGGACAATCCGGCGTTTCGGTTCGCCAACACGTACCGGGTGGTGTCCAATCTCGGGGTGTTCGACTTCGGCGGCCCGGACCATTCGATGCGGGCGCTGTCGCTGCACCCGGGTGTTTCGCCCGACGAGGTGCAGGAGAACAGCTCGTTCGAGGTGCACGGCCTCGGCGAGGCGAAAGAGACCAGGCTGCCATCCGACGATGAATTACGCCTGATTCGGGAAGTCATCGACCCGAAAGCATTGCGCGACCGAGAGATACGTTCATGAGATTGCGCACGCCGCTGACCGAGCTGGTCGGTATCGAACACCCGGTGGTGCAAACCGGGATGGGGTGGGTAGCGGGCGCCCGGCTGGTCTCGGCGACCGCCAACGCGGGCGGCCTCGGCATTTTGGCGTCGGCCACCATGACACTCGACGAACTGGCCACCGCGATCGGGAAGGTCAAGGCGGCCACCGACAAGCCATTCGGTGTCAACATCCGCGCCGACGCCGGCGACGCCGCCGACCGGGTGGACCTGATGATCCGCGAAGGCGTCAGGGTGGCATCGTTCGCATTGGCGCCCAAGCCAGAATTGATCAGCAAGCTGAAAGATGCCGGCGCGGTGGTTATTCCGTCGGTGGGCCTGGCTAAGCATGCGCGCAAGGTGGCCTCCTGGGGCGCTGACGCGGTGATCGTGCAGGGCGGCGAGGGCGGTGGACATACCGGGCCGATCGCCACCACTCTGCTGTTGCCGTCGGTGCTCGACGCGGTCAGCATCCCGGTTATCGCGGCGGGCGGGTTCTTCGACGGTCGCGGACTGGCCGCAGCGTTGTCGTACGGCGCCGCCGGAGTGGCCATGGGCACCCGATTCCTGCTCACCTCGGATTCGACCGTGCCCGACGCGGTCAAGGAGCGCTATCTGCAGGCCGGGCTGGACGGCACCGTCGTCACCACCCGTGTCGACGGCATGCCGCACCGCGTGTTACGCACCGGGCTGGTCGAGAAGCTGGAAAGCGGTTCACCGGCAAGGGGTTTTACCGCAGCCGTGCGCAACGCCGCTAAGTTCAAGAAAATGTCACAGATGACCTGGGCGTCGATGATCCGCGACGGCCTGGCGATGCGGCACGGCAAGGAACTCAGCTGGTCGCAAGTGGTGATGGCGGCTAACACCCCGATGTTACTCAAAGCCGGCCTGGTCGAAGGCAATACCGACGCCGGCGTGCTGGCTTC
>NZ_DATMLH010000143.1:0-10282 GCF_035570115.1 Mycobacterium sp.
GTCCGCCTCCGCCGGGTGCGCCGCCGGGCCCGCCGGGTCCGCCTCCGCCGGGTGCGCCGCCGGGCCCGCCGGGTCCGCCTCCGCCGGGTCCGCCGCCGGGCCCGCCGGGTCCGCCTCCGCCGGGTCCGCCGGGTCCGCCTCCGCCGGGTCCGCCGCCGGGTCCGCCGGGGTGGTCACCACCGCCGGGTCCGCCGCCTGGTCCGCCGGGGTGGTCACCACCGCCGGGTCCGCCGCCTGGTCCACCAGGTCCACCGGGGAGACCAGGGCCGGCGGGGTTGCCAGGGCTCCCCGGCCCGCCATGGTGACCAAGATGATGTCCCGGTATGTCGGGTGCAGGCAGTGGCAAAACCGGGTTGTTGTGGCAGCGGTTCCAGTCGGAATTCGGACCCCACGCCGGATCCCAGGAATCGCCCGGGCACCACTGCGGGAACGGCCCAGGCTGAGCCTGAGCCTGATCGGCCGCTAGCAAGCCGACCCATGCCAAGCCCGCGACCACTATCGCTGTTGCCGCTGCAGAACGCGAAAAACCCTTCATGCCTCCTTATTACTTAGGCTAACTGTATATAGACATCAGGGTTGCCACCAGGAAGCTGTGCGCTCAGCTGACTAGGCTGCCAACGGTCGGACCATGACATAGTCGCTTTCGGTGCGACCACCCAATTGAAATGTTCTGGTGCCGTTGACGGTAAAGCCGCATTTTTTGTAAAAACGTTGTGCGCGAATATTTTTCTGATTAACGCCCAGCCATACGCAGCCGCCGCCCCAGTCGGCGGCGGCCGCGAGCGCGGCGTCCATCAGTGCCGTCGATACGCCCGAGCCGTGATTATCCGGCAGCACGTACATCTTCGAAAGCTCCACGGCGGGTCGAGCCCGCACGACTCGCTGTACGTCGGGATCGTCGCCGACGCCGCGAATCAACATGGCGTAACCGACAATTCGACCATCCTGACTGGCGGTGAGGATCAACCGCTGCGGATCGGACAGATATTCGGCGAAGCGTACGGCGGACAGGTTGGCATCGACGAACGCCGCGATGTTCGCGGGCGTGACCGACGGCGGACACGCCAGCGGAAAGGTCCGCGCGGCGGCCCCGGCCAACTCGGCGATGTCGACGGAATCCGCCGTGGCGATGCGCACCGCCAAAAGCGGGTCCGCGGCTATAGGTTCCACTGCGCCAAGTGATAACCCGTCTTCTTGTCCAGCAGCACGACGGTGGAGACCGGATCGCGGTATGCCTCCCAGTACACGCCACCGCGGACGATCGAGCCCGTCGGTGCGTTGGCTAGCGCGGCGTCCAGCGCGTCGGGTGCGTCGGACGCGCGCGACTTGTAGGCGTCGCCGAATGGGGTGACCCCGTCGAAGGTGAAGTCGGTGAGCATCTGGTACGGGGTCGGCACCCTGACCGCGTGGATCGCCACGTCCGCGCGCATCACCGCGCTGTTCGGGAAGCTCTTGACCGGGATGCCCACGCGGTTGTAGCCGAACCCGGGCGGCGGGTCGACCGGTTGGACGCTGCTGACCGTGACGTCGGCGATGTATTTTCCGGTGTCGACGCGCAACGTGTCACCGAGGTGGCCGATCGGAGCGTCGCCGGCCGATGCGCGCGGAACCCCGACCAGGGTGGCGGCGATAACGGTGACCAAGACAACCAGGCAGCGGCGCATCATTCTCCTCCGGGCCGGCCTCTATGACTCTCGCATGATGGCACACCACGACGGCTAGGTCGCCTGTTTCTTACCGGCTACCAGAGATTCCAGCACGGCGGCCAGATCGGTCTCGACGCGGTCCTTGTCTATGCCCGCCCGGTGCAGCGGTCCGCTGCCGTCTTCCAGTTCGAGCAGCGCGAGCAGCAGATGCTCGGTGCCGATGTAGTTGTGGCCCAAGCGAAGTGCCTCGCGGAAGGTGAGCTCGAGTGCTTTGCGTGCCATACCGCTGAACGGGACCAGCTGCGGCGGGTTGTCGACGCCCGAAGGCAGTGTGATTGCTGCACGAACAGATTCGGGGTCGACCTGCTGCGCGGTGAGCAGTTTGGTAGCCAGCGCATCCGGATCGCTCAGCAGACCCAGCAATAGGTGGTCGGGGGTGATCTCGCCGTTGTGGGCCCCATGCGCGGCGTTTTGCGCGGCGACGACGACGTTGCGGGCCCGCGGGGTGAAGCGGTCGAATCCTTGGTTGGGGTCGAGTGAAGTGGCCTCGGCCCGCAACACGAACCGCTTCTGCGCGGCTTGCTTGGTGACGCCCATGCTCTTGCCGATGTCGGTCCAGGAGGCTCCCGATCGGCGGGCCTGATCGACGAAGTGCCCGATGAGGTGGTCGGCGACCTCGCCGAGGTGTTCGGCGGCCAAGACGGCGTCGCTGAGCTGGTCCAGCACGTCGGTGTGCACCTGTTTGATCGCATCGATCAGCTCGTCGAGTCGGATGGGATGGATGGTTGCTTTCACCCCAGGAGTGGAGTCTGTCATTTCGTCAACGTTAGGTTGACGGCAGCCGATCGTCAACTATGGGTTGACGCTGGTCCGGAGAGCTCAGCCCTTTGAGTAGCCGCGGCGCACGGTCCGATCCAAGATGCCCAGCGTGGCCCGCAATGCGAGTTCGGAAATCACCGGAAAAATTCCGGCCTCGCGCCACTTGTCGTCAATCTGGGACCAGTCGTAGAACGATGTGACGAGCGTGCCCTCACCATGCTCATCAGGTTCGAGGCGGTAGCCGTACACGTGGCCGATCTGAGGCCGGATCTGCCCCAGAACCGTCCACGAGATCAGCCGGTCGGGCTCGAAGTCGCGAATACTGACGGTGACGTCGTACTTGCCCAGTTCCGGAAAGTCGTTGAGCGAGTCACGGTCCATATGAACGACGAAGCTGTCGCCCGCGGCGGCGACGGCCCCGCCCTCCGCGTCCTGCAACATCCCGGATGAGTCGATGGCGACATGACCCTGCGGATCGCAGAGCACTGCGAAGATGTCGGTTGGGGGAGCGGCGATTTTACGTTGAACTTCGATTTTCTCGGCCACGGTTCTGATCTTGGCAGGATGACTGCGGCTATGTGGCGTTTCTCGGGTCCGCGGGGCAGCTACCACAGCCGCGCCGACGTGAGCGATGATGAAGCGATGAAACGCGTGCTGATGCTGTTCGGCATCACCGCGGCGCTGGGTGTGGGCGTGCCGGCGCACGCCGACCCGGGCAGCCCCAATCCGGGCGTTGACGCGAGCTTCCTGGACGCGCTTAACAAGGCGGGCATCAGCTTTAACAACGGATCCGAAGCGGTCAACGCGGGCAAGACCGCGTGCGGGCTAATGGGCCAAGGCCAGCCCGAGCTTGACGTCATCCAGCATGTGACCGAGCAGAACCCCGGAATCAGCACCACCAGCGCTGCGAAGTTCACCGCGATCGCGGCCAGCGCCTACTGTCCGCAATTCCTGCAACGCGCCAGCGACAACGGCGGGGCCACCACCGAGCCGCCACCGGACCGAGTGGGCATATCGGGCGGACGGCGCGAGTAGCGTCGTTGCCGCACAACCACTTACAGCATCGGCGGCATGTCGACCAAGAAGTTGCCGTTCTCGTATTCACCAGTGTCGGCGCGCAGGCGCTTGTAATCTCCATCCAATGATCCGCGCGAGACGGCCAGTAATCGTCTCTGTTGCCTTCGCTATTGGCACGCTCGTCGGATGCACCCCCGGCTATACGGCCCCCGCCGTATTCACAGTGACCAATGATGCGGTCGCCAAGGTGGTCGAGCAAGTGATCGCCGCCGACAAAGAGGCGAGGCAACTGGATGGTCCTATCAGCGTGCACTGCGACAACGAGAAAAGTTGTCAGATTGCCTACACCATCGGCGATCCGTTAGGGGGCACGAGCGGCATGGATGACGTTGAGATGATCGAGCCCACCCGCCAGATATGGAAGACGCTGTTCGCGGACCCTCAGTTTCAGTCGGGCACGGTCGTCGTCAGCGGCGCGATGACATCGGTGGGTGGCACGAGTTCGACCGGCGTCTACTACATGCTTACCTGCGATCGTCGGGCGGCGGCGGAGATCGATTGGGACAAGGTGGACGGGAAAGGACTGCGCACCGTGTGCAGGTACTCGCCGGAGCTCAGGGGGCTGCCAGGGACGCCTGCCTCTTAGCGTGGGGTTTCCGCGGGCAACGTTGTTGATGGCGACAACAATGCGTCGCTAATTGGCGCATGAGGCACATCGACAGGCGTATGCACCCCTTCAAGTATTGACGTCGTCCGGACCGAAGGCTGAGCAGTTAAGGGAGCGCATCCATGCCAAGCGAGCATTACGGCGATTACCAGATGGAGATCTATCTGGACGGTCTGCACGGGAAGCTGCCGCGATTTCCGGTCGATCATGAGTCGTTAGAGGCTGCGGCGGTCGAGGTGCTGCCCTCGTGGATCTACTCCTATGTCGGATACGGTGCGGGCGACGGACGCACCCAGCAGGCCAACGTCGACGCCTTCGGACGGTACGCGATCGTGCCGCGGATGCTGGTTGCTCCGACCGAACGGGACCTGTCGGTGTCGTTGTTCGACATGCAGCTGCCCACCCCGCTGTTTATGCCGCCGGTGGGTGTCGTCGGGGTGTGCTCGCAGGACATGCACGGCGATATCGCGGCGGCCAAAGCCTCTGCAATAACCGGGGTTCCGATGGTGGCGTCGACGTTGACGCAGGACCGGATGGAAGATGTCCGCCCGCACTCCCTTGACACCCCGAACATCTTTCAGCTCTACACCGCCAACGATAAGGAGCTCGCGCGTAGCTTCTTGCGCCGCGCCGAGCAGTCCGACTATAAGGCCGTCGCCATCACGTTGGACACGTGGATCACGGGCTGGCGACCGCACGATCTGAACATGGCGAATTTCCCGCAATTGCGCGGCTATTGCCTGCAGAACTACTTCACCGACGAGGTCTTTCGGGCGCGGCTGTCCAAGACGCCGGAGGAAGATCCCGCGGCGGCCGCCCTGGAGTGGGCGAAGGTCTTTGGCCATCCCGTGCGGTGGGAGGATTTGAGCTGGCTGCGCGAATCGACGACGTTGCCGATCTTGCTCAAGGGCATTCTGCACCCCGACGATGTGCGTAAAGCTCGCGATCACGGTGTCGACGGCATCTACTGCTCAAATCACGGCGGCCGCCAGGCCAATGGTGGGCTGCCATCTTTAGACGCCCTGCCGGCGGTGGTCAAAGCGGCTGAGGGCCTGCCGGTGCTGTTCGATTCAGGCGTCCGCAGTGGTTCCGATGTCGCCAAGGCGTTGGCGTTGGGGGCAACCGCGGTCGGCATCGGCCGCACCTACCTCTACGCCCTCGCTATCGGCGGAGTTGACGGTCTGGTGTCCCAATTACGTTCAGTACTCGCAGAACTGGACTTGCTCATGGCCGTCGACGGCTTCCCCAGCATTGCCGACCTCCGGGCGGCCGGCGCAGAGCGCATCTGATCGGGCACGTCCCGAGTTCGGCGCCTTAGTCTGCTGCGCCGCGCCTGGTGCCCGGCGGCGTCAAGTCCCAGGCCGAGCTGTGTCACTTCGCCGTCCGACTTTCCGCCATCGTGAAATGGGTCACGATGGCCCCGGATCGGGCAGCCTTTCTATCGCTCATGCGTTCATAGACGGCAACGGCCACTAAATCGGACGGTGACCTCAGGGCTAGCGAGGCTGACATGCGACAGACCACCAGCAGCGGACACCGCGATGGGCGCCACCACGCAAAGACCATGATTTCTCTCTTCGCCGCAGCGGGTGCGTTGACTGCCGCGTTCGCGTTCGCCGCACCCGCGCAGGCCGCTTCCGTCGATTCCCGTTTGGACGTCTGCGCAGCACTGCGGAATGGGACGAGCCTCGGCTCCATCGAAGCGTCTCTTGAGGCCCGCGGCTACAGCGCAACCAGCGCCGGCGTCCTGACCGGCACCACCATTCGCCAGCAGTGCCCGGACCAGACCGCCAATGCGATGGCGCAAGCGCACCGGGCAGGCGCATAAAGGCCCAACAGCGCCGGCGGAGTGTCGGACATTTGCGCTCTTCCTCGGTTAGTGACCTCGGCGAGATGCGCGAACAGCTTGGCGACCGTCTGCTTTCCAGCAGCATGCCGTACGGCCATTCTTGAGGAGGAACGGCTGGAAATCGGCGCAATGACGGGATCGGCGAGCAGATTGGTGACTGCAGTCGCCGGAACCCGGGACGACGGAAACAGGTCCGTCGACGGCCGTCTATGCGGGGGGAGACACTGGTGGGGGTTGCTCGCCCCCGCCGGTGTTGCTGGCGCGTTGCAAAAATTGCGGACAGTAGGCGCTCGCCGCGATCGCGGTGAACTGAGCGCCCCTGGTCATGTTCAAGCCTGGATTCTGCCTTGTCACGTGCTGGATGACGTCAAGTTCCGGCTGCCCTCGCTCCATCATCCCGCATGCCGCCTTACCGTCCTTGACGGCGCCCGACCGGCTTAGGACGGTGATGCCGGCTTTGGTGAGCGCATCGAGGAAACTCGCATCGAGGTTCGGATCGGAGCTGCCCGGGGCGGCATGCGCAGGCGGGGCCATGCCCAGTGCGGCGGCCATGCCTAGCACCGCCAGGGGACGTCTCATCGCACCATCATCGCGCACGTCGGCGCCCTTGTCGCGGTCGCCGGCGTCGTCTCTGTGGTCGGGGCCACGACCGCTTCTGTTTCGGCTCACGAGGCGGTGCAGATCCGAGGACGTGCCGGCCATAGCCTTGAATCCATGCCCGACATCGAAGAAACACCAGCCCTAAAGGAATTCCGCCGCAGCCTTTTCGGAAACAGCGCGCCCGGCGAGACAATGCCAGCGGCCTACGTGCTGCAACTGCGCCGCCTCACCGATACTGCAGAGGCAACACTCGGCATCAAGCACAGCTCGACCGCCCGCACCGCGTTCTGGGTGACCGGTCGCGTTCTCGGTCAGTTGACCTGCACCGGGGCGAGCGATTCCGATGCCGAGGTCAAGGGCTGGGTGCTTCGCCTGGACCATATCGGCCACATCGACGTCGAAGTAAAAATCGAATGCGATGAGGCCCTTCAAGACGTGGGCAGGTCGGGCCGCGTCCTGAAGGTCGACGGAAACTCGCTCCTGAGCGCGGCACCGAGCATGTCGGATCCCGACAAGCTGGCGGAGATCGAGGCTTTCATCGATGCGGTGCTGGCCGCGCACGCGGCTGCTTAGTAGTTGCGGGCGCCGGGCAGAGACGCCGACGAGGACGCCGAAGAGTGCGAAGAGATTGTGACCTCCCACCCGTCGCGGGGCTTTGCCGCGAGCCTTCCTCGGCGATGGGCGGGTTCGCCGTACCGGCCCATCCGCGGACGGAGCGGCGCCGAACTAACAGAGACGGATGCGGACACCGGTAGAGACCTGGTGCTGGGGGCGTGGGCTTATCTTTCGGCCCGCGGCTGACGCCCGCAGCTGGGACGTCGGCCGCCCGCCGGTGAAATAACAAGCACCGGCGCGGCGGCCGATCGTGAATAGCGAACGGAGTTGAGCATGGAAGGCCGACTAGCGGCCGATCACGGCGGCCCTTTCTGTGATGGTGGGGGCGCCCGCCAAATCTGCTCCTGGGCCTCCCATCTGGCGAGATCGAGACCGACGCTCACAAGTGCGGCGGTCACAAGGAGGCCGCTGACCACTGACAGCACGACAGGCATGGCTCACATCATCTGCGCGGATATCATCCCCGCATATTCCGAGAAATCCTCGAGTTGGTCCGCAGCAGCCAGTAAAAACGCCGCGACCTCGCGCGCATCGAGCGCCGACAACAAAATGTTCCGATTGATCCGAATATGCCGGCAGACCCGGGCGTCAGCTCCGTGTTTCATTCTCGTCGACGACATCCACGACCGCGCCCCACGGAGACCTGACGAACAATTCACCAATGCCGTCCTGGGCAGCGTCGGGGTCTTCCTCGATGGGCTCGTCGAGCGTGACGCGGTAAACAGAGAAATCAGGATGTCTTGCGGCGATCCCGCGCGCTACATCAAGCCGGGTTGTCGCGTACGTGTATTCCTTGCCATCGAGCGGGTCTAGCGTACGGGTAGCGGCGTCTCCGGGATTAAGGTCGCGCACATCAGCCCGGTAGTAGGCCGTGTCAGTGCTCACCTGGTCGGCCCTCCGTCCGTCGGGTACGTCGTCAATGCCCGAACCCAGATTGCCAGCCATCCGCGATCTGCTCGGCCTCCTCGAGCGTTGCCGCCAGGCGCGGCTTATTGACCTTGGCGGAGAAAAGAGCGGCCCCATCGGATAGTGCGACGGCCCACTGCCCATCGGACTGCTTAGAGATGATGTAGCGGCGCTTACCGCTCTCCGCTACGTACGTGCTCTCACTCTCCTCGACCCACTCCAACTGCTCGCTCATGCCGTTCATTAAACCGCCGTGCTGCAATGCCTACCTTCCCGGGTATGGCTGACATCTTCGAGCGGTATGGCGTGGAGAACGGGAACGCTCGGGTGGGGGTTGGTGGTGGTGTTCATGGTGCGTCAGGTCCTCGGGGTGTGTTTTATCCGCACATCCCGGAAGTCTCTGGGTAGTAGGTTGAGGCGGTGGAGCGCGCGCGGCCCGGTAAGTTGCGGTTCGGCGTGTTCCTGACGTGCGGGGTCGTGCTGCTCGTCTCCGCGGGGTTCAGGATGCGCAGCGCATCGCGCGAACCCCGCTAGCCCGGAGGGGTTGGACGTGTTGACCTTGTCGCTGGTGACGGTTCTTGCGTCGTTTGGAACTAGACGGATAAGACCTGGGCATCACTTCGGAGGGGTCGGGACGGCCCTCGGGGCCGCTGCCCTCTTGAAAGTCGGCGTCGGGGTAATCCTCCTGGTGGCCATCGTCGCTGGGGCCATCTGGCTGTACCGCCGCGCTAAGCGCCGGTAGCGGGCTCGGGCCGCGAAGCAGTCAGATTGGCCACCAACAACGGCGCCAACTGACGTGGCGGCGGCAGGCGTCAAACCTGCACCTTTCTTCAGGCAAGGGCGCCAAGACGGCCGGATCCGCTTAGGGCCCGAGCACGACCTGCGCCGGCCGCCGCCGCAACGGGTCTGAATGGGCGGTGAACTACTTCCCAGCCACGCGGAGCAACACGTCAGCAACAGCTGCCGGTCGTGAAAGGAACGGTGAATGACTTCCTGGAAGCTCGACCAGTTCTGCGCCCAGCCTGTCGCGGGCTATCCGCTCTGCCCACTCCCGGCCAAGCACACGGTCCTCGCTGCATATCACGGAAGTACACGGGACAGAGGGAAATTGGGCCAGCGAGAACGGCAAGGTGGCAGAGTACATCGACTGCGGACGCAACTGCCCGAAGGCCGTTTGGACGACAGTGTCGTCACAATCGGCGCAGGCCCATTCCCGGAACAATGCGAGATCCACGAACCTCATGCGGAGTTGCGCATCGGGTTCAGTGCACCCCGCGTGATAACCCAAGTCCGCCATCTCCGGCTCGTCGGCCAGTTGACCGTAGACGCTCTTGCCAACCTCCGGGACCACGGCACACAGGTACACCAAGTGCCGCACCGGCCGACGAGCCGCAACCAACGGAATCGTCAAACCGCCAAACGAGTGCCCCACAACCACCACATCGTCGCCATACCCGTCCAGGGAAGCGCACACCACATCCGCATAGTCTTCGAAGCTCGCCGAGCCGTCCTCAATCGGCAAGTCCATCGCGACTACCTCATGTCCCGCCTGACGCAGAAGCGGAGCCAAACTCTCCCAACACCACGCACCATGAAAGGCGCCATGCACGAGAACGAACGTCGCCATGCGGCAAGCGTAATGATGATGCCCGACCTCGCTGGCCGAAATTGCCAGCCCCCGGCGCTCGCCCGGCAATCACGCCGATAGTGGCAGCGCCAACTGAGACCGTTTCACCGGGTATCGACAGCCCCAATGTAGTTGTGCCGCCAAGGACTTCGGCAAGTCCTCTGCCTGCGGGTGGTGGTGTCGGGTCGGCGCCGGCTGGACCGGCCGTCACCACCATGGCCACCACGGCCGCGGCGGCCACAACGATGCTTCTCGGTCGCGTCAAAAAACCGTCAAGAAATGCGGTTATTCCGTCCGGAATTTGTCCGGTTCTGCTACCGACCCCTTGCGAGCTGCGTTATGGATTACATGATCCTCAAAACGATAGTTCCCTGCATCGCGGCCGCCACGATTGCCTTGGCGGCACCGGCCTACGCCGACGACGGCAAAACGGTGTGCGTTTCGATGGGCAACGGCATGACCCACGCCCAGGCGAACTGCCCGCAAGTCCCTGGGAGGCACCAGCAAGCCCCCGGGACATACGACGGCCACGTGCT
>NZ_DATMLH010000144.1:0-2812 GCF_035570115.1 Mycobacterium sp.
CGCCCCGATCGAGCGGCTGCTGGAGGACTGGAAGTGGTTGTCGCTGTGCTTCAATCGGGTGAACACCGCCATGGGTAAGAATCCGCTTTACCCATTCGACATCCCGCAGGCGGTGGTCCGCAAGCTGGCGTTCGTACACAATGTGATCCGCGAGACGGCTCGCACAGCGGCAGCTGGTCACTAGTAACCGGAAGTGACGAGCGCGGGCATGCCAGGCCGAGACAAGGTGCAGCAAAGGAGAGTCGGATGTGTCGGTGGGTTGGATACCTGGGCGGCCCGATCGCGCCCAGGGAGCTGCTATATGACCCGGAACGCTCGCTTATCGAGCAGAGCCGTAGGCACGCGCCGAACATGGAGATTCCCAACGGGGACGGCACAGGGCTGGGCTGGTATGAGCACCGTGCCGAACCGGCGCTATTTCGCAGCATCACCCCGGCGTGGGGCGACGAGAATCTTTTGGAACTGGCCACCGAGGTCCGCACCCGACTGTTTCTTGCCCATGTTCGCGCCGGGACTGGGACACCTGTGCAGCAGACCAACTGTCACCCGTTTCGCTACCGCAACTGGCTGTTTGTGCATAACGGATACGTCGGCGGATATCACCGGTTGCGCCGCGATCTGCTGTTCGCTGTGCGCCCCGACCTGTTCGGCAACATAGCGGGGTCTACGGATTCGGAGCTGTTGTTTCACCTCGCACTCACCTTCGGTCTCGCGGATGATCCGATCGCGGGGATCGCGCGGATGGCAGGTTTCGTTGAAACGGCCGCCGAGGCGGCCGGCGTGGGTGAACCCGCGCTGCAGATGACGATCGGGGTCAGCGACGGCGTGCGCCTGTACGCGGCCCGTTATGCCAGCGGACCGGAAGTGAACACGCTGTTTGTGAGCGAAGATCCGGAGTCAGTGCGCATGCTCTACCCCGACAACGAGCGGCTGATGCACTTCGGTGATGATGCCCGGGTGGTGGTTTCCGAGCCGTTGACCCATCTGCCCGGGGTGTGGCGGGAAGTGCCGGCCGGGACCGCACTGATAATCGGCGAGGACATCGAAGAGCGACCGTTCCAGCCGATTGAGTGACCGAACTGCGTCTGGCGTGCGGTTTTTCAGGTTGTGGGGCGGGCGGGGCTCGAACCCGCGACCAACGGATTATGAATCCCTAGACAGAGCCCCTCGGCGACCAGGTGAAACGGTTAGCTGAACGACTCGTAACGCCTGAAAAGTCGGGTCTCTGACCCGCACAACTCGGCTCCTGTGGAGTCTGGCCCTCTCGGCCGATAGCGTCGTGTTATGAGTGTCGTCCCCCGAATCAAAACGAGATAGCGACAGGAGAAATGTGACATGGGATTGCGGAGACTTGGTGTGGTCCCGTTCATCTTGGCGCTGGCAACGCTGTTGGCGCCGGCTGCGTGGGCCGACCCATACACAGAGCAGGTGGTAGGTAAGTTTCAGGCCCAAACACATGTGGTGGCTGACCCTGCCGCGAAACCTCCGTTGGACAACTCCGACGCAATCAACCAGCAGATCCTGGCCAGCTCGTGGACGTGGAGTTCCCGCCCGCCGATCTGGGTGGCGGCGGTCGCGCCGGACCAGACCGGTGTGACGACACCGGACGCCATCCACGACATCATCTTGGGCCGCCATCCGGCGTTCAGCGGGGTCATCCTGGTAATCGACTCCAAGGGCTACCACGTGCGCGCCTATGACGTGCCGAAGGCGATCGCCGACAACGTGGACCCCATCCTGCGTCGGGCGGCTAGGGATCACCGCAATGACCCACACGGTGCGACCAGCGAATTCGTCAGCAAGCTGGCCGGCGTGAACGTGGCTGCCGGCGCACCGGCGACGACCTCTCCCACCGCCAATGCGAAGCACACCAGCTGGACGTGGCTGTGGGTAACGCTGATCGTCGTCTTCGCTCTGATAGTTGGTCTGATCTGGTTGCCCGCACGGAATCGTAAGCGCCGCAAGGACGCAGAGGCGCGAGAGCAGATCAAGCAGGACTTGATCGCCGCCGAGTCCGATGTCAGCGATCTCGATAACGCGGTGGTCACCACAAGCGGCCCAGACGTCAGCGCTGAGATGCTGAAGGCCAACTCCAGCCTGAGCGCCGCCCGCAAGGCGTACCAGGCTGGTGACTACAGCGCAGCGCGGGCACACCTCGGGGTCGTGCGAGCCACCGTGGCCAAGGCGAACCGGAAGCTGAACATCATTGCCGTGACCTCGGTTCCCGAGGAGGACCGTAAGCAGGCCTCTGTGCAGACGAGGGACCCTGACACCGGTAAGACGGTCACGATCAACAACAACAACTACGCCACCACGCAACAGCCGGGCTATCAGCACTACTACGGGGGCGGCTACTACAACGGGATTTTCTTCTACCCCGGCTTCTACCCCTACCCATTTTGGGGTCCTGGTTGGGGTTGGCCCCTCACTGATGTCCTGCTGATGGATGCGCTGCTGGACGATCATTGGGGTGGCGACTACGAACGCGGCTTTGAGGCGGGCCAAGATTCGGCGACGGCGAATGCTGGCTACGACGGCGGCCAGAGCACCAGCTACGACAGCCAGCAGGGAGACGTCGGCTTCGATGGAAGCTACCAGGACTCATCCTCCGGCGGCGGCGACGTAAGCTTCGCCGGCAACGACTCCGGCGGCGGTTATGACGCTGGTGGCAATTTCGATTTCGGCGGGTTCGGTGGGTCCGATTTTGGCGGGGGTGGGTTCGACTCGGGCGGCGGCGGCGACTCCGGGTTCTAATGCTGTCGCCTCGTGCGAAGCCGTAGTTGGTCTGACCAAGATCAGACAAGTCGGGCCC
>NZ_DATMLH010000145.1:0-14045 GCF_035570115.1 Mycobacterium sp.
GCGCCAACGCCAGCTCGATAGCGGAGTTTTCCCGGCTCCACCCGAACGCGGCACGCAGGTTGTCGATCTCGGTGTCGGCCTGCTCGAGGCGCTGCTCGTAATCACGGCCTGCCGGCGCGTCAAGCACCGCGGCCAGCGCCGTGTAGTGGTCGCGGTGGCGTGCCCGCACGGCGTCGGCTTCGCCGGATTCGCCGAGTTTTTCCAGGGCGTACTGGCGCACCGTCTCCAGCAACCGGTAGCGGGTTCGGCCTCCGCTGTCGTCGGCGCCGACCAGGGACTTGTCGACTAGCAGGGTGAGCTGATCGAGCACCTGGTAGCGCTGCACGTCACCAGCGCCCGCGACCGTCTGGGCGGCGTCGAGGTCGAATCCGCCCAGAAATACCGCCAGCCGGCGAAACAACACCCGTTCCGGCTCGGTCAACAGGGCGTGTGACCAGTCCACCGAGGCGCGCAGGGTCTGTTGGCGGCGCACCGCGGTGCGCGCACCACCGGTCAACAGCCGGAACCGGTCATGCAGGCTCTCGAGGATCTCGGCCAGCGACAGCGCACGCACCCGCGCCGCGGCCAGCTCGATGGCCAGTGGCAAACCGTCGAGTCGGCGGCAGATCTCGGTCACCGCGGCAGCGTTGTCATCAGTGAGGGTGAAATCGGGGCGGGCACGGCGGGCCCGGTCGGTGAACAAGTCGATTGCTTGGCCGGTCAGCGGCAGTGACGGCACCCGCCAGCTCACCTCACCCGCGACGCCGATCGCCTCACGGCTGGTGGCGAGCACGGTCAGCCGCGCCGCCCCACTCAGCACAGCGACAACCAGCTCGGCGCTGGCATCCAGCAGGTGTTCGCAGTTGTCCAGCACCACCAGCAGCTGACGGTCGCGAACGAAACGCAGCAGGCTTTCCATGGTGGAGCGGCCGGGTTGGTCGGGCAGCCCGAGTGCGCGAGCCACCGTGACGGGCACGAGCTCGGGGTCGGTGATTGGGGCCAGATCCACATACCACACGCCGTCGCCGAACTCGGGCGCCATTGTGGCCGCGACCTGCACCGCCAGCCGGGTCTTACCTACTCCGCCCGCACCGGTCAACGTCACCAATCGGTTCTCGCTCAGCAGCTCACGGACCTGGACCAGCTGCTCTTTGCGGCCAACGAAACTTGTCAACTGCACCGGAAGACGCTGGGAGACAGAAGTGTTCGACACGCGTAGTGGCGGGAACTCGTTCACAAGGTCGGGATGGCACAGCTGCGACACTCGTTCTGGACGGGGTAGATCGCGCAACGGGTGGACACCGAGATCGGTCAGCCACGCGTCGTCGGGAAGCCGGTCGAGGACCAGCGCTTCGGTGATGCCCGACAGCAGGGTTTGGCCGCCGTGGCCCAGGTCGCGTAGCCGTGCGGTGCGGTTGATGGTCGGGCCGGCGTAGTTGCCTTCATCGCGCAACTGAATCTCGCCGGTATGCACCCCGATCCGCAACCGGATCGGCGCCAACGGCGCACGCTGCAACTCGAGAGCAGCAGCCACCGCATCCGATGCGCGGGCGAACGCCGCCACGAAGCTGTCACCCTCACCCTGCTCGACCGGGCGCACGCCGCCGTGGACGGCGATGGTCGCCGATACCGTCTGATTCAGCCGCCCAAGGGCCGCCGTCATCTCGTCGGGCTGGGTTTCCCAGAGCCGGGTGGAGCCCTCGACGTCAGCCAGCAGCAACGTCACGGTGCCCGTCGGCAACAGCCCGCTCACGCCCAGCTCGCTCCAGTCCACCAGCGGTAGGTCCGCGCGGGGATCGATCTCGCTCATGCTAGCCAGCATGCGGCCCCACCCACCGCAAAACATCAGCACAAACGCGTACATTGGCGCCGACGGCGGACGTTACGAGCATGCGCGGCTCGGGCTACGGTTCCCCGAGAAATTTGGTCCCGACGTGCAGCCTGATCGACAGGAACTCTTTGAATGAAGCGGATAGCAGCAATCAACGGTGTGGCAATCGCTATTACGGCTCTGGGCATCGGCTTGGTCGGATGTGGTTCCCCCTCCAGCAGCAACACTGCGGCGAACAAGACGTCATCCACGTCAGCCACGTCAGCCACCAGCAAACCGCAATCGAAAGTGGGGCCGCGCACCACCGTTCCGGGTCCTAACCCGACGATCGCCAGCTACATCGAACAGAGCGGCATCACCGACACTCCCGTCCATCGCGGCGATCCCGGCACGCCGACCATCAACCTGGCAATCCCCGACGGCTGGGCCGACGCCGGACCCGACACCCCCGCCACGGCCTACTGGGCCATCATCGACAACGGCCCCGAGGCTGCGAAGTACTCACCCAGCATCGTGGCGACGGTATCCAAGCTCGTCGGCGATGTAGACCAGCAGAAGATTCTCGACCTCGCGCCTGGCGAACTGAAAAACCTGCCCGGGTTTCAGCCCAAGGGTGACGGTTCTGACGACCACCTGAGCGGTTTTCCCGCCTACGAGTCGGGCGGTACCTGGGTGGACAATGGCCGGACGAAGGCGGTCGCGCAGAAAACCGTCGTCATCGAGGACAACGACGCTGTCTACTTGCTGCAGCTCAATATCGACTGCCTCGCAGACCAGATCGAACAGGTGCTACCCGCGACGATCACCATCGACGAAAAGACGACGATCAACGTGTAGGTATATGCCGCACGCCCGAAGGTCTTTCGCCGCGCCAAGTCACAGACGCCGCTTCCATGCGCCGAGACTTAAGTGATTGCGACTGCGATCGGCGTGTCGTCGCAACTCGTTAAGTGTCGCGGCAATAAGCGGCCTTCCTACACTGGTCCGGTGCGTCTCGTCTTCGCCGGCACCCCCGAACCCGCGCTGCCCGCGCTGCGCAGTCTCCTCGACTCGCCGCGCCACGAGGTAATCGCGGTGCTCACCCGGCCAGATGCCGCCTCCGGGCGTCGCGGCAGACCGGAGCCGTCGCCGGTGGCTCGTCTCGCGCTGGAACAGGGCATCCCGCTGCTGCGGCCGCAGCGGCCCAACACGGCTGAGTTCGTCGCCGAGCTGTCACAGCTGGCGCCCGATTGTTGCCCGGTGGTGGCCTACGGTGCGCTGCTGCGCGACGAGCTGCTCGCGGTGCCGGCACATGGCTGGGTCAACCTGCACTTCTCGCTGCTGCCCGCCTGGCGGGGGGCGGCCCCGGTGCAGGCCGCGATTGCCGCAGGAGACACCGTCACCGGAGCCACGACGTTCCAGATCGAGGCGGGTCTGGACTCGGGGCCGGTCTACGGGGTGGTCACCGAGTCGGTTCGACCGATCGACACCGCCGGCGATTTGCTTGACCGGCTGGCGATTTCGGGTGCGGCGCTACTGTCAACCACCCTGGACGGTATCGCGGAAGGGGCGTTGACGCCGGTGCCGCAACCGGCCGACGGGGTCAGCGTCGCGCCGAAGGTCACCGTCGAGGAGGCTCGGGTGCGCTGGGACCTTCCGGCCCAAGTCGTCGAGCGACGCATCCGCGCCGTCACGCCCAATCCGGGCGCTTGGACCCTGATCGGTGACTTGCGGGTCAAGCTCGGGCCCGTGTACGTCGACGATGAAGCGCGGAATCTTCCAAAGTCGTTGTTACCTGGCGATATTCACGTCGACCGCCGCAGCGTACGGATCGGCACCGGCTCGGAGCCGGTGCGACTGGGCCAACTCCAAGCGCCGGGCAAGAAGTTGATGAACGCCGTCGACTGGGCTCGCGGGGCACGCCTGGACTCGACGGCGCGAGCGTCATGACCCCACCCCAAGACAAGCCGCGCCGCGGCCGACCGCCAGCGCGGTCGACGCAGCGGCAGGCGAGGCCGCCGCGGCGCCGGCCGCTGGATCCGGCGCGACAGGCGGCCTTCGATGTCCTGCGGGCCGTGCGCGAGCGGGACGCCTACCCCAACCTGCTGCTGCCAGTTCTGTTGCGGGAACGCAAGATCAGTGGCCGCGATGCTGCCTTCGCCACCGAGCTGACCTACGGCAGCTGCCGCGTTCGCGGCCTGCTTGACGCGATCATCGGCGCAGCGGCCGGTCGGTCACCGGACGCCATCGACCCGGTGCTGCTCGATCTGCTGCGGCTAGGGACGTATCAACTGCTGCGCACCCGGGTCGACGCGCACGCCGCCGTTTCCACCACCGTCGAGCAGGCGGGAATCGAATTCGACACGGCGCGAGCCGGTTTCGTCAACGGCGTGCTGCGTACGATCAGCGGCCGCGACGAGAAATCCTGGGTCGACGAGCTCGCGCCCGACGGGGTAGCCGATCCGGTCGGCCACGCCGCCTTCGTCCATGCCCACCCGCGTTGGATCGCGCAGGCCTTCGTCGACGCGCTGGGTGCCCGCGCCGGTGAGCTCGATGCGGCTCTGGCCAGCGACGACGAGCGACCCCAGGTGCACCTGGCCGCCCGCCCGGGAGTGCTGACCGCCGAGGAGCTGGCCTGTGCCGTGAACGGCGCCGTCGGCCGGTATTCGCCCTATGCGGTGTACCTGGCCGGCGGCGACCCCGGACAGCTGCCCGCGGTGCGCGACGGCCAAGCCTTGGTTCAGGACGAGGGCAGCCAATTGGTCGCCCGCGCACTGACCCTGGCGCCGGTTGCCGACGACGCCGGACGGTGGCTGGACCTGTGCGCCGGGCCGGGTGGCAAGACCGCGCTGTTGGCCGCGCTGGGCGCCGGGTCGGGGGCCCGGGTCACGGCGGTGGAACCGGCGGAACACCGCGCCGACCTGGTTGCGGAGAACACCCGCGGCCTACCGGTCGAGGTGCTCACCGTCGACGGACGCCGCAGCGGCCTCGAACCGGGCTTCGACCGGGTGCTGGTTGACGTGCCCTGCACCGGGCTGGGCGCGTTGCGCCGCAGGCCCGAATCGCGCTGGCGTCGCCAACCCGCCGACATTCCGGCGCTGACCCGGCTGCAACGCGAGCTGCTGGGAGCCGCGATCGAGCTGACCCGGCCCGGCGGTGTCGTCCTGTATGCCACCTGCTCGCCGCACCTGGCCGAGACGGTCGGCGTGGTCGCTGACGCGCTGCGTCGCCATCCGGTGTCCGCGCTGGACACCCGCCCGCTGTTCGAGCCCGTCGCAGATCTGGGGGAGGGTCCCTACATTCAGCTGTGGCCACACCGGCACGGCACCGACGCCATGTTCGCCGCAGCGCTCACGAAGCTGGACTGACCAGCTCGCGCTTGCGCCTTGTCCGGCTCCTCAGCGGCCCCCTCGGGGCGGCATCGTCGCCACTGCGCTTGATTGTCCGGCTCCTCAGCGTGCCCCTCGGGCCCGCATCGTCGCCAGACTAGGCTGAGCCCATGTCAGGCAAGACCGATCGACCGCTGATCGCGCCGTCGATACTGGCCGCTGATTTCGCCCGGCTTGCCGACGAGGCCGCCGTCGTCGAAGGCGCCGACTGGTTGCATGTCGACGTCATGGACGCACATTTCGTGCCGAACCTGACGATCGGGCTACCAGTGGTGGAAAGTCTGTTGGCCGCCAGTGACATTCCGATGGACTGCCACCTGATGATCGAGGACCCCGAGCGGTGGGCGCCGCCGTACGCGGAAGCCGGCGCCTACAACGTCACCTTCCACGCCGAGGCGACCGACAACCCCGTCGGCGTGGCCCGCGACATCCGCGCCGCCGGCGCCAAAGCGGGACTGAGCATCAAGCCGGGCACCCCGCTGGAGCCCTACCTGGACATCCTCAAGGACTTCGACACCTTTCTGGTCATGTCGGTTGAGCCCGGTTTCGGGGGCCAGGACTTCATTCCCGAGGTGCTGAGCAAGGTGCGCACGGTACGAAAGTTGGTCGACTCCGGCGAGTTGACGATCCTCGTTGAGATCGACGGCGGCATCAACGCCGACACCATCGAGCAGGCCGCCGAGGCCGGTGTCGACTGCTTCGTCGCCGGATCCGCCGTCTACGGTGCCGAGGACCCGGCGGTCGCGGTCGAGGCACTACGGCGACGGGCCGGTGCCGCGTCGCCGCACCTTCGCAGATGAACGAGTGGCGCTGATGGGCACTGCGGCGGCGGCCATCAGTTACGACGCCGCTATGCGACTCGCGATCGAGCATGCCGACCTGGTCAAGGGCAGCACCTACCCCAACCCGCCGGTCGGTGCGGTCATCCTGGACCGCGACGGCCGGGTCGCCGGCGCCGGCGGTACCGAACCGGCGGGCAGCGCCCATGCCGAGGTGGTGGCGCTGCGTCGGGCGGGACGCCTGGCTCAGGGCGGGACCGCGGTGGTCACCCTGGAGCCCTGCAACCACCACGGCAAGACGCCGCCGTGCGTGGATGCGCTGCTCGAGGCGGGCATCGCGTCGGTGGTGTACGCGGTGACCGACCCGAACCCAAAGGCGGCCGGTGGTGCCGCACGGTTGGCCGCCGCAGGCGTGCACGTCGTCCGCGACGTGGAAGCGGATCTGGTCACGGTCGGACCGCTGCGCGAATGGCTGCACAAGCAACGCACCGGCCTGCCGCACGTGACGTGGAAGTACGCCACCAGCATCGATGGGCGCAGCGCGGCCGCCGATGGCTCGAGTCAGTGGATCACCAGCGAGGCCGCGCGTGCTGACCTGCATCGCCGCCGGGCGGCCGCCGACGCCATCGTGGTTGGAACTGGCACGGTGCTCACCGACGACCCGACATTGACCGCCCGGTTGGCCGACGGCGGCCTAGCGGACCGCCAGCCGCTGCGTGTGGTTGTGGGTAAGCGCGAAATCCCTTCGGAAGCAAACGTTCTCAATGACGACTCGCGCACGATGGTGATCCGCACCCGCGATCCGGCCGAGGTGCTCAAGGCGCTGTCCGATCGCACCGACGTCCTACTCGAGGGCGGGCCCACACTTGCCGGGGCGTTTCTGCGGGCGGGGGTGATCGACCGAATCCTGGCCTACGTCGCGCCGATCCTACTGGGCGGACCGATCACTGCGGTCGACGATGTGGGGGTGCCGAGCATCGCCCGCGCGCTGCGCTGGCGCTACGACGGTGTCGAACGGGTCGGCCCGGATCTGCTGCTGAGCCTGGTGCCCCGCGAGCCTGCGACCGGATCCGTCAGGGGCGACCGCCTAAGCCGGGAATCAGCAACGGCACCCGGCGACGATAGTCCCGGTACTGCTGACCGAAGAGCCGAATAAGGTCGCGCTCCTCCAAGTTCACCGCGAACAAGATGTATCCGGTCGTCGCGACCGCAAAAAGCAAGTGCCCCACGGTCATTCTCGGCGTGGCCCAGAATGCGAGCAGGAACCCCAGGTAGAGCGGGTGCCGGACCACCCGGTAGAAAAGCGGTGTCGTGAACTCGTGCTCGACGGGCTGTCCCCCCCGCAGTCGCGCGAACACCTGACGCAGCCCGAACAGATCGAAATGATCGATGAGGAAGGTGCTCAGCAGGGCGATCGCCCAGCCCGCCAGAGCGACAGCGGTCAGCAGCGTCCGCCAGGGCTGGGCGCTGACCCGCCACACGTCGTCGGTGATCGGACGCCACGCAGCGACGAGAACGACCAGACAAATGTTGGAAGCAAGGACGTACGTCGACCGCTCGGCGCTGGGCGGCACGACGCGGGTCAACCAATCTTTGAACGCTGTTCTGGCCATGACGCTGTGCTGGACCGCGAAGAGCGCGAGCAACGCCACGTCGATGACCACCGCAGCGACGGTGAGGCTGCCGTCGCCGATGCCGCCGCGATCGACGCTCTTGCCGACGATGTGCACACCGCCGACCAGGAAATCAGCGTCGGCGACAAATGCGATCAGATAAAGGAAGACGACCACGAACATCAAGTACGCAACCACGCCGTAGACCGCGATCAGGACGCCACCGGCAGAACTGCCGGCCGGCCGCGATGAGGGCCCATCGCCTGCAGCCACACCACGATTGTGCTCCGCTTTTCGGCCGCTGCCTAGACCCGAGGCGCGACGGGCTGCTCCTCGCGCAGTTCGGGCTCTTCGGCATGGGTGCGACGGCTGCTGATCAGCAGCCCCAACACCGCACCCACCGCGCAGACGATGGCGGTGACCGTGAAGATCCCCCCGTACATCTCGGCAAACGCCTGCCGGTAGAGCGTTGCCTGCGCCAAGATCCGTTCCGCCAGGCTGGCGTTGGCCGGCACTCGCGTAGACAGCTTCGAAACGATGTGGGGCAGTTGATAAAAGCCCCACGCACTCAGCGCGGCGACCCCGATCAGCATGCCTGTCATCCGAGCGACCACCACCGCTGCCGAGGCGATGCCGTGCTGCGCCGACGGCACCACTCGCAAGCTGGCGGACGTCAGCGGTCCGATCACCAGCCCCAGCCCCAGGCCGGCGACCGCCAGGTCGGTGTCCAAGGCCGGCAGTGACAACAGACCAAAGATGTTGTGGCGCTGGCTCAGTAGGTCGATAGACCACTTCGAGATCAGCCAGTAGCCGCCGGCGGCGATCGACAGCCCGACGAAGGCCATGGCCCGGTCGCCGACCTTTGTCGCGATCCAGCCGCCCAGTAGCGCGCCGATCGGCAGCGCGATCAGGAAACGCAGCAGCAGAATGGCGGCCTGGTCTTGCTCCTTGCCGAGCACGCCCTGCGCGAACAGCTCGACGTCGACCAGCGTCACCATCAGCGCCGCACCGGCGCACAGCGAGGCGCCGAGCGCGGACAGGAACGGCGCGAAGTGCACGCCGGTCGGCTCGATCAGCTTGGTGCGCGCAAACCGCTCCCACAGCGCGAAGATCAGCGCGACGACCACCGCTGCAATCAGCAGCGGCTGGCCGTAGGAGGGCAGCACCTGTTGACCGTTGGGCGCCGGGTTATACAGCCCGATCACGGCCAGGCCCAACGTGATCGCGAGCAGTAGGCCACCGACCACGTCGATCTTTTCCGGGTCGGCGCTGCGGTCCCGCGATGGCAGGCTGAACTGGATCATCGCCATTGCGGCCAGCGCCAGCGGCACGTTGATCCAGAACACGTCCTGCCAGCGACTCGTCAGCCAGACGATGAAGATTCCGTAGAGCGGGCCGAGCACGCTGCCGAGTTCCTGCGCGGCACCGATGCCGCCGAGTATCCCGGCGCGGTTGCGCTCAGACCACAGATCGGCACCGAGGGCCAGCGTCACCGGCAGCAGTGCACCGCTGGCCACGCCTTGAATGGTGCGGCCGACCACCAGCACCTGCAGGTCGGTGGAAAGCGCGGTCACCACCGAGCCGACGATGAACGCGGCCAGGCTGGCCTGAAGCAGCCGTTTGCGGCCGAATCGGTCCGAGGCGCGGCCCAGCAGCGGCATCGCGGCGATGTAGCCGAGCAGGTACCAGGTGACGATCGGCGTGATGCGCTGCAGCTGATTGATCGGAATGCCGACGGTGTTGATGATGTCGCGCATGATGGTGACCACGACATAGGTGTCGAGGGCACCAAGCAGTACGGCGAGGCTGCCCGCGCCGATTGCGACTCCGCGGCCGGCGTGCGGCGCCGTCATCCGGCTACCGGCGGCGCGGTGACCTGCACCGGCGCGTTCCAGTTCGACAGCGTCATCTGGATCGAGTTGCCCGGGCTTTGGTCCAGGTTGGCCTGCACCAGTTGGTGATCACCGGTTTCTTGGATCCAGACCGTCGCCGGCAGCGGCTGAGTGGCCTTGAGTTGGGACGCCAGCCCATTCACCGCATCCGCCGAGGCCGTTCCGGTGATCTTGACCGTGCTCTGTCCGTTGATGGTTTCGCGCGACTCGGACTTGGGGTTGTTGATGTTGGTTAACACGTTGGCCAGGCCGGTGTTCGGGTTGAGGATCTCGGACGGGTCGTAGATCGCGGACGCCGGACCGAAGCTTTCCCAATGGCCCGGGGTCAGCGCCGCGAAGAGGGTTCCGTCATTGACCACGAACTGAGCATCAACGCTCGAGCCCAAGACCGTGAGGTTGGCATCGCCCTTGGCGGCGGTGTCAGGCGACGTGGTCAGGTCGCCGGTCAGCGTCTTGACCGGTAGTCCCTTGATCTTGCCGGTTACCGACAGCACCAAGTGCACGCTTTTGACGTTTCTGGTGGTCAGGTTGGACTTGCTGAGCAGCGTGGCCGCATCCGGAAGGGGCGCGGCGGACTGCTTGGATGACGAGCAGCCGCCGACCAGAGCTGCGGCGATACTGAGGGCGGCGAGGACGGCGAGGATTGGGCCTAATCGGCGACGCGTCGGCATAGGTGCATCGTAGAGGGTGTCATTCACCCGCCGCCGAAGCCCGAGGTAACGGCGACATCGCGCGCGGACGCCCGACTCATTAGCCTGAGGCGGTGTTCACCGGAATCGTCGAGGAATTGGGTGAGGTCGTCGGTAAGGACGACCTGGGCGATTCCGCGCGCTTTACCATCCGTGGTCCTGTCGTTACCGCCGATGCCGGTCACGGCGATTCGATCGCGGTGAACGGCGTGTGCCTGACGGTGGTTGACGTGCTGCCGGAGGGTCAGTTCACCGCCGACGTGATGGGCGAGACGCTCAGCCGATCGAGCTTGGGCCGGCTGGCCGCCGGCAGCCCGGTCAACCTCGAGCGCGCCGCGGCCTTGAACAGTCGGCTTGGCGGGCACATCGTGCAAGGACACGTGGACGGCACCGGGCAGATCCAGGCCCGCACGCCCGCCGAGCACTGGGAGGTGGTCCGGATCGGGCTGCCCGCCGGACTGGCCCGCTACGTGGTCGAAAAAGGCTCTATCACCGTCGACGGTATTTCGCTGACCGTGTCCGGACTGGGCGACGACTGGTTTGAGGTGTCGCTGATCCCAACCACCCGCGAGCTGACCACACTGGGTCAGGCCCCGCCCGGGACGCCGGTGAACCTCGAAGTCGACGTCATCGCCAAATACGTCGAGCGGCTCCTAGCGGCAAAATAGGCCGCTACTGCGGCGGCGGCGATACCCCAATTTAGACTCCACACGCGCCACAGTGGCAACGCGCCAGGCCGCCTGACCTCAAATGCAGTGCGCGCCAACACAATTGGCTCCCACATTCACACCCTACACACAGATAGCGAACCCGTTCGGGGCGTAAGCTGCTGGTAAGGCGGGTAAAAGGCCGGCTCCAGCAAAAAGGGAAGTCAGATGACCACCAGCACCGAACCTGCCACGGCACCAGAGGTGGCCAACCTCCGCGACGCGCGCAAGGAGATGGCGGCGTCACTTAAGGCGCACTCGGCGGGGACATGAGGAGACCAAGTGTTGTCCACGAGTACGACGGCGAACTGCCAGAGCTACCGAGTGGATATAGATGGTCGGTCATCAGGCCGCGGGAGCATTTCCCGACCGAGGGGTACCAGATCACCATCCTGAAGCACGGCGTGTCGATCGGATTGTTCAGCCACGCACCGTCGTGCGCAGACACGCCAATCCCCGGGCATGAGGAGCGGGAGATCGTACTGACCATCGCGCGAGATCTTCTCGCAAGATTCCAGCTCGCGAGAATCCGGCGTAGGCCCCCATTGTGAGCGGGTGATCTTGATGGAGTTTCTCCCTAGCGGAGTTTGTTTTTTCGGCTGCGACTTTGCCCGCCGCCACCGGCCTACGCGCAGAGCGCCCTGGGGAACAGAACGCCGGCACGGCGATTGCGCTTAAACATATTTGCCCCTACACCGGGCGCCAGGTAGCAGCGTTTTCGCAGCAACCCTAAAGCCGTGGTTGACTCGTACTTGCGAAATACGTCGAGCGGCTCCTGGCGGCAAAACGGGATTCTAGCTGCGAAAACAGACCGCAATTCCGGACAGCGACTTATCCATTCCTCCGCTCAAGCGTGGTGCGTAGTCAGAATGCCGTGGTGCCGCCGTCGACAATCAACTCCATACCATTGACATAGCTTGAGTCGTCCGAGGCGAGGAACAGTGCGACCGTCGCAATCTCCTCAGGGCTGCCCATCTTTCCCCGTGGGATCAATGCCTCAAACTGCGCCTTCGTCTCCTCGTCGAACAACTGCTCCTGTATCGGCGTGGCGACCTGGCCCGGGGTCAGCACGTTGACCCGGACCCTCCTGTCCTTCAACTCGGACAACCACACGCGGGCGTAGGCATGCAGTACGGCCTTGCTCGCCGCGTACACACTCCAGAACGGAAAGCCCTTGACCGATGCGATTGACCCGGTCATGAAGATCGAGCCACCGTCGTTGAACAGTGGCAATGCCTTCTGCACCGTGAAGGGCGTGCCGCGCGCGTTCAGCCCGAAAGCGGCATCGAAGTGCTGCTCGGTGATCTCGCCGAGCTTGGGCTCCTCGCCCGTCCCGGCACTTGTCCACAACACGTCGACGGCGCCCTTTTCCCGCCTGACCGCGTCGAACAAACGGTCCAGATCGTCCAGGTTGGCCGAATCAGCCTGCACGCCGGTCACGTTTCGGCCGATCAGCTTGACGGCTTCATCCAAAGCTTCCTGCCGCCGACCCGAGATGAAAACGCGAGCTCCTTCTTCAACGAACAGCGTGGCGCCGGCCAGCGCCATGCCGCTTGATCCACCCGTGATCACCGCTACCTTGCCGTCAAGCTTTCCCACGATGGTCACAACCGACCGGTGCGCGCGATTACCTGGCTGGCGAAGTCAAGCATCTGGTCAAGGCTGGGGAACATTGCGAAGGCATCCACGATCGCCTCATCAGCACCGGACCCCGCGAGGCGCTTGAGCCTGCCGGCAACCGAGTCAACGGACGTGCCCGGTTCGAGGTTGATCCGCATAGCCGTCTTCAGCGCGTCGGGATCGCGGCCGGCGTCCTGTGCCGCACGACGCGCAATCGACCACAAGTAGTCGGTGACCTCGTCCTGCAGCCCCTCGACCCCGAGCCAGCCGGTGCCGCTGCGGCCGACCCGGCGCATCGCGGCCTCGCTGGCACCGCCGATCCAGATGGGCGGACCGCCCGCCTGAACCGGTCGCAGGTCGGCATGGACCGGCGGCAGCGAGAAGAACTCGCTGTCCCAGGACACCGGGGTGGTCGTCCACCACTCGTGCAGAAACGCCAGCAGGTCATCGAGCATCTTCCCGCGCCGGTGCCAGTCCGCGCCGCGGGCGATGTCGTGCTCGTCCTTCATCCACCCGATTCCCACGCCAACGTCAAGGCGGCCGTCGCTGAGCACGTCGAGCGTGGTCAGCAGCCGGGCCAAGTGCGGCGGCTCGTAGTAGAACGTGCTGAGCGTGCTGGCGTTGAGCCGCACCCGGCTGGTCGCCGTCGCGGCGACGGTCCACAGCAGCACCGGATCGAGGTAACGGGTCATCTGCGGCGGGTACGGCTGCTCTTTGCCCGGATAGGTGCTGTGCATATCAACCGGCGTGACCAGCCGATCGCCGACCCACAGCGTGTCGTAGCCAAGGTCCTCGAGTTCGCGGCAGAACGCGCTCAGACCAGCGGCGCTGCTGATAGCGGGCCCGACTATGGGAAGTGCGAAGCCAAGCTTCATCGCGAGAATCCTCTCCGGGCAGACGATCGTCGGCCGACACTGATATCTGACATAGCGAATCCTTTCGGTGATCCATCAACCATTGTCGGGGCGCACGGCGCCCCTGTTCGTTCACGGCTTGGACCGGCGGCGGTGCGGCTCAGCCGGGAACGGTGGCGCCGAGGGCGAAGTCGTAGTTCCCCACCCCGTGGCGGGCGAGGCCCATCACGACCAGGCCCGTTCCTTCCAGCCAGTGCGCCATGTGCAAGCCGCCGACGTCTAGCGGGCGCAGCTCGAGGCTCTCGATGAACTCCGCCACGCCCGCCTTGGCGCGCGCGTCGTCGCCGGCGATGAAGACGTCGAGCGGCCGGCCCTGGGCCAGGACAACACCGAAGATGGTGTTGAATGCCTTCACCACGCTGGCGCTGGCCGGGGCCGCCTTGGCGACATCTTGCGCGATCGAGGTGCCATCGGGGATGGCTAGCCCGTCGGCCGCGGAATTGAAGGGGTTGCTGATGTCGACGATGACCTTGCCCGCGAGGGCGTTTCCGTACTGGGCGACGACCGGAACAACATTGGCGTACAACAGGGCCACGATGACGATGTCCCCGGCCGGGACGGCGCCGAACTCTCCCGTCGTGGCGCTGCCGCCGAGAGCCTTGGCCAGGTCAGCGGCCTTGGACTGATCGCGGCCGATGACCTCGACGGTGTTG
>NZ_DATMLH010000146.1:0-8695 GCF_035570115.1 Mycobacterium sp.
CGGTTTCCGAGCGCGTGCTGTGGCCGTCGATGGAGGCCGAGCAGGCCGGCATGGAGGACGCCCGCTTCGTCCGCTTCGTCGACGACGACGGCTCGGTCACCTACTACGCCACCTACACGGCCTACAGCGGATCCCACATCAGCCAACAACTGCTCAAGACCGAGGACTTCCAGTCCTTCACCTCCGGGCCGCTCGTCGGGAAGGCCGCGGCCAATAAGGGTTTGGCCTTGTTCCCCCGACGAATACACGGTCGCTATGCCGCCATGTCGCGATCGGACCGCGAGACCAACACCGTCGCCTTCGCCGACCATCTTGCGGTCTGGACGAGCGCGTCGCCCTGCCAGCAGCCGGTCGAGGCATGGGAAGCGCTGCAACTCGGAAATTGCGGCCCGCCAATCGAAACCGATGCAGGCTGGCTGGTGCTCACCCACGGCGTCGGACCCATGCGCACGTACAGCATCGGCGCGATTCTGCTTGATCTCGACGATCCGACCCGGGTGCTCGGCCAGCTACGACGCCCATTGCTCAGCCCCGCTCGCGACGAACAGAACGGCTACGTGCCCAACGTCGTCTACTCGTGCGGCGCGCTCGTTCACGCCGACACCCTGGTGATCCCCTACGGGATCGCCGACGGCGCCATCGGCTTCGCCACCGCGCCACTTCCGCAGCTGCTGGCCACGATCGTTCAGCAACCAGATCACCCGAGATGAGGTCACCATCAGCACGATGAGAAGGTCCAGCGACAAAACGCATAATCCGCTCGGCGAGTATGTCCTGCACATGGGTGCGGGATTCGTCGCCAAGGAACGTCCGCACGTGCTGGAGGCGTTGGCTACGCTCGAGCCGCATCTGGGCCGGTGGGACCCGCCTGACATCAGCCTGGAAGTCTCGTTGCAGGACCGCGGCCGCAAGGAGCAGCGTGTCACGTTGCGGACCACGTTGCCTGGTCTCCCGCCGCTCGTGGCCGTCGCCGACAACCGCGACATCACCCGCGCCCTTCACGAAGCCAAGTATGAGTTGATCCGGCAGCTCGAACGCCAGAAGTCGGCGTGCGAACCCATGCACAATCGCAAGCTCGGGCACAACACGATCCGCCACCCAGGCACCTCGGCGCGGGGGCATCGCATCCCGCGCGCAACGTAGCCGCGCGGGAAGCGGGCACGGCAACCCTCTGAATAGTCTGCGCATGCGTATGCCATCGTCGCAGTGCATTTGTGCACTCGGCGTTGTCAACCGCTTTTCGAGGTTTCTTCGTAAGCAGACTTCAGCGGTTGCGACCACCTCGCTGGACGAGCCATAGGCTTACCGCGACGGAGGCGATGACAGCGGCGATCAGCAGGATGTTTGTCATCCGAGCAATCTATCGAGAAGCAGGGTGCTAGGCGTCGGGGCCAAGTTATAGGACGACGAACCACACGGCGACGTAGTGACTCACCGCCGCAGCTGCGGTGAAGGCGTGAAAAAACTCGTGATAGCCGAATGTATGCGGCCACGGGTTCGGCCAGCGAACGCCGTAGAGGATGGCGCCGACGTTGTAGAGGATCCCGCCGAGGACGAGCAGGCTGACCACGATCGGACCCCCGCCGTCGAGCAGGCTGCCGGCGAAGCAGATCGCCACCCAGCCGAGTAGGAGGTACAGCGGCAAGCCGACCCATCGCGGGGCCGACGGCCACCACATCTTGAGTGCCACACCGGCCACTGCGCCCATCCACACGATGGCCAGCATTTCGGCGCCGGTGCGCGGCGGCATCGCCAACAGCGCGAAGGGAGTGTAACTGCCGGCGATGAAGACGAAGATCGCCGAGTGGTCGAGCCGCTTCATCCACTTCAAGGCCACCGGATTGTGCCAGTGCTTGCGGTGATAGACGGCGCTGACGCTGAACATTGCGACAATGGTGACTGTGTAGATCAGGGTCGCAAGGACAGCTTTCTGCGACGACGTGATCCCCGCAACCGGCACCAATGCTAAGCCGCCCACGGTGGCGATCACCGCCGAGCAGAGGTGGATCCAGCCGCGGGCGCGTGGCTTCCCAATGAGTTCGGCGACGGTGTCGGCGAGGCCTTGGGGCAGGTCGTCGACGACCGGGGCCACCGGATCGCGCACCGAAGAAGCCGCATTCGGGTCTGCGTGGCGGGATGTCATGTTGTACTCGTCGCTAATAAGCCTGTTTGGGCGAGCCGATAACGTCGAGCCATCGCGGATCGCGACGACGCGGGATTGAGTCTAGCGGCAGCGGTGGCCGTACGCTGGCCGCTCCCCACCGGCGACCCAACGGCCGGCAACTCGCGCTTTCGGCATGAACGATCGATCCGTCACCGCGCCGCCGGCCAGTATCGCGCGCGGATCTTGCGCTTCATCAGTTTTCCGGTGTCTTCTCGAGGCAGGTCGTTGTCGAACACGATGATTCTGGGAGTTTTGTAATGCGCCAGATTGGTTCGGACGTGTTCGCGCACTTCGCCTTCGGTCAGGCCGGTCGCCTCGACGTGGGCGGCGATCGCCTCCCCGAACTCATCGTCTGGTACGCCGAAGACGGCGACGTCGCGGATGCCGTCGAGTTCGAGCAGGCACGCCTCGATTTCGGCCGGATAGATGTTCACTCCGCCCGAAATGATCATGTCCGTGCTGCGGTCGTTGAGGTAGAGAAACCCGTCGTGATCGAGGTAGCCGACGTCGCCAATGTCGAGGTATCCGTCCACCTCCATTGCGGCCCGCTTGTCCGGATTGCCGTGGTAGGTGAAGTTCGGCACAACCGACGGTGGCCGCAGGTGGATGCGCCCAGATTCGCCTTCTGGCAGCAGATCTCCGTTCTGGGAGTAGATCCTGACGTCGGCGTCTCTGATCGGGCGTCCGACGGTGCCGGGGTGCGCGAGCCAGTCAGGGCTGTCGCACGCCACGCAGGGACCGGTTTCGGTGCCGCCGTAAAACTCACGGACGATCGGCCCAAACCAGTCGATAATGCGTCGTTTCACTTCGGGCGGGCATGGCGCAGCGGCGTGCGCGACGGACTTCAGCGAGGAGACGTCGTACTTCTCCCGGACCTCGTCGGGAAGGCGCAGTAATCGGACGAACATCGTTGGGACAGCTTGGAAGTGATCGATCTGGTGTTCTTCGATCAGTCGTAGTAGTTCCTCGGCGTCGAAGCTTGCCATGATCGTGAGATCGATGCCGGCGGCCGCACTCACGAGCGCGTGAGCATTGGGCGCGCTGTGGTACATCGGCGCTGCCACCAGGGTTCGCATCCCTGGGGCCAGCCCGAGTGTCTCGAGCAGCAACCCCGCAATGGCTTGCGCCTGCACGGGGTTGGACGGCGCGCGGACGATGCCCTTGGGTCTGCCCGTCGTGCCGGAGGTGTACACCATCGCCATCGGTGCCTGCCTGGGCGGTTCTGAGCATGGACCCTGCAGCGCCAACCAGTCCTTGTAGACCGGATGTCTTCCGGTCGGCGGTTCCGATTCCTGGGTGACTTCGATCAGTGCCCGATCGCCGGCTACCGCCTCGGCGGTGCAGATGAGGCTGGTGTGGGCGAAGATCACTTTGCTATCGCTGTCATCGAGCAGATAGGCGAGCTCGGCCCCTTGCCAGTGCCAGTTCACCGGCACCGGTATGGCGCCCAGCATCCCGATACCAATGCTCGCTTCGACGAATGCGATCTCGTTGTGCAGGTAGATGGCTACTCGATCACCGGCCGTCACATCAAGGGCGGCAAGCCCGTTCGCCACTGCGCCGGCGCGGGCACGCACGTCTTCATAGTCTCGGAAGACGTGTCCACATCGAACGCCGGTCATCAGTCGGCGCTCCGGGTGGCCCGCCATGTTGCGAACAGGTCGGCGAACTCGCTGCCATGAATCGCTGCCGCCTGGGCGGCCGCTTCGAGGTCGATCGCCTGCGCGAGGGTGCCGTCGGCGGCCCCACGCAGCAGTCGCTTGGTCGCCCGGACCGCTGCGGCGGGGCGCGCGGCAAATGTCGTGGCGAGATCGAGCGCCGTGGCGAAGGCATCGTCACTCAGCTGGTGTACCAGCCCTATTCGCAGCGCGCTTTCGGCGTCGGTCGGTCGTCCCGTCAGCAGTAACTGCAACGCCGCACCCTCGCCGATCAGGCGCGGCAGCATCCAACTCGCGCCCATATCCGGCAGAAGGCCCATTCGGATGAACGGCGGAAACAGAGCCATCGTGGGTGATCCCACTCGGATGTCGCAGGCCAGTGCCAGCGACATACCGCCACCGACCGCGGGCCCATCGATGGCGGCGATCGTCGGTTGCGGCAATGCCCAGAGCGACTCGACGACGCGCATCAGCTGGGCCAACAATTCGGCCACTTCAGTCTCGGACTGCTGCGAAAGGTGCTCGAGCGCGCCGAAGTCTGCGCCTGCGCTGAACGCACCGTTGGCGCCAGTGAGAATCACCGCCCTGACGGCGGAATCGGCGCTTATCACCGCCAATTCGTGGGCCAGTCGGGTGAAGACATCGAGATCGAGAGAGTTGCGGCGACCCGGGCGATCGAGGACCAGTACCCGTACACCGTCTGCCGGATGTTCCACGCGCAGCCCGCCGTCGGTCGGTGCCGTTCGTGTCGCGGTTTCGGCACCGGTCACGGGCATACCTCCAGGATTCAACATTACGGGTCAAGTGACCTGGCGCTAGGTTACAGGTCAACTGACCTGTCGTCTATATATAGTGTTCTGGTGGCATCGACTCCGGTTCGCGGCGGCACTCCGCGGACGCAGCAGGCGCGGCGCGATCAGACCCGCGCCCGTCTGATCGAGGCGACCATCAGATCCATTGCCGATCACGGGTATCCGGCCACGACCACCAGACAGATCGCGGAGTCCGCCGGAGCGTCGCTCGGGGCGATTGCACATCATTTCCCGGCCCGGGTTGATCTCATCGCCACGGCGCTCGACGAGGTCTGGCGTCGAATGGAGACCGACTTGCGGGCTCGGGCCGCGCAGGCGGCGGCCGTCGGCGGGGCGCGCCGTACGCCTGCTCTGCTCGACGTGCTCTGGACCGCGTTCACCGACGACCTGTACGCCGTATGGGTCAAGGTGTGGATCGCTGCCGCCGACGATCCCGAGCTGTACGCCGCGCTTGCCCCGCTGGAGCGGCCCCAATCCGCCGTATTCGCCGCGATCGCCGCCCACGCGGCACCGGCGAACGTCCCGCGCGCCGAGTGGACCCGGCGATTCAGCGTCGCGCTCGATGCCATGCGGGGCCTCGCGCTCACACTCACCGTCCAGCCTCGAACGACTCCGATTCAGCGAGATCCCTGGCCGGACCTCAGACGGGAGCTCACCCGCCTTCTCGACCGCTGATCGCATCGTCGGCCGTTACCCTCATGCTGAAGACCGCGGCTGAGTACTCTCGACCGGACTGTGCTTGAAAGGCAGTTCAATGGATTTTGGATTAGATCAGCGCACCGCGTTGATTTGCGCGTCGACGTCGGGATTGGGGCTGGCAACCGCACAGGCGCTTGCTGGCGAAGGCGCGACTGTGGTCATCAACGGCCGGTCGGCCGATCGCGCGGAGGAGGTGGCCGCGGGATTGCCCCGGGCGGTTGCGATCGGATGTGACCTTGCGGGCGAGGGCGGTGCCGGGCAACTATTCGAGGCTGCGACTGACAAAGTCGGTGATATCGACATCTTGGTTCTTAATGGACCGGGTCCGCCGCCGGGGCGTGCGGTTGACATCGAGGCTGGTGCGGCCGATTCGGCGTTAGCGACATTGCTTATGCCACAGCTGGAGTTAGTGAGATTGGCCCTTCCCGGCATGTCGGCGAAGCGGTGGGGACGCATCCTGAGCATCAGCTCCACCAGCGTGGTTGAACCGATACCCAATCTGGCATTGTCCAACTTGGGCCGCGCCGCGCTGTCAGGATATTTGAAGACGCTTGCCGGAGAGGTTGCCCCGCTGGGTATTACGGTGAATTCGCTTCTACCCGGGCGTGTCTCGACAGCGCGAACTCGTAAGATCGACAAAGCCGTCGCGGAGGCGTTTGGCGTCTCGGTCGCCGAGGCCGAACAGGAAGTGTTTCGCCAGATACCCATGGGTCGCTACGGCCAGCCCGAGGAATTTGGCGCCGCTGCGGCCTTTCTCTGTAGCACCCAGGCTTCATACATCACTGGCACAGCGATCAGATGCGACGGTGGAATGGTATCTACGATCTGAGCGCGCATCAGAGCGAAGTCCGCCTGCCCCCAGCGAATCATAGAAATCATTCAGCCGGGTCTCAGCAACGTCGGCTCTGATGGTAGGAATCAGTTCGGACACCTAGCTAAGGGAGCGCGACAGTGGACACCGAGACCGTTGACCGCCAATTCAGTGCTCTGCAGCAACAGGCGCAACAAACCGCGACGCTGATCCAGACGCTCGCCGGCAAATTGTCCACCGCGGCCGCTGCAGGCGACCCCAATGCCCGTGAATGGGCATTGGATCTCAAGGAGATCGCGCTATCCATCCGCGACGAGCAAAGCACGACCACGGAACTCCTGCAGGCGATTCACGCGCTGGTTGACAACCATGTCGCTACCACCGAGCCGTCCGCGCCGTCGTACTACCCGCCAACCGCCCAATACGCGCAACCGCCGCAATACCAACCTCAGTATCAGCCCCAATACCAACCGCAGTACCAGCAGCCCGCGCCATCTGGCGGCACATTGCAGCGGTTCCTTGGCGGGCGGTTTGGCCAGGCGATCGTCACCGGCGCAGGCATCGGCATCGGTGACGACATTGTCAACAGCATCTTCGACAGATTCTGAGCCGCAACGATGTTCGGCCCGGCGACGAATTCGTGACGACGGGCTGGCTGGCTACGTCCCAGGCTGGCTACCACCGTGCCCAGAGACCGCTGAGTCTGTCGATGTCACCGGCGACAGCGATCCACCCCAACCGCTGTGCCCGAGAACAACCTTCGTGCGGATTCAGCGATTTGCCTCGCAGCCGCGCCACAATCAGCTAGGTGCGACAACGCTCCAGAACGAAAGGCTGAGATCACGATGCCGCTCTACAAGATCACAACCCCGGACGGATTGCTTTCCTCGGAAGCGAAGGCGGCGCTCGCTGCGCAGATCACCGAGTTTCACAGCCAAATGTCCGGTTTGGACGAGGCTTACACGAAGATCCTCTTCAACAGCTTTTCTCCCGGTGACGGTTTTATCGGCCGCGAGGCAGGGCCGGCGGTGATTCTGACGGTCAAGGTCCGCGCGGGTCGGCCGGCCGACTATAGGAGCAAACTGCTCTTTGGGCTCAAGTCGCTGCTTCAGAGCGCGACTGGCGCCGCCGATGTTCAGATGCTGCTGGCCCTCGAGGAGACTCCGGCCAGCAACGCCATCGAGATGGGCGAGTTGATGCCCGAGATCGGCGCGTAGTCGGACCGCTCGCTTCGGTGTCGACCTGGCGTTATGCGGCGGGTAGTCGCGCGTCGGTGATGCCGAACGGGCCGTCTGTGGCGAATGTGGCGCGGGTGGCGGCGACGTGCTCTTCAACGGTCGTTGGTTTGGATCCGCCGATCAGCTCGACGAGGTTGTTGATGCCGGAGAAGACGCCGTCGCGGTAGTCCTGCGTCACGTTGCTGAGATGCTGCACAAAATGGGCGGACCCACCGGCGGCCGCCAGACCTGCGGCGAATGTCGAGATCTCGATCGGCTCGTAGCGGACCGGAATGCCCAAAGTGTCACCGACTTTCGCGGCGATGGCGTACCAATCGAGCTCCTCGGCACCGAACAGTGGATAGACCTGGCGGTCATGCGGGTCGGGGTTCTGCAGAATCGCTGCAATGACGTTGGCTTGATCGGCCGCGGCGATGGGGGCGTGGCAAACGTCGGCCAGGGGCAGTCGATAGATGCCTTCTTGGCTGTCGGTGCGAACCCAGAATCCGTTCAGCCATTCCATGAAGAAGGTGGGTCGCAGATGTGTGGTGACGAGCGCCGTGCGGTCCAAGAGCCGCTCGGCGATCCAATGCTGCCGTGCGGCAGTGCTTTTAGCTTCACGTCGCGCCGAGATTTGGGACATGTTCACGACGGCGTGCACACCGGCCTCACTGGCGGCCTGAGCGAAGTTCGCCGTCGCCTCGATCAAGCCCGGGACAATCGGATAATTGAAGTAGGCTGCGGTGACGCCGGGCATCGCGGCGCTGACGGCGGGAAAGTCCAGCAGGTCGCCCTGAACGATTTCGGCGCCTTGCTCCGCTAGCCGGTGCGCACGGTCGTCCAACGCGTGCACGAATGCGCGGACGCGAAGCCCTCGTTCACGCAACAAGCGGACGGTGTGTGCACCGGTCTTGCCGGTAGCGCCGGTGATCAGGAATAGATCGCTCTTGGTGGTCATGGTTATCGCCTTCCCGCTGGCAGATGCCTGTGCTGACTCCCGCGACAACGCCCGGAAACCGATCGGTATTCCGAGACAGACTACAAAAAGGCGATTCGATCGTCTGAAAACTGATCGGTATACTGGTGTTCCGATGAACGATAAGCACACCGATCCTGCGTCGAGCAGCGCCAACGCGCGGGAAAGGATCCTGTCCGCCGCCGGATCGCTCTTCTACCGCGAAGGCATCCACGCCACGGGGGTGGAACGCGTCGCGGAAGAGGCAGGCGTGTCAAAGCGCACGATGTACCAGCTCTTCGCGAGCAAGACGGGGCTGGTCGAGGCGTATCTGCGCGGTATCCACGACACCGGGGGGATGCCCAACGAGAAAGCCCTC
>NZ_DATMLH010000147.1:0-25151 GCF_035570115.1 Mycobacterium sp.
TGATGCCGGTGCGATTCGAGGTCGACGAGCCGATCTGCATGATCGTCCCGCAGCGCCGAGCCGAGCTTGAAGAGTTCGCCCCCGAACTCAGGCGCATCGAGTCTGACGAAGATCTGCAGCGGAAGCATGAGTTGTTTCTTCGCGAACGTGGCACGGCAGATCGGTACGAGACTGCAGCGAGGGTCGCCGCGGGACAGCAACCGGAGTGGCACGGCGACTATACGCGAGGCAGACACAGAGACGGCGAGGCCGGCGCACCAGATCATCAGACTCGCCGTCATCTTCGTTCATTTGTTCAGCCACAACATGACAAGCAGGAATAGGACACCTAGTGAAAGGCTAGGTTTGCGCCGATGAAATTTGTGCTGGCGAACTACGGAACTCGCGGCGATGTCGAGCCCTTCGTCGCCGTCGGTCAGGAGCTACTGCGCCGAGGTCACGACGTGCGCATGGCGGTCCCGAACGACGCGCTTGGCTTCGTCGAGTCCGCGGGGCTTGCTGCGGTCGCCTACGGGCTGGACTCGCAGGAGGTCGAGGTGCTCCGCGGCGACGGCTCGAAGATCCAGAATCCGATCGGCGTGTTGCCCGAAGTTATCGAGCGTGTCACGCAGGACTGGGTGGAGAGGGGCACGACGCTGATGGCGCTGGCAGATGGGGCCGACCTGCTCTTGGCAGGCCACAACCAGCAGACGCTGGCCGCCAACGTCGCGGAGTATCACGGCATTCCGCTGGCCGCGCTGCACATCTTTCCGACACAGCTTTTGAACTTCGGGTGGCTGCATTGGCGCATAACGAAGGAGGCTGAAGACGCCTACCGCCGGGCACTCGGCTTGCCGGAGACACCCGGACCCGCGACGCGATCGCTGGAGATCCAGGCCTACGACGAGCTCTGCTTTCCCGGGCTGGCAGCCGAATGGGCGGAACAGGGTGGGCGACGGCCCTTCGTCGGGGCGCTGACGCTGGAGTCGCCGACGGATACCGACGATGAGGTCTTGTCGTGGATTGGCGCGGGAACGCCGCCGATCTACTTCGGCTTTGGCAGCATGCGGGTCCCATCTCCCGCCGATACGGTCGCCATGATCAGCGCGGCCTGCACACGGTTGGGCGAGCGGGCGTTGATTTGCTCTGGTGCAAGTGACTTCACCCAAATCCCGCAAGCCGAGCACGTCAAGGTTGTGGGTGCGGTAAATCACGCGGCCGTCTTTCCGGCCTGCCGCGCGATCGTCCACCACGGGGGCACCGGCACCACGGCCGCAAGCCTGCGAGCCGGAATCCCCACCTTGATCCTCTGGATGTGGATCGACCATCCGATCTCGGCAGAAGTGGTCACCCGCCTGGGAGTCGGCTCCGGCCGGCAGTTTTCGGAAACCACCCAGGAAGCATTGGTCGCGGACCTGCGCTCCATCGTCACTCCGCAATGCGTCACTCGAGCCCGTGAGGTCGCCACCCGGATGACCAAACCCGCCGAAAGCGTTGCCGGCGCCGCCGATCTCCTGGAAGACGCTGCCCGCCGGGGGCGCTTTGGCTGATCGGCGAAGGCGCACGGCATGGGCCCCCGTGACCACGCTCAACAGAATGCCGCTTGACAGCCAAGCCCATACGATGCGTCAAGGGCCGCTGTCGGGTCCCTCGACGATCGAACGGCGGTACCGTTCCTGCTTGAACGTGTGTGCATCACCGCGAGTTAGGTTGCGTCGATGAAGTTTGTGGTGGCGGGTTATGGGAGTCGGGGCGACGTCGAGCCCTGTGTCGCCGTCGGTCGGGAGTTGCTGCGCCGAGGTCACGAGGTGCGCATGGCGGTCCCGCCGAACATGCTTGGCTTCGCCGAGGCGGCGGGGCTTGCCGCGGTCGCCTACGGGCCGAACTCACGGCTGGTCGAGGGGTTCCGCGAAGATTTCGCGAAGATCGAGAATCCGATCACCAAAGTACGCGAGGCGACAGAACATTACACCCACGTGTGGGCGGAGAAGGGCATGACGCTGACCGAGTTAGCAGATGGGGCCGACCTGCTGGTCGCCGGCATAACCGAGCAGGGGCTGGCCGCCAATGTTGCGGAGTTTCACGGCATTCCGTTGGCCGCGCTGCACATGTATCCGATGCGGATTATCAAGCTCCAGGGGCTGGACTGGCGCTTAACGCAGGAGGCCGAGAGTGCCCACCGTCGTGCGCTCGGCTTGCCGGAGGCAACCGGAGCCTCGGCCCAACTGATGGAGGAAGGCGGATCGCTGGAGATCCAAGCCTACGATGAGTTCTGCTTGCCCGGCCCGACAGCTGAATGGGTGGAACCAGGTGGCTGGCGGCCCTTCGTCGGGGCGCTGACGCTGGAGTTGCCGACGGCCGCCGACGACGAGATCTTGTCGTGGATCGCCGCGGGACCGCCGCCGATCTACTTCGGCTTTGGCAGCATGAAGGTCACAATGCCGGCTGACACGATCGCCATGATCAGCGCGGCCTGCGCGCAGTTGGGCGAGCGGGCGTTGATCGAGTCTGGATCCAATGACTTCAGCCACATCCCGCAGGCCGACCACGTCAAGATTGTGGACACGGTAGGCCAAGTGGCTGTCTTTCCGGCCTGCCGCGCGATCGTCCACCACGGGGGCTCCGGCACCACGGCCGCGGCCCTGCGAGCCGGAATCCCCACCTTGATCCTCTTCGCGTTCTGGCTCGATCAGCCGATCTGGGCAGTTGCGGTCGAACAACTGAAAGTCGGCTCCTGTCGTCACTTTTCGACCACCACCCAGGAATCACTGGTGGCGATCCTGAGTGAGATCCTGGCTCCGCAATACCACGCTCGAGCCCGTGAGGTCGCCGCTCAGATGACCAAACCCGCCGAAAGTCTGGCCCGCGCCGCCGATCTCCTGGAAGACGCCGCCCGCCAGGGACGCTCTGCCTGAGCAACGATGAAATTTGTGGTGGCGGGTTATGGAAGTCGCGGCGATGTCGAGCCCTGCGCCGCCGCCGCTCTGGAGTTGCTGCGCCGAGGCCACGACGTGCGCATGGCGGTGCCACCGCACATGCTTCGCTTCATCGAGTCGGCGGGGCTTACCGCGGTTCCCTACGGCCGGGACTGGCAGGCGCACCTGGGCGACGAGGATGTCGTCCGCATGATGCAGAATCCGCTCAGTGCGATCCACGAACCCATCGAATATGTTGCCCAGGTCGCGGCGGGGAAGAGCGCGACGTTGACGTCGTTGACAAATGGGGCCGACCTGCTGGTGGCGGGCTTCAACGAGCAGGGGCTGGCCGCCAATGTCGCAGAGTATTACGGCATTCCGGTGGTTGCGCTGCACCTCTTCCCGGAGCGGATTTGGTCGTCGGGCTGGCTGTTTTCGCTCATTACGAAGGTCGCGGAAGGCGCTCAACGCCGGGAACTGGGGTTGCCGGACGGAACCGGACCCTCGCCGCTCTCGCTGGAGATCCAGGCTTACGACGAGCTCTGCTTGCCCGGCCCGGCAGCCGAATGGGTGGAATCAGATGGGCGACGGCCCTTCGTCGGGGCGCTGACGCTGGAGCTGCCGACGGATGACGATGAGGAGGTCTTGTCGTGGATTGCCGCGGGAGCGCCGCCGATCTACTTCGGCTTCGGCAGCACGCCGATCGCATCTCCCGGTGACACCGTCACCATGATCAGCGCGGCCTGCGCGCAATTGAGCGAGCGGGCGTTGATCTGCTCTGGGCCCAATGACTTCACCCATATCCCCCATGCCGAGCACGTCAAGGTTGTGGATGAGGTGAACCATTCGGCCATCTTTCCCGCGTGCCGCGCGGTTGTTCACCATGGCGGCTCCGGCACCACGGCCGCAGCCCTGCGCGCCGGAATCCCCACGTTGATCCTCTTCGCGGACTGGCTCGATCAGCCGCTCTGGGCCGGCGCGGTCAAACAACTGAAAGTCGGCTCCGCGCGGCACTTTTCGGCCACCACCCAGGAATCACTGGTCGCCGACCTGCGCTCTGTCCTCGCCCCGGAATACGTCGCTCAAGCCCGTACAGTCGCCGCTGCGATGACCAAACCGGCCGAAAGCCTCGCCAGGGTAGGCGATCTCCTGGAAAACACCGCCCGGCGCGGGCGTGATTAGGTTCCGCCGATGAAATTTGCGGTGGCAGGCTGTGGAAGTCGTGGCGATGTGGAACCCTGCATCGCCGTCGGTCGGGAGTTGCTGCGCCGAGGTCACGATGTGCGCCTGGCCGTTACTGTGCCGCCTGAGATGGTTGCCTTCATCGAGTCCGAGGGGCTTACCGCGGTTCCCTACGGCCGGGACTGGCAGGCGCAGCTGCGCGACCGGGATTTCGTCCACATGATCCAGAATCCGCTCAGCGCGATCCACGAAGCTATCGAATATGTAACCCAGGTCGCGGCGGAGAAGACCGCGACGTTGATGTCGTTGGCAAATGGGGCCGACTTGCTACTGGCAGGCATAAACGAGCAGGGGCTGGCCGCCAATGTCGCGGAGTACTACGACATTCCGCTCGCGGCACTGCACTCCTTCCCGTCGCAGATTTTGGAGCTCGGGTCGGCGCATGGGAGCGTAGCGAAGCAGGCTGAACATGCCCAACGCCGCGCACTCGGCTTACCGGAGGCAACCGGGCCCTCGACGCGACCGATGCCGGAACTCGAATCGCTGGAAATCCAGGCTTACGACGAGTTCTGTTTGCCCGGCCCGGCAGCTGGATGGGTGGAATCAGATGGGCGACGGCCCTTCGTCGGGGCGCTGACGCTGGAGCTGCCGACGGCCGCCGACGATGAGATCTTGTCCTGGATTGCCGCGGGACCGCCGCCGATCTACTTCGGCTTTGGTAGCACGCCGCTCGCACACCCCGCTGACACGGTCGCCGCGATCTCCGCGGCCTGCGCGCATTTGGGCGAGCGGGCGTTGATCTGGTCTGGGCCGAATGACTTCACCCGTGTCCCGCATGCCGAGCACGTCAAGGTTATGGATGAGGTAGGCCAAGCGGCCGTCTTTCCGCTGTGCCGCGCGGTCGTCCATCATGGCGGCGCCGGCACCACGGCCGCCGGCCTGCGCGCCGGAGTCCCCACCTTGATTCTCTGGAACGGGCTCGATCAGCCGCTCTGGGCGGCCGGCAGCGAACAGCTGAAAGTCGGCGTTGCGCGGCGCTTTTCGGAATCGACAGCGGAATCGCTGGTCGCTGACCTGCGCTTAATCCTCAATCCGCAATATGCCAATCGCGCCCATGAGGTCGCCACCCAGATGACCAAACCCGCCGAAAGCCTCGCTCGCACCGCCGATCTCCTGGAAGACGCCGCGCGTCATGCTCGCGAAGGCTGATCGGCGCCGGCGCGCCACCTGTGCGCGGATGGACCAGCGCACACCCTGGACCGCTCAGCAGTGCGGGGCCCAGCACCGCTGGTTGGGGCAATAGGTCGAGTGTGCGAGGTTCACCATGGATCCGACTTGTCCGATCTGAACGCTGTCCGGGTCCAAGTTGCTGTGTACGTGCTGGGCAATATGGTCTGGCGTCCAACCCCACCCGAGATCGTCGCAGATGAGGTATGCCATCCCGATGAGGGCCTCCTCGTGGCCCTCCGGCCAAGTGAAGCCGAAGCCGCGCAGTTGAGCGAGGTACGCGTCATCAGTGGGATTGGCACCAGCACTCGCAGCGCCAGTAATCAGGGCAGCGCCAAGCGTTATGGGGACGGCCAGTCTGGCCAGCCAGCGAGCTGAGGGCATTTTCGCTTCCTTCTTCGTGGCGTCGACAATGCCGCAGTATGCGGGTCCAACGGGGCGCAAATATGAACAATAGCGAAAGCTGGGAAGAAACTTAAGAAGGCTGGTTGGAGCAATTGCTAGTGACAGCAGTTAGCACTAGCTCATCGATAAGGAAGGTGGCAGTATCTGCCTAGCCGGGGCCCTACGGAGGGAGTGGCCTATGACGTGGACAACGCCATCGCGCGTCCGCAACACGATCACGAAGATTGCGGTCGCGGCCGCGTTTGTCGCGATACCCGCGGCCGCTGTGAACATTCCGGCCTACGCAACGCCCGGTTTTGCCAGCACGCCAAGTGTGCTCTCGGCGCCGCGGCCTGCAGATCCACCCACCACTGCACCAGCGCCGCCGGCACCGCCGACTCCTCAACCGCCCGCCGTCCAGACCTACAACCCCAACGATTGGTACAACGGCGGCGGCGACGCAGGCGCAGGAGGCGGAGGCGGAGGCGGCTAAGCCGACCTACCCCGCGGCCAACACTCCGGCTTTTTGCGGTAACCCCATCCTGTGTTGGCCAAAGCGCGACCCGGTCGGGGTCGTATTCACCGTGCAACAACAACGGCCGACCCGGATCCGGTGACACACTGGACAACACCACCCTTTGCCTGATCTCGGTTGGTGGGATCCTTGCTAACCTCAGCGGGGAGCCGCTGTTGCCGCGGCAGTCGTCACGGGGTTGTTGCGTCCCCGAAAGACAGAACGCCCCGGTACCAGTCAACGGTCTCGGCGATCGCGTCCTCCATGGCGTAACGCGGATGCCAACCCAGCATCTTGCGGGCCTTCGCAGCCGATAGATACTGATGGGCTATCTCGTGACGGGCCGTGGCCCGGATGTCCGGTTCCAACTCAGTCCCAGCCGCAGCTTGGAGCATCTCGACCAATTGCAGCACCGAAAGCGGACTTTCGGTCGAGAAGTTGAACGCCTCGCCTGCAAGTGTGGGGTCCGCTGAGACCGCCTCGGCGAGCCGCAGGTAGGCGAGCACTCCGTCGACCACATAGAGATAGTCCCGGGTCATCGTCCCATCCGAGCGGATCAGTGGACGTTGGCCCTTGAGCAGCAGACGTATCGTGCCCGGGACGAGCCGCTCCCAGTTCGTATCTCCGGGACCGAAGAAATTGCCGCACCGCGTTACGACGACGGGGACGTCGTGGATGCGAGCGAAGCTCTGGGCGATGAGGTCCGAGCAGGCCTTGGAGACATCGTAAGGATTGACAGCGAGGAGTGGCATGTCTTCGGTATAGGGGAGGACGGTTTGTTCCCCGTACGCCTTATCGCTGCTCGCCGTGACGATCTGGCGAACCGTCGTGCTGCGACGCGCCGCCTCCAGCAGCGCCCAGGTTCCCCGCACATTGGCCTCGTAGGTCGCCACCGGGTTGCGATTGGCCACTCCCACCTGGCTCTGGGCAGCCAGGTGGAAGACGGTCACCACGTCGTAGTCTCCCAACATCCGCTCCATGAGGGACTGATCCTCGACCGGCCCCGTGACTATCGACACCTTCGGCCACCACCCGTCCCGGATGGTCGAGGACGGAACGGTGTCGCGAACGAGCACGACGACGCGTGCCCCGAGTGCCGCGAGGGCAGAGGTCAGGTGAGTACCGACAAACCCGGTTGCTCCCGTCACCGCCACCGGACGGCCGTTCCAGAAGTCCCGGTTCGGTTCGAACGGTGTGATATTCATTCCGGCCGTCATCGCGTGTCTCCTATCGGTCTGGATCGGTTCACGTGCCGGTCAATCGCACCCACGGCCCGCGTCCTCCCGCACAGAGCGCGGTCAGCTCCTGAGCATCCTTCTGGGTGTCCATGGATTTCCAGAACCCTTCGTGACGGTAGGCGAACAAGTCGGCGGCGTTAGCCAAGGCAGGAAGAACCTCGCGTTCGAGATCCTCCCCGTCCCAGCGATCGAAGACTCGGCTGTCCATCACGAAGAACCCGGCGTTGATCGGATGGTCGTGCAGCTTCGGCTTCTCTCGGAATCCGCTCACCCTTCCCTTTCCATCGACATCGAAGGTTCCGTACGGAGAAGGAAGAGAAACCGTGGTCACTGTCGCTGCTGCCCCATGGGCGCGGTGGAAGTCCAAAAGATGGTGCAGATCAACGTCTCCCAGGCCATCGGAGTATGTGAGAAAGAACTCCTCGCCCAGACGCTCGCGCACCATCATGACTCGACCACCCGTGTTGGTCTCCTCGCCCGTATCGACCACCTCGACGTGCCAACTCGCAGGCAGGGACTGCGTGAATTCCCATACCAACTCGGCCTTGTAACCGGCGGCCAGCACGAAGTCGGTGAAGCCCTGGTCGGCATAGATCTCCATCACGTGAGCGAGAACCGGACGGTCGCCGACCAGCAGTAAAGGCTTAGGAACCTCCAGGGTCGAGGGCATGGCTCGGACGCCTCTTCCGCCGCACAGGATTACGGTCTGCATGTCGCCGCAACGGGGCGAAGAACCGAGCCAGAGCATAGTTTCATTGATATCTCCCGCGTCGGTTGCATGGTGTCAACCTCCGCGATTCTCCTTGCCTGCACGGGACATTCAACACAGCGCCCGTCGGGGACGCGAAGCCTGATCGGCGCCTCACTCCGATGGCCCCTCGGACCGCACCCGGCGCACCGGGCGGGTCTCGATGGCGTTGATCGTCAACGTGCGGTGAGCGATCCGCCATCCGGCGTCCGTCCGCAGGTACTCATCGTCGTAGCGCAGATGCCAGACCACATCGGTCAGCTGATCCCCGTGTCGGTCCCAGTGATGCGCGACGCAGGCGATGCGCCCGCGGGCACTGTCGGGTTGCGCGCCGACGTCGAAGACCTCGCCGACGATCGCGTGCTCGGTGCGGATGGTCGCGGCCACGGCGGCGATCGCGGTGCGGATCGCGGCATGACCGCAATGCCGGTGGACCGGGTCCAGCGCGGCAGGCGACTCCGGCAGCATCAGCTCAGCTGAGTCCGTGAAAAGCGCAGTAACAGAATCGAATTGCCGATCATCGACACCGGCGGCGTATCGGTGCACCAGGTCGGTGAGAGCTGCCCGGTCCGTCGCGCCGAGCATCACGTCGGTAGTGAAAGACGTTGTGCGCAGGCCGACAACTCGTCCTTGGCCTGCTCGAGGTCGGTGGTCGGCGGCATGGCCAGCACCAGTCGGTCGGCGCCCTGGGCGGCGAGCTTCTCGGCGCGTTCGGCGTCGACCTTGGTGACCGAATGTCCCAGCGATACTTCGATATCGGCCGGATCGCGTCCGGCCGCCGCGGCCTCGTCGCGCATCAGAGCCAGCAGGCCGTCCAGCTGAGCACCGGTCACTCCCAAAGGCTGGAAGCCGTCACCGAAGCGCGCCGCCCGTCGAGCGGCGGCCTTACTGTGACCGGCGATGTATACCGGAAAGTATTTACCAGCAGCGGGTTTCGGGTTGCAGACTACGTTCTCAAACTGAAAGTACTCGCCATGATGCGAGACGCCCTGTGGCCGGTCGTCCCAGAGCGCCCGCAGCACCGCCAACTGCTCGTCGGCGCGTCGCCCTCGACTACCGAAGTCGGTGCCGCACGCCTCGATTTCTTCCCGCAGCCAGCCGACACCGACACACAGCCGAAGCCTGCCCCCGGACAGCACATCAACGGTCGCCGCTCGTTTGGCCAGCACGACCGGGTGGTGGTTGGGCAGCACCAGCACCCCCGTGGCCAACCCGAGCCGATCGGTATGGCCGGCCAAAAACGAGAGCAAGTCAAGCGGATCAGGGATCGGGCAGTCGGCCGCTAATTCGACACGCCCCGAGCGGTCATAGGGATAGACGCTGTCGTACTGGGTGGCCAAAACGGTGTGCTCGACGACGACAACCGATTCGAAGCCGCACGCCTCGAGATGGCGTGCGAAGGGCGCCATCCAACGCGGGTCTGCGGTGACCCCGGCGGCGACCGGAGCGACCACGCCGAACTTCAAGACGCTCATGGCAGAAAGAACCTAACAGCTGGTCTCAGTGGGGGTGAAGGCCGTCTCAGCACGTACTGCTTCGGCCAGCGCGATTGCCCTGGGATCGGTGAAGACGTCCTCGAGCATCACCGGCTGACCATCGGGTCCGCTCAACGGAATCCGCCAATTGGGATACTCGTCGGTCGTGCCGGGCTGGTTCTGGGTCCTTCGATCTCCGACCGCGTCGGTTAATGAGACTCCCAGTAACCGCGACGGCGTACGGCCCAAGTACTGGTAGAGGGCGAGCACGGTCTGCGCTGGGTTGTTCTCCACGTCGCCTCGTTGCGAAAGCAGGCCGACGCGGCGCAACTCGGCGATCCAGGCCGCCCTCTCGGTTTCCGCAGCTGCCAGCTCCTCCTCGACGGGTCGCGTCAACAGGCCCAGCGACTCCCGCAGGCGCACATGCTCGCCGGCCAGGTAACCGGCCGTCGGCGGCAGGTCGTGGGTGGTCACCGACGACAGGCAGTATTCTCGCCAGCGCTCGGCCGGCAGCGGGCTGCCATCACCGTCACGGTCGAGCTCGAACCACAGAATCGACGTGCCCAGTACACCGCGGGCCCGCAGGTAGTCGCGTACCCACGGCTCGACGGTGCCGAGGTCCTCGCCGACGACCACGGCAGCCGCGCGCTGCGCCTCCAGCGCGGCGATGCCGATCATTGCTTCGTGGTCATAACTGATATAGGTGCCCTGGGTGGGCGCTTCGCCCTGGGGAATCCACCACAGCCGGAACAACCCAATGATGTGGTCGATGCGCACGCCGCCGGCGTGCCGCAGCACGGTGCGGATCATTGCACGGAACGGTTCGTACTCCTGCTCTTCGAGCCGGTCCGGGCGCCAGGGTGGCTGCGACCAGTCCTGACCTAATTGGTTGAACTCATCCGGCGGCGCACCGGCGTTGACCCCGAGCGCCAAGACATCCTGTAACGCCCAGGCGTCAGCACCGTTGGGGTGCACGCCGACGGCCAGGTCGTGCATGATGCCCAGCGACATCCCCGCCGCGACCGCTTGCGATTGCGCGGCGGTGAGTTGCACGTCGAGTTGCCATTGCAACCAACGGTGGAAATCCACGGCCTCCGATTGGTCGGCGACGAACTCGGCGACACCGTCGGCGCCGGGATGCTGCAACGATTCGGGCCACTGATGCCAGTCACTGCCGTATTTCTCGGCCAGTGCACACCAGGCGGCGAAATCGTCGAGGGCAGCACCCTCACGGGCGCAGAAAGCGGCATACGCCAGTTCGCGACCTGCCGTACGTGGGACCCGATAGACCAGTTCCAAGGCCGCCCGCTTGGCTGCCCATGCGGTGTCGCGGTCGATGGCGTCGAGCGAGTCTGCGTGCCGCTGCACGTCGTCGCGTAGCCGCCACACCCGGCGACGCTTACGCAGGTAGGCGAATTCCGGGATAGCCTCGACGCGCAGATAAAGCGGGTTGACGAAGCGCCGCGATGTCGGCAGGTACGGCGACGGCTCCATCGGCTTGGTCGGCGCCGCCGCGTGCAGCGGATTGACCAGCACATAACCGGCGCCGTGCGCCGAGGCCGACCAGACCGCAAGGTCGGTGAGATCGGTGAGGTCGCCGACGCCCCAGGACTGTCGGGAGCGGACACTATATAACTGGGTGGCCAGCCCCCAGGCCCGACGAGCGCCCAGCCGCTCCGGCATACCCAGCCAGCCCGGTGTCACGATCAGTGCCGCGCTGGCCTGCGTATCCCCGGAACGCAGATGCACCCGGTGATAACCGGCTGGCAGATCGTTGGGCAGCACGAAGCTGGCCTCACCGACCGCATGTCCGTCGAGGTCAAACGGCGCGGTGAAGTTGTCGACCTGGCGTATCCCGGTGCGGACCGTCCCGTCCTCGAGCTGCAACCACACCTCGGCGGGATGACCGTGGGTCACATGCACCCAGAACGACGTCGGGGCACCTGCACGGCCGACTATGGTGGCCGGCAGCGGACGCGACCAGTATGCGTGATCGTGACAGGTCAGCGCGGTGCTGCGCTCCGGCTCGGTGGCGGCGGCCACACCCAGCGCGGCGAGGACGGCCACCAGCGTGCTTTCCGGGACACTAACCCGGCGACGGGTCCAGTCGTCGTAGCCGGTGGCGATCCCGAACCGCCCGGCGAGTTCGACCAATGACGGCGCCAGCTCAGTCATGCCGCCATCTTGCTTAATCAGATGACCGAAATGCGACCCGAGTGTTCACCTCGCGGCTATTCGTTCGGGCGGCTGAGGTTGTTCTTCGTCGTACCATGCGCAGTGAAGTCTTTAATTCCTCCACTACTGATGGCAGGTGACACCACTGTGGCGCAGACCACTCCCGGCGGGGCCGCTAACGAGCCCGACGCCTCTACGCTCACGTGGCGAGGTGGCCCAGGGTGCCCTACGGTTATCCCTGTGAATCGTGGGACTACGCAATATTCAGGCTTTCCGTCGGCTCGGAGCGTGATCGACCATGGCTAGTGACGGCGGGAAAGGTGGTTCGGGCTACGGCCTCGGACTATCCACCCGAACTCAGGTAACCGGTTACCAGTTCCTGGCACGCCGCACCGCCATGGCGTTGACCCGCTGGCGGGTGCGGATGGAAATCGAACCCGGCCGGCGTCAAACGCTGGCCGTGGTGGCGTCGGTGTCCGCGGCGCTGGTGATTTGCCTGGGCGCGCTGCTGTGGTCGTTCATCAACCCGTCGGGGCAGCTGAACGACACACCGATCATCGCCGACCGCGATTCGGGCGCGCTTTATGTTCGGGTCGGTGACAAGTTGTACCCGGCGCTGAATCTGGCCTCGGCCCGGCTGATCGCAGGGCGACCGGATAACCCGCACAAGGTGCGGTCGAGTCAGATCGCCGAGCAGCCGCACGGACCGCTGGTGGGTATCCCCGGAGCGCCATCGGAATTCGCCCCGACCAGCCCCGCGTCGTCGTCGTGGCTGGTATGCGATTCGGTAACGCCGACGGCGGGGGTGGGGGCGCCGTCACCGGTGACCGTCACCGTCATCGACGGGACGCCAGACCTGTCGGGTCGCCGGCACGTGTTGAACGGGCCGGACGCGGTGGTGCTGCGCTACGCCAACGACACCTGGGTGATCCGGCAAAGTCGCCGGTCGCGCATCGATGGGATGAACCGAGCGGTGTTGTTGCCGTTGGGTTTGACGCCTGAGAACGTCAACCAGGCGCGACCGATGAGCCGGGCGTTGTTCGACTCCTTGCCGGTGGGCCCCGAGCTGTCGGTGCCTAAGGTGCCGGACGCCGGGAAGCCAGCAGCATTTCCCGGTGCACCGGGACCGGTGGGAACCGTGATCGTGACACCGCAAATCAGTGGCCCGCAACAGTATTCGGTGGTATTAGCCGATGGTGTGCAGACCGTAACCTCGGTCGTCGCCCAGATCCTGCAGAACGCCGGCACGCCGGCCGGCAGCGCGCCCGTGGTGGTGGCTCCGGCGTCATTAGCGAAAATGCCGGTGGTCAACGGGTTGGATTTGTCGGCCTATCCCGATGGGCCGCTGAACGCGGTGGACATCCGAGACAATCCCGCGACGTGCTGGTGGTGGGAGAAAACCGGCGGTGAAGAGCGTGCCCGTGTTCGGGTGATCACCGGGCCGACGATTCCGGTGCAGTCCAGCGACTCTGCAAAAGTGGTATCGCTGGTGAAGGCGGACAATTCGGGCCGCGAAGCCGACAAGGTCTTTTTCGGCCCCGGCTATGGCAACTGGATCGAGGTCACCGGCAACGACCCGGGGTCGGCCACATCAGAATCGCTGTGGTGGCTCTCGAGTTCCGGTGTGCGTTTCGGCGTGGAGAACTCGCGTGACGCCCGTTCAGCCTTGGGGTTGACTTCGCAGCCGAGCCCAGCGCCCTGGGTGGCGTTGCGGCTACTGGCACCGGGCCCCATGCTCTCGCGCACCGATGCGCTGGTGCGTCATGACACGCTTCCGACCGATATGAGCCCTGCAGAGTTGGTGGTACCAAAGTGAAACAAGGATTCGCACGCCCGACGCCCGAGCGCGCACCCGCGGTTCGGCCGGAGAACATTGTCCTACCGACGCCGCTGAGTGTTCCGCCGCCCGAAGGCAAGCCGTGGTGGCTGATTGTGGTCGGCGTCCTGGTGGTCGGCCTGCTGGTCGGCATGGTCGGTATGACCGTCGCCAACGGCTCGCGGATGTTCCTGGGTGCCGGCTCGATCTTCCCGATCTTCATGATCGGCGGCGTCGCGATGATGATGTTCGGCGGTCGCTTCGGTGGCCAGCAGCAGATGAGCCGGCCGAAGCTGGACGCCATGCGCGCCCAGTTCATGTTGATGCTCGACATGCTGCGCGAAACCGCGAACGAGTCGGCCGACAGCATGGACGCCAACTACCGGTGGTTCCACCCGGAGCCGACGACGCTGGCCGCGGCGGTCGGATCGTCCCGGATGTGGGAACGCAAGCCGGACGGCAAGGACCTCAACTTCGGAGTCGCCAGGGTCGGAGTGGGCATGACCCGGCCGGAGGTGACCTGGGGTGAGCCGCAGAACATGCCGACCGATATCGAGCTGGAGCCGGTGACCGGTAAGGCACTGCAGGAGTTCGGGCGCTACCAGAGCGTGATTTACAACCTGCCCAAGATGGTGTCGCTGCTTGTCGAGCCCTGGTACGCGCTGGACGGCAACCGCGAGCAGGTGCTGGGACTGATGCGAGCGATCATCTGCCAGCTCGCGTACTCGCATGGGCCAGACCACATTCAGATGATCGTTGTCAGTTCCGATATGTCGAAATGGGATTGGGTCAAGTGGCTACCGCACTTCGGGGATCCGCGGCGTCGCGACGCTGCCGGCAATGCCCGGATGGTCTACGCGTCGGTGCGTGAGTTCGCCGCCGACCAGGCCGAATTATTCGCCGGGCGTGGGTCTTTCACTCCGCGGCACGCCAGCTCGTCCGCGGAGACACCGACACCGCACCACGTGATCATCGCCGATGTCGACGACCCGCAATGGGAATACGTCATCAGCGTCGACGGCGTCGACGGCGTCACGTTCTTCGACTTGACCGGCTCTGCGCTGTGGACCGGTAACCCGGAACGGGTGCTGCGGTTCACCGACGACGTCGGAGTTATCGAAGCGCTGCCCCGCGACCGCGACACCTGGATGGTGATCGACGACAACAGGTGGTTCTTCGCTCTTGCCGACGCGGTGACCGAGCCGGAGGCCGAGCAGTTCGCGCAGCGCATGGCGCACTGGCGGTTGGCCGAGGCCTACGAGGAAATCGGCCAGCGGGTTACTCACATCGGTGCCCGAGACATCCTGTCCTACTACGGGATTGAGGACCCCGCCGAGATCGACTTCGAATCGTTGTGGGGCAACCGGCGCGACGGGCTCAGCAGCCGGTCTCGTTTGCGGATACCCTTCGCCAACCGCTCCGACAACGGCGAGCTGCTGTTCTTGGACATGAAATCCCTCGACGAAGGCGGCGACGGCCCGCACGGGGTCATGTCGGGGACAACCGGTTCCGGTAAGTCGACGCTGGTGCGTACCGTGCTCGAGTCGCTGATGCTGGCGCATCCGCCGGACGAGCTGCAGTTCGTGTTGGCCGACCTCAAGGGTGGATCGGCGGTCAAGCCGTTCGCCGGCGTGCCGCACGTGTCGCGGATCACCACCGACCTCGAAGAAGACCAGGCGCTGATGGAGCGCTTCCTGGACTCGCTGTGGGGTGAAATCGCGCGGCGCAAGGCAGTCTGCGACAACGCCGGTGTCGACGACGCCAAGGAATACAACGAGATGCGCGGCCGGATGCGGGCACGCGGTCAGGACATGCCGCCGCTGCCGATGCTGGTGGTGGTCATCGACGAGTTCTACGAGTGGTTCCGGATCATGCCGACCGCCGTCGACGTTCTCGACTCGATCGGTCGCCAGGGTCGCGCCTACTGGATCCACTTGATGATGGCCTCGCAGACCATCGAGAGCCGGGCCGAAAAGCTCATGGAGAACATGGGTTACCGGTTGGTGCTGAAAGCGCGTACCGCCGGTGCGGCCCAGGCGGCCGGGGTGCCGAACGCGGTGAACCTGCCCGCTCAGGCGGGGTTGGGCTACTTCCGCAAGAGCCTTGAAGAGATCCTCCGTTTCCAGGCGGAGTTCCTGTGGCGCGATTACCGCCGCGGTGTTTCGCTCGAGGACGATGGCCCGGCCGCGCTCACGCATGCGGTGGATTACATTCGGCCGCAACTGTTTACCACGGGGTTCACGCCCATTGAGGTCAGTGTCACTGGACCGGATGACTTCAACACACTGGGCAACGGCGAAGCTCTCGGCGGGAACGGCGACGCGGCGTACGGGGACGGAGCCGCCGACCGCGACGACGAGGAAGAAGAAGAAGAGGCAATCAGAACGCCAAAAGTCGGCACGGTGATCATCGATCAGCTGCGCCGAGTCGACTTCGAGCCGTACCGGTTGTGGCAGCCGCCGCTGGACGTGCCGGTGTCGATCGAAGCCTTGGTGGACCGGTTCCTCGACCGGCCGTGGCAGGAGGAGTACGGCACAGCCAGGAACCTGGTGTTCCCGGTCGGGATCATCGACCGGCCGTTCAAGCACGACCAGCCACCATGGACGGTGGATACCTCCGGGCCCGGTTCCAATGTGCTGATCCTCGGCGCCGGCGGCGCGGGTAAGACCACCACGCTGCAGACGCTGATTTGCTCGGCCGCGCTGACCCACACACCCGAGCAGGTGCAGTTCTACGTTCTGGCCTACAGCAGCACCGCAGTGACGACGGTGGCGGGGCTGCCGCACGTCGGCGAGGTCGTCGGACCAACCGACCCCTACGGTGTTCGCCGCACGGTGGCCGAACTGCTGGCGCTGCTCCGCGACCGCAGGCGCACCTTCCTCGAGTACGACGTGCCCTCGATGGATGTGTTCCGGCGGCGCAAGTTCGGCGGGGAGCCCGGCAGCGTGCCCAACGACGGGTTCGGCGATGTCTACCTGGTGATCGACAACTACCGGGCACTGGCCGAAGAGAACGAGGTGCTGATCGAGCAGGTGAACCAGATCATCAACCAGGGCCCGTCGTTCGGGGTGCACGTGGTGGTTACCGCTGACCGCGAATCTGAGCTGCGGCCGCCGGTGCGCAGCGGTTTCGGATCCCGGATCGAGTTGCGGCTGGCTGCGGTCGAGGATGCCAAGCTGGTGCGGTCCCGGTTCGCCAAGGATGTTCCGGTCAAGCCGGGCCGCGGCATGCTCGCAGTGAACTACGTGCGGCTGGACGGTGATCCGCAATCGGGTCTGCACACGCTGGTGGCGCGGCCCGCGCTGGCGAGCACCCCGGACAACGTGTTCGAGTCCGACAACGTCGCAGCGGCGGTCAGCCGGGTCGCGGCCGGTCACGCACCGCCGGTGCGCAGGCTGCCGGCCCGGTTCGGGCTGGAGCAGGTGCAGACGCTGGCCGCGGCCGATCGTCGCCAGAACGTTGGCGCCGGCGGAATCGCTTGGGCCATCAACGAACTGGACCTGCAGCCGGTGTATCTCAACTTCGCCGAGAACGCGCACCTGATAGTGACGGGTCGGCGCGAGTGCGGCCGCACCACGACGCTGGCCACCATCATGTCCGAGATCGGACGGGTCTACGAACCGGGCGCCAGCATCGCGCAACCGACGTCGAGGCCCTCGGCGCAGGTATGGCTGGTCGACCCGCGCCGTCAGCTGTTGACCACGCTGGGCACCGACTACGTCGAGAAGTTCGCCTACAACCTCGACGGCGTCTCGGCGATGATGGACGAGCTGGGCGCCGCGCTCGCCCGGCGCGAGCCACCACCGGGCCTGTCGGCCGAAGAGCTGTTGTCTCGGTCCTGGTGGAGCGGGCCGGAGATCTTCCTGATCATCGATGATGTGCAGCAGATGCCGGCTGGCTTCGATTCACCGCTGCACAAGGCCGCGCCATGGGTGACCAGGGCAGCCGACGTCGGCTTGCACGTGATCGTCACCCGCACGTTCGGCGGTTGGTCGTCGGCCGGCAGCGACCCGATGCTGAGGGCACTGGCACAGGCGAACGCGCCGTTGCTGGTGATGGATGCCGATCCCGACGAGGGCTTCATCCGCGGCAAGATGAAGGGCGGTCCGCTGCCACGCGGTCGTGGCCTGCTGATGGCCGAGGACACCGGCGTGTACGTGCAAGTCGCGGCGACAGACCTGCGCCGTTAACTTCGTCATGCGGAGGTTTCCCAGGCGCTCGGGCGACCGCTACAACTGAGGCTTACGACGCCGAGATGCGGGGCCCACGACGACGCCGCCGTCGTGTACAGCTACGCCGGCGCCTCGGCTAAGCCTCGCGTCCTCGGCCACCGATTCGTCGTCTTCGTCGTCCTCGACATCGGCTCTGTCGGTCACGCCGTCGGCAAGCCCTCCGGTTGCGACGCAGTTCGCCGGCACTTCCATTCCGCCGTGGCCCGCTTCGCCGGGCCAACGGTCGGCCGGATGGCTGCAAACCAAACGTGGGCTGAACAGCAGTTGATTCGGGATGAACACTGCTTGATGAGGAATGAATAGTCGGCATCGTCGTCGCGGATCACGCGCGCGGCCATCTAATCTCTCAACCAGCGACTGTTCAGTGATGAGCATCGGCGCTCAATGTCGTTGACGCTGAGGGTTACCGAGGAAAGAAAGCGTATTTCGTCTGTGGCCACATACCGCGCTCCGCACATCGATACCGATCGGGCGGTCACCCAACAGGACCGGCCGATTGCTGACCAGTTCACGACAACGCCGCGCGCCGCCGCTTCGATGCGGCGGTTGACGGGGCCGACGCGATCTTGCCTTGCTGACGGAGGGTTCTAGTGCTGGATTTCGGGCTGTTGCCCCCGGAGGTCAATTCAGGTCGGATGTATTCGGGTCCCGGACCCGGCCCGTTGTTGGCTGCTGCGGAGGCCTGGGACAGTCTGGCTTCGGATTTGGGCTTCGCGTCCACGGGTTACGGTTCCACGCTGTCGGAGCTGACGAGCAGTTCCTGGACAGGCCCAACGTCGTCGGCAATGACGGCCGCGGTCACGCCGTATGTGGACTGGCTCAGCACGACCGCCGCTCAGGCAGAGGAGACGGCCAACCAAGCCCGCGCGGCCGTCGCCGCTTACGAGGCGGCGTTTGCGATGACGGTGCCGCCGCCGGCGGTCGCGGCCAACCGTGCGTTGCTGATGGCCTTAATCGCGACCAACTTCCTCGGGCAGAACACCCCGGCAATCATGGCCACCGAAGCCCTCTACGTCGAGATGTGGGCCCAAGACGCCGCCGCCATGTACGGCTATGCCGCCTCCTCGGCGGCAGCCGTACAGGTGACGCCGTTCGTCGCCCCAGCGCAGACCGCCAACCCGGAGGGGCTGAACCAGCAGGCAGACGCGGTGGCCAAAGCCGCCGCCGCGCCGGCCGGCCAAGCCGCGACGGTGGTGCAGAACACCGTCGCGGCAGCGCCGGCCACGACCGCTCAAACGACAACGGCCACCGCTGCGGTGCCTTCGGCCACGTCAGGCGCGACCAGTGCCATCGCTACCCCGACATTCACCGGGCCGTTAGCCCCGCTCTGGACGCTGATCTACAACACCTACAACCAGTTCCCCAGCGGCGCTTGGGGCCTGGGCCTGTCGCCCGGCAACCTGAACTCGATGCGGCAGATCCTCCAGGCCTACTTCGCGGTCGGTCTCGGAAACTTCGGTTACGGCATTGGCCAGCAGGTGATTACCCCCGCTCAGGCAACGGCACTATTCAACCCAGGTGCTCTGCATGCGACGCCGACACTTGGCGGCCTAGGAGCCGGCCTAGGAAGCGGCACCGCAGGCGTGAGCGGCGCACCGTATACGGCCAGCAGTGTGTCGGCCAGCCTGGGCCAGGCCAGCACTCTCGGGCGCCTGTCGGTGCCCGCGGGTTATCCAGGGGCGACACGCACGGAGACGGAAGAGGTCGAGCTGGCCAGCGCCGCACGCCCTATCGCACCGCAGTCGAATGCGATGCTCAACGGTGTTCCGATGGCGGGCGGCGCCGGTCTTGGAGCCGGTCTTGGACGCCGCGGCGGCGGCTACGTCGTGAAATACGGGTTCCGGCGCGCGGTGGTCCCTCGGCCGCCAGCCGGCGGGTAAACAGCGTACGAATCCGTGCGGCGGCGCCCACTGGCCGTGGCCACCCGGACCGAAGGGCAGCCTGCCCCGCGCGGCGTGCCGAAAGTGCTTGTGGCGAAAGCCCATCCGGCGATCTTCAGCACGACCAGGTTTAGTTATGCGGCAGCCGAGACGGCGATCAAGCGGCCGGGCCCACACTGCACTCCAGTGGCCGGCCGAATCCAAACATTGCTGCAGGTGGAAGGCGTGTCGAACGCGGGATGAACAGCCGATATCGGGGGGTGAATACTCGCCGTCCGGTCGTGAACAGTTACGTCGTCAGGGGAGTTATTCGAGCGTGACCATCTAATCTCTTAACGAACGACCTTGCTCAAGGTCGAAGAAGCTCATGGTTATCGAGGAGGAAACCGGATGTCGTTCGTAACCACGCAGCCGGAGGCGTTGTCGTCAGCGGCGACCAGCCTTCAGGGGATCGGCTCGGGACTAAGCGCCCAGAATGCCTCGGCCGCGGCCCCAACGACGGGAGTAGTTCCCGCGGCCGCCGATGAGGTTTCGGCGCTGACGGCGGCTCAGTTTGTCGCGCACGCTCAGCTGTATCAGGCGGTCAGCGCCCAGGCTGCGGCAATCCACGAAATGTTCGTGAACACGCTGGGCACCAGCGCCGGGTCGTACGCCGCCACCGAGGCCGCCAGCGCGGCTCAGGTCGGCTAGGGAGGCTTTCGATGGTGGATTTCGGGGCGTTAACGCCTGAGGTCAACTCGGCCCGCATGTATGCCGGTCCGGGTTCGTCGTCGCTGCAGGCTGCCGCATCGGCGTGGAACGGGCTTGCCGCCGAGCTGCAATCGGCGGCGCAGGGCTACGAGACGGTGATCACGCAACTTTCCAGTGACGACTGGACCGGCACGGCGTCGGCGTCGATGGCCAGCGCCGCACAGCCATACATAGGCTGGCTGAACACCACCGCCGCGCAGGCCGAGCAGGCCGCAAACCAGGCCAGGGCGGCCGCCGCGGCGCATGAGCAAGCGTTCGCGGCGACGGTGCCACCGCCGCTCATCGCGGCCAACCGCGCTCAGACAGCCGCGGCGGTGCAGGCCAACGTCTTCGGTCAGTACACGCCGTTGATCGCGCAACTCGAGGCGCAATACAGCCAGATGTGGGCCCAGGACTCCGCGGCGATGTACGGCTACGCGGGCCAGTCAGCGGCCGCCACCCAGGTAACGCCGTTCACCTCGCCGGCCGCGACAACCAATCCCGCCGGGACGACGGCTCAGGCCGCCGCGGTCAGCGCGGCAAGCGGAACCAGCGCCTCCACCAGCTCCCAGACGATCCTGCAAGAGCTGATCTCGTTGCTGCCGAGCAATATTCAATCCCTGCTGACGCCCACGGGCTTCCAAAACGCCTTTGGGACCCCGACATCGGCGGAGGGAACGCTCTGGAGCTTCCTATTCGGGACGACCGTCATTGCCACAAACCTCTCGGCCTTGGTAACCAGTTACTCGCCATACGCGGCCTTGTTCTACAACACCGAGGGTCTGCCGTACTTCAGCGTTGGTATGGGCAACTTCGGCACTCAGATTGCGAAGAGCGCGGGAATGCTGGGCGGGGCCCTCCCAGCCGCTGTTCCCCCCCCAGCACTCGGCGGCCTGGGTGGCCTCGGAGCCGCGCTGGGCGGTGGTGCCGCGCATTCGGTGTCCGCCATTTCGGGCGGCGCCGGTTCGATCGGCAAACTGGCGGTGCCGGCGTCGTGGGCCGGTGCAACTCCGCAGGCGGCCCCACAGGGCGTGCAGTTGGTCAGCAGCGTCAGCGCTGCCCCGGAGGCCGGCGCCGGTAGCGGGAACCTGCTCGGCGGTATGCCGCTGGCCGGTGGGGGAAGGGGCGGTGGCTTGGGCGGCTTCGGCCCACGCTATGGGTTCAAACCCACGGTGATGCCCCGCCCACCATCAGCCGGCTAAAGCCGACTAGCTTCACACCACCTGGGGTGTCACGTCGCGGCGTGACACCCCAGGAGTGTGGTGCTCGCCAAAGCGCAAGCCGCGGCTCTCATCCTCGAAGCGAGGTAAATCACGGATGTCGCAATCATGGCTCGAATGTGAACAGTTAGGCATATCTGGGAAGCACGTGGAAGTCGTGGCGTAGGTTTCCGGTGGATGAACAATCGGGAGGCTCAGGCAGGAGGGCCACGTGGCGGAACACGCGCAGGCATCCGGTCCGCTGGCTTTGTCACGGAGACCCCGAAACGCCGCCCGCATGCTCGCGCGGACCATCAACGGTTCGCGGACGCTCAGTGCCGCCAGCGTTTTACCGCGCCCCCCTCAGCCTGCCGAGATAGCTCAGGCACGAGTCTTTGAGCGGCTTCTACGGGCCGAGTGCGCCGAACTACAGCAGCTTGCGCATCGCATGGCCGGAGATAAGTATCAGCAGCCCGAGCCTGACGATTCCCGGCCGTCTGGAGAGCTGACGCAGATACGCGCTCGCATCGACGAAGTCCATGGGCTGCTGCAGGCGTTGCAAAGGCGGTTCCCGGACTCCACGCTGGAAGGTGACCGTTAGCCAGCGTGAACTAGCCTGGCTTCTAGTCAATCCTCGTCCAGGATCAGCGCCATCTCCGGACAGGACGCCACCCCGTCACGAGTTACCTGCGCGTCCTCCGGCGCAACCTCGTGTTCTTCGAGGATGGAGTAGCCAGAATCGTCGATCGGGAAAATCTCCGGGTCAACCGCATAACACTGGGCGTGACCCACGCACCTCGACTGCTCGACACGAACCTTCACAATGCCGATTCTAAAAGACATGTCGAACATCGTCGCTCAATCCGGCACCCGGTAGCGCGGCGACGACGCGACCGAACCACGGCGGGCCGCATACCATGGCTACTGTTGCCCGTGCGCCACGTCGCCGGCGAAAACGAACGCACCGACAACGAGAGATCATGTAGATGAGCTCCATTGATGAAAGCCTGTACGGCACCGGCTTTCACCTACCGCGGCTTGACTACTTCGCCCTGCCGATGGCCGCTGATCGTGGCGTCGGGTGGAAGGTTTTGCGCGACGCCGGGCCGGTGGTGTACATGAACGGCTACTACTACCTCACCCGCCGTGAGGACGTGCTGGCAGCGTTGCGAAGTCCCAATGTTTTTTCTGCTCGACTGGCGCTTCAACCACCGGGAAGCCCGGTCCCGGTGATCCCGTTGGGGTTCGACCCGCCCGAGCACACTCGATACCGCAAAATCCTGCAGCCGTTTTTCAGCCCGCACGGGTTGCGTAACTCGCGACCGGTGCTGGTTCGGCACGCCGCCGATATGATCGACGCCATCGCCGGCCGCGGCGAATGCGAGGTGATGAAAGACCTGGCGAGGACATACCCCTACCAGGTGTTCCTCGACCTCTACGGTCTGCCGTTGGAGGACCGGGACCGCCTGATCGCCTGGAAAAACGCCATCCTCGCCGATGACGCCTTTGCCACTGCGGCGGACGTCGCCCCGGCGGCGCGTGCGATGTACGACTACCTGACGGCCGCAATCCAATCCCGTCGGGAAAATCCGGGCTCGGACATGTTGTCTACCGTGATGCAAAGCAAAGGCAACTTCACGGATCTCGAGTTGCTGGGCATGAGCCATCTGCTGATCCTGGCGGGGCTGGACACCGTGACCGCGGCGATCGGCTTTTGCCTGCTGGAGTTGGCGCGCAGACCGGCGTTGCGCGCACAGCTCCGCGATAACCCGAGGCAGATCAGGGTCTTCATCGAAGAGATCGTGCGCTTGGAGCCGTCAGCGCCGGTGGCGCCCCGGGTACTGACCGAGACCGTCGTCGTCGGTGGCATGACGTTGCCCGCGGGCTCATCGGTGTTCTTGTGCATGGCGTTGGTCAACCGGGACGGCAGCGATGCGATCTCCACCGACGAACTCACCATGGACGGTAAGGTGCACCGGCACTGGGGATTCGGCGGCGGACCACACCGCTGCCTGGGTTCGCATTTGGCGCGTATGGAGCTGACCGTGATCGTCGACGAATGGCTCAAGAGAATCCCCGATTTCGATCTGGTCCCCGGCTATGAACCCGAGATCAAGTTTCCGTCAAAGACGTTCGCGCTCAGAAACCTGCCGCTGCGTTTCGGCTGAGCCAGGGCGCGCGGCCTTAATCATCGGGGGTGCGCCGTCGGTGCCGGCGCACGGGGAGCGTCGCTCGGCCGGGTCCCGGACAAAACCCCTGCTGACGCCGTGTAGCGGGGCCCTGCGGGGCGTTATCCGCGGTCAGATTTTTTTGCCTCACCGGAGTGCCGCGTCGTCCACGGCTCCGCCACGTGCGGCAGCGCCGATAAAGACGCGGAGACCAACGCCCGACCGAGACCAACCCATTTGAGCACTTCAGGAACCCTTTCGAGCCGCTGACCGGCGCCCGCGGAGCGGCGCCGGTTACTCAGCTGTTACCGCAGATGAACAGTTGTTGCGGCCGGGTGAACAGTTGCGAACACCAGGCTTGAGCCGCAGCACACAACGAGACGCGCGTCTATTCTCAAAACGCGCAGGTGGCCGGAACTGACCTAGGGAGGAAGCCAAATGTCATTCGTAACCACGCAGCCAGAAGCGTTGACTTCGGCGGCCAGCACTTTGCAGGGGATCGGCTCGGGGGTGAGCGCTCAGAACGCCGCCGCGGCGGCTCCGACGACCGGAGTGGTTCCCGCTGCGGCCGATGAGGTGTCGGCGCTGACGGCGGCGCAGTTTGTCGCCCACGCTCAGCTGTACCAGGCGGTCAGCGCCCAAGCCGCGGCGATTCACGAGATGTTCGTGAACACGCTGGGCACTAGCGCCGGGTCGTATGCGGCCACCGAGGCCGCCAACGCAGCCGCGACGCTTTGAGCGCGGTCGATGATGTCCGTCCCACGGTGGTGCCACGCACGGTGGCAGCCGGGTAAGGGGAAAGGGGGGATCAGCCGTGTGTCTAAAGTCGGCGGTTACCTCCGGTAACCGGTCCGACTTTCACATCCAATGCAGTCGATCACTACTCAATCAAGGAGAAAAGTAAGTGCCTACGCGTTTTATGACTGATCCGCATGAGATGCGGTCGATGGCGGGCCGTTTCGATATGCACGCCCAGACGGTGGAGGACGAGGCCCGCAAGATGTGGGCATCGAGCCAGAACATCGCCGGTGCGGGCTGGAGTGGGACGGCGCAGATGACGTCCTACGACACCATGGGCCAGATGAACCAGGCCTTCCGCAACATTGTCAACATGCTGCACGGTGTGCGTGACGGGCTGATCCGCGACGCCAACAACTACGAGCAGCAAGAGCAGGCTTCCCAGCGGATCCTGTCCAGCTAACCCGCTACAAGCGTAAGCTTCCATACACCAGGAGGACAGATAAATGTCGATTAGTTACCAGTTCGGCGACGTGGATTCCCACGGCGCCT
>NZ_DATMLH010000148.1:0-21298 GCF_035570115.1 Mycobacterium sp.
TCACCAAGATCATCAAATAGTCAGTCCGACAGCAAAGCGGCGCTCACCGAAAGGTGGGCGCCGCTTTGTATGCAGCGATACGCTGACCCGCATCGTTGTCGTTTGTCGGCGGTCGACGATAGGAGCATGCAATGGTAACGCGTTACCTCAAGGCATTATTTATTGCCAACCTTTTCAGCGGGTTCACCGGGCCGCTCTTTCTAACCGTGTACTTTGCGCTGCCCAGCCTGTTTGGTTCCACTTCTTACGACACCGGGACGGGCTCCACTGTGTCCACGCAGCAGTCCATTCAGTGGATGCTCTGGGCGGGGTTGCTGATCACGGTCGCCGCCCTACTCGTCGCGCTGTGGCTGGCCAACCGCGGCGCCAAGTCGTCGGCCAAGAGCGCTGCTCTTCGCCAGACCGGTGTGCTGACGATGGCCCAGATCACCGGTCTCGGTGAGACTGGGATGCGCATCAACGACCGACCGGTGGTCAAGTTGGACCTGCACATCGCCGGACCCGGCTTCGAGTTCGACACCCAAAAGCGGGTTACCGTCGACATCACCAAGCAGGCCATCGTCACGGCGCGCAAGCTAGTCGTGTTGGTGGACCCGAACACGCGTGACTACGAGATCGACTGGCAGGCGAGCGGATTGATATGCGGCGTGGTACCGGCGCAATTCAAGAGCACCGAGGACAACCAGACCTACGACCTGAGTGGACAGGCCGGCCCGCTGATGGAAATCCTGCAAATCTACAAAGCCAACAACCTGCCATTCGGCGGCACGGTAGACACACGCAACTACCCGGCTGTGCGCCAACAGGTCATGGCGGTGGTTCGACGGGCCGCCGCCCAGCAGCCGGCCGGGGTGGGGGCGACGGCGGCCGCGCCACCGCAGGCGTCCGTTGCTCAGCGGCTGCACGACCTGGACGCGTTGCATAAATCCGGCGCGGTGAGCGCTGAGGAATACGCCAGCAAACGGGCGCAGATCATCTCCGAGATCTGACTTACCGAGCGGCGACGCAAGCAGGACCGGGGAGAGCCGAAAGCGGGATCCGGTGCAGGGCTTGCTGCAACGCCAGGGGGTACTGGCCGAGCTGACCGCGCTGGCGCGCGGTGTGCGCCCTGGCGGTGCCTGAAACACGTTTCAGTTTCGCTGCTAGCCTGATCGGCAGTCGGCGGAAGGGGCTGTTGTGTCTGATGTGTCCGGGGCGTTGCAGGGGCGGGTGGCATTCATCACCGGTGCCGCACGTGGACAGGGACGGGCACATGCGATCCGGTTGGCGCGAGAAGGTGTCGACATCATCGCGCTGGACATCTGCGCACCGGTTTCCGACAGCATTACCTATGCGGCCGCAACTCCAGAGGAGCTAGCGGAGACCGTCCGCGCGGTGGAGGCCGAAGGGCGCAAGATATTGGCCCGCGAGGTCGACATCCGCGACGATGCCGCGTTGCGCCAACTGGTGAGCGACGGTGTCGAGCAGTTCGGCCGGCTCGACATCGTGGTGGCCAACGCGGGTGTGCTCGGTTGGGGACGGGTCTGGGAGCTCACCGACGAGCAGTGGGACGCCGTCATCGGTGTCAACCTATCGGGCACCTGGCGCACCCTGCGAGCGGTGATACCTGCGATGATCGAGGCCGGCAACGGCGGTTCCATCGTCGTGGTCAGCTCGTCGGCCGGCCTGAAAGCCACCCCGGGTAATGGCCACTACGCGGCGGCCAAGCACGGCCTCGTCGGGCTGACCAATTCGCTCGCGATTGAGCTCGGCGAGTTCGCCATCCGTGTCAACTCCATCCATCCCTACTCGGTCGACACGCCGATGATCGAGCCGGAGTTGATGATGCAGGTGTTCGCCGAGCATCCCCGTTATGTGCACAGCTTCGGGCCAATGCTGCTGCAGCCCAAAGGATTTATGGCAGCGGATGAGGTTTCCGATGTCGTGGTGTGGTTGGCTGGCGCCGGCTCCGGCACCTTGACGGGAGCGCAGATCCCCGTCGACAAGGGTGTCTTAAAGTACTAAGACCGTAGTAGCCGTAGCCAATTGTTTGGACCAAACGTAAGCCGACATTCATCGTGATTTCATATGCATCTTGACGGTATAGCCACGGTTTAAAACGTATGTTGGGCCGCATGCGGACCGCTTATCATGCGGAACTCGCCAGGTTGACCGAGCACCTGGGGGAGATGTGCGGGTTGGCCGGGGTTGCCATGGAACACGCAACCCAGGCGCTGTTGCAGGCGGATCTTGTGCTGTCCGAACAAGTTCTTACCGCCCACGACAAAATCGCCGCGATGAGCACCGCCGCTGAGGAGAACGCGTTCGCGCTTCTGGCTCCCTTGCACGCCCCGGTCGTCGGTGACTTGCGGGCGATCGTCAGCGCCCTGCAGATGGTTGTCGAGATCGACCGGATGGCGGCGCTGGCCCTACACGTCGCCGAAATCACCCGCTGGCGTCATCCCCAGCACGCGTTGCCCGAAGAAGTCAACGGATACTTCGCCGAGATGGGCAGGATCGCAGTCAAGTTAGGGAACAACGCGCAAGAGGTGGTGTTGAATCGCGACCCGCTGAAGGCCGCGCGCATCCGCCAAGACGACGACGCGATGGATGAACTGCACCGCCACCTGTTCACCGTGCTGATGGATCAGGAATGGAAGCACGGTGTCGCCGCCGCGGTCGACGTGACCTTGCTGGGCCGGTATTACGAGCGCTTCGCCGACCATGCCGTCCAACTGGCGCGTCGGGTCATCTTCCAGACGACCGGCAGGTTGTCCGATCGGTAGACGGCGCCGACGTCCCGCCGTCGCCCTGCTAGCTCGCCATCTCCGCCAGCGTGTCGGCGAATCGGTCAACGGCCCAGTCGATTTCCGCTGCGGTGATGACCAGCGGCGGGGCGATGCGCAACGTTGATCCGTGCGTGTCTTTGACCAGAACGCCGCGCTTGGCCAGTCGCAGGCTGAGCTGCTTTGCGGTGCCGAGCGCCGGATCGATGTCGACGCCGGCCCACAATCCGCGGCCGCGCACCGCCAGCACGCCGTGACCGATTAAGGTTCGCAGCCGCCATTGCAGGCGTCGGCCGAGGTGCGCCGCACGGTCCTGGAATTCGCCGCGTGCCAGCATCGATATCACGGTGCTGCCGATCGCCGCCGCGAATGGGTTGCCACCGAACGTGGAGCCGTGCTCACCGGGATGCAGCACCCCCAAGATGCCGCGATCGGCCACCACCGCCGACAACGGCACCACCCCGCCGCCCAACGCCTTGCCGAGCAGGTAGATGTCGGGCACCACATCCCAGTGGTCGCAAGCGAAGGTGCGGCCGGTCCGGGCCAGCCCCGACTGGATCTCATCGGCGATCATCAAAACATTGCGGGCACAGCAGATTTTGCGAACTTCAGGCAGATAGTCGTCCGGCGGCACAATGACGCCGGCTTCACCTTGAATCGGCTCCAGCAGCACCGCAACGGTGTGCTCGTCAATCGCATCGGCCAGCGCGTCGGCGTCACCGAAGGGCACCGAACGAAAGCCGGGCGTGAACGGCCCGAAGCCGCTGCGTGCCGTCTGGTCACTCGAAAAGCTGACGATGCTGATGGTACGGCCATGAAAGTTGTTGTCGGCCACCACGATGTTCGCGTGACCGGCCGGAACGCCTTTCACGTCGGTGCCCCACTTGCGTGCGACCTTGATAGCGCTCTCGACCGCTTCGGCGCCGCTGTTCATCGGCAACACCAAGTCCTTGCCGCTCAGCGTCGCCAATGCCGCACAAAAGCGGCCGAGCGCCTCGGCGTGAAAAGCCCGGCTAACCAGGGTGACCAGCTCGAGCTGCGCATGTGCGGTCGCGGTGATCTCGGGGTTGCGATGCCCGAAATTCACCGCGGAATATGCGGCCAGGCAATCCAGGTAGCGGCGACCCTCGACATCGGTGATCCATGCTCCCTCGGCGCTGGCGGCCACCACCGGCAGCGGCGAGTAGTTGTGTGCCGTGTGCTGCTCGTCCAGCGCGATCGCCGACGCGGTGAGTGCGCCGGGGCTGGTGGTCACGGTGTCCAGTACGGTCACGAATACACCTCCAGTGTGCAGCATTTGACAGATCCGCCGCCCTTGAGCAGCTCGGACATCTCTACACCGATCGGCTCGAAACCGGCCCGGGTCAACTGATCGGCGAACCCGACCGCTGCGGCCGGGTACACCACGTGGCGGCCATCCGAGACGGCGTTGAGGCCGAATACGTAGGCTTCGGCGCTTTCGACCACGATGGCGTCCGGAAACAGCGTTTCCAGTTGCGCGCGTGAAGATTCAGTAAAGGCCGGCGGATAGTACGCGATGGTGGCGTCGTCGAGCACGCTGAGTGCGGTGTCGAGATGGTAGAAGCGCGGATCGACCAGCTGCAGGCTGACGACCGGCCGGCCGAAGATCTCGGCGATCTCGGAGTGCGCCCGCGGATCGGTGCGAAACCCGGTTCCGGCCAGAATTGTTTCGCCCACCGGCAGCAGGTCACCCTGACCCTCGTTGACGTGCCGAGTCTGTACGGGGGTATAGCCTTGCGACCGCATCCAGTCCGCGTAGGCGATGGACTCGTGTTGGCGCTGAGGGTATTTGAACCGTGCGACGACCGCTGTGCCGTTGAGTATCAGCCCGCCGTTGGCGGCGTAAACCATGTCGGGCAGGCCGGGAACGGGTGCGACGAGGTCGACGACGTGTCCAAGCCGCAGGTACGTGTCGCGAAGATGCTCCCACTGTGCGACCGCGACGGCGGTGTCGACGGGGTTGGCGGTGTCCATCCACGGATTGATCGCATACTCCACAGCGAAAAACTGCGGAGACGTCATGGCGTAGCGCCGAATCCGCGCCTTGCGCTCGTTCGCGGTGGCAGTCGCTGCGGCCGTCTGACCCCCCGGGGCTACCGCCGCGGACTCCGCAAAGATCGTCATAACTCGACGGTATGGGAGGGGCGGCGCGCAATCAAACGACTATCATTGCTTATATGCGTGTTGTTTATTGCGCGAAATGTAGTATTGCGGCAATCTGTTGCGCAGGAGGAATGATGGACCGGCTAGATGGCATCGACGAGCAGATTCTTGCCGAGCTCGCCCAACATGCCCGCGCAACGTTCGCCGAGATCGGTGAGCGGGTCAATCTGTCGGCCCCGGCGGTCAAGCGGCGCGTCGATCGGATGCTCGACGGCGGGGTGATCCGGGGGTTCACCACGGTCATCGATCGCAGTGCGGTGGGTTGGAACACCGAAGCCTACGTGCAGGTGTACTGCCACGGCAGGATCTCGCCCGACGAACTGCGCCGGGCCTGGATGGATATCCCCGAGGTGGTCAGCGCCGCGACGGCGACCGGGACCGCCGACGCCATCTTGCGTGTACTGGCGCACGACATGAGGCATCTCGAAGATGCTTTGGAGCGCATCCGTACCAGCGCCGACATTGAACGCACCGAAAGCATCGTGGTGCTGTCCAACCTCATCGACCGGTCCAGGGCCGAGGAGACCGCGGCGCTGCGTCGACACCCTCGATGACGAGACGCGGGGTGAGCAACTATCCGCCGCCGTAATCGTGTATGAACTCCACGTGACCATTAGCTCAGGCGGCAACGGAATATTGATCGTCGGCGGAGGGCTCGCCGCGACCCGGACCGCTGAGCAGTTGCGGCGCGCGGGCTACACCGGCGCCCTGGCGATCGTCAGCGATGAGGTCCATCTGCCCTATGACCGGCCCCCGCTGTCCAAAGAGGTGCTGCGCAGCGAGGTCGACGACGTGACGCTGAAACCGCGGGAGTTCTACGACGAGCAGAACATCACGCTGCGGCTCGGGTCGGCGGCCACGGGCTTGGACACCGCGGCTCAGACCGTGACTCTCGACGACGGAATGACGCTGGGTTATGACGAACTCGTCATCGCGACCGGCCTAGTGCCGCGGCGCATTCCGGCGTTCCCCGACCTGGACGGCATCCGGGTGTTGCGGTCGTTCGATGAAAGTCTGGCGTTGCGCGAGCACGCGTCATCCGCGCAGCGCGCAGTTGTGGTCGGCGCGGGTTTCATCGGGTGTGAGGTGGCGGCCAGTCTGCGCGGGCTGGGTGTCGACGTCGTGCTGGTGGAGCCGCAGCCCGCGCCGCTGGCAGCGGTGCTCGGCGAGCAGATCGGCGAGCTGGTGGCGCGGCTGCACCGCGCCGAAGGTGTCGATGTGCGCACCGGAGTCGGAGTGGCCGATGTCCGCGGACACGATCATGTCGAGGGCGTGCAGCTGACCGACGGCGCCGAGCTGACGAGCGACCTGGTAGTGGTCGGCATCGGCTCCCGGCCGGCGACCGATTGGCTCGACGGCAGCGGCGTCGAAGTCGACAACGGCGTGATATGTGATGCGGCCGGACGGACCAGCGCGCCGAACGTGTGGGCGCTCGGTGACGTCGCTTCTTGGCGTGACCCGATGGGACATCAAGTCCGAGTGGAACATTGGAGCAATGTCGCTGAGCAAGCCCGTGTCGTGGTGCCCGCGATGCTCGGGCAAGATGCGCCGTCGAACGTCGTCGTTCCATATTTCTGGAGCGATCAATATGACGTCAAGATTCAATGCCTGGGCGAGCCAATCGCCACCGACACCGTGCATCTCGTCGAGGACGATGGCCGCAGATTCCTGGCGTACTACGAGCGTGATGGCGTGGTGGCCGGCGTTGTCGGCGGCGGTATGCCCGGCAAGGTCATGAAGACCCGAGCCAAGATTGCCGCCGCGGCGCCGATTTCCGAAGTGCTGACCTGACGCTAAGACGTCAATTCAAGAACTCTTCAGGGGCTTTGCGGATATCGGGAAGTGCTGTTCCCGCCTGGTGTTCGATGAGGGCGGCCTCGGTGACCATGCCGACCCACAACTGTGCGTTTTCGTAGGGGTGGGCCTGCACCTCCCGCTATTCCCAGGTCACCGGGGGCCCGTGCGCCGAACACACGGCCAGTCGCGTGTCGTCACCACCCGGCCAACAGCGGGCGCGAACGGTGAATTCGACCGGAGAATCGGGTGCCCGCCGCTGGGGCTCCAGCATCAGATGGGCCAACGGCGAGTCGGCTCGGGCGTGGCCTCCCAGTGCGTCGATCCCGGCTCGGACGGCGGCCTGGTCGTCCGCCGGAAGGTACTGCCACATGACGGAATGCCACAGCACGGTTAGCGCGCCGACGGAGACACTGAGATCGGCGACCGCGTCGACGGCATCGCGGCGGTGCAACGGCGCCGGGACGCGGCGAGCGATGCCGATCGCGCCCCGCAACCGATCCAGTCGCGCCGGCTGATCGGGCCAGACATAGCTCAGCAGGGTTAATTCCCCGTCCCGGCTGGTGGCGTCCAGCGGCGCGATGTCGTAGCCATGACGCTCCACGATCCGGAGGGCCGCGGCGGGCGGCAATTGCCCGCGCCACGCGTCGTCGATGGCCACCGGTGAGGCGGTCGGACCCCACTGGCCGTCGGAATGGCGATAGCGGTAATAGTCGGCGCGCAGGTTGAGTCCAGCACTGCAGCCGATCTCGAAAAGCCGGACCGGCAAGGCGAATCGGTGGGCCAGGATAAGCAGGCCGCCGATGAGCGCGGCCGCGCGACCTACCTCGTTGGTTTGCGGCGGTTGACTGAGGGCGGCGCGCAGATGGTCGGCGTGCTCAGACGCGGCGAGCGCGATGTCGGGCCAAGCCGCTTCGGCATCCCATTGCCCGCCCGTGCTCGGATACCAGCGGCGTAGTCGCGAAGCGCGGCCGTCGAGCGCCAGCCGGTGCAACCCGCCGAGCAGTCGCAGCGGCAGCGCCAGTCGACCAGAATCGCTTTCGTGTCCGGACAGGATTTCCGCGAAGACACCGCCGGCTTCGACGTCGGCGGTCAGCCGGTCCAGCAGCTCGCCGTACATCGGCGAGCCCATGGCGGCGCAGACCTGGCCCTGCAACTGGAGTGACCGCACCAGGCGGCTGTCGTCGGCGCGGGGGTTCACTGGTCCAGCTCGTCGAGTCCGCCGCGGACGACGTCGAACGCACCCCCGAGGGCATCTGGCAACGAAACGGATTCGTCGTCCAGCCAGTGCTCGTAAGCGCTCAGGGCGACACCAAGCATCATCCATGCGACCGTCTGAGGCAACAAGTCGGTAGTTCGAGCGACGGATCGGCGTGCCACGAACTCGGCGATTACCTCGCGCCAGCCGGCATACATCGTCATCGAATAGGCTTGCAGTTCAGCGGTTTGCAAGATCAGTCGCATGCGCTGGCGATGTCGTACCGTCTCCGACGCTTCAAAGGTGTTGAACGACAACAGGGCGGCGCGCAGCGCCTCGCCGAGCGGCATATCCGGATCAACATTGTCCAATAGCTCGCGTAGGTGCTTCAGATGCCCGTCGAAGTCTCCCCACGGGATTGCGTTCTTGGAGGCGTAGTAACGAAACACGGTGCGACGGGCGATCCCCGCGGCCTGTGCGACGTCATCGACGCTCACCTCGTCGAAGCCGCGGTCGGCGAAGAGTCGGAGGGCAACATCGGTGATGTGCTGCGGGGTCGTGGAACGGCGCCGGCCGACCCGCGCCTGCTGCAGCATGTACCGCTCCTTTTTAAAATGCCTCTTCCCATTCTGGCACTCGATGCCATATCCTGACGAAGATTCTCACCGGTTCGACGCGACTTGTCGAGCCCCTGATCACGAAAGGCAACGTCATGGAGCCGAACCAGCAGACAGAGAGGGACGCCGGCGCCTCCCTTCCGACGACATCCGACACCGAGCTTGTCACCGAGTCCTTGGTGGAAGAGGTGTCTATCGACGGGATGTGCGGGGTCTACTGATCGTGGCCGCCTCCGCGAAGGCGGGCGACTGCGGGTTTGATCCCGAACGCGCGTGGCGTTTGCACCCGCAGGTGGCCGTGCGGCCCGAACCGTTCGGCGCGCTGTTGTACCACTTCGGCACCCGCAAACTGTCGTTCCTCAAGAACCGCACCATCCTTGCGGTGGTGCAGTCCCTGGTCGACTACCCCGACGTTCGAGCCGCCTGTCGCGCCGCCGGGGTCGACGACACCAGACAGGGTCCTTACTTACATGCGCTGAGCGTGTTGGCCGGGTCCAACATGCTTGTGCCCGTCGGGCCAAGGGAGGCCGTATGACACGCGCCGGCGACGATGCATTGGGGGCACCCCCAGCCGCGCAGCGGCCAGGGGGACGAAGCGATGAGGGGAAGCGGCGCTCATGACAGCGGTTGTGCCGCGCCTGGTCGAGCAGTTCGAGCGCGGGTTGGACGCACCGATCTGCCTCACCTGGGAGCTCACCTACGCATGCAATCTGGCGTGCGTGCATTGCCTGTCTTCGTCGGGCAAACGCGATCCCCGCGAATTGTCCACGCAGTCGTGCAAAGACATCATCGATGAGCTGGAACGCATGCAGGTGTTCTACGTCAACATCGGTGGCGGGGAACCGACCGTGCGGCCGGACTTTTGGGAGCTGGTGGACTACGCCACCGCTCACCACGTCGGCGTGAAATTCTCCACCAACGGGGTTCGGATCACGCCCGAGGTGGCCGCGCGCTTGGCGGCCAGCGACTACGTCGACGTCCAGATCTCGCTGGACGGTGCGACCGCCGAGGTCAACGACGCGGTCCGGGGCGCCGGGTCCTACGCGATGGCCATCCGCGCTCTGGAAAACCTGGCCGCCGCCGGATTCTCCGACGCCAAGATCTCAGTGGTCGTCACCAGACACAACGTCGACCAGCTCGACGAATTCGCCTCGCTGGCAAGCCGTTACGGCGCCACACTACGTATCACTCGGCTGCGTCCGTCGGGCCGTGGCGCCGACGTCTGGGATGAGCTGCATCCAACCGCCGAGCAGCAGGTCCAGCTTTACCAATGGCTGGTCGCCAAGGGTGAGCGAGTGTTGACCGGCGATTCCTTCTTCCACCTGTCGGGACTCGGCGAACCGGGCGCGCTGTCCGGTCTGAACATGTGCGGAGCCGGGCGGGTGGTGTGCCTGATCGATCCGGTCGGTGATGTGTACGCTTGTCCGTTCGCCATCCACGACCGCTTCCTTGCCGGAAACATCTTGTCCGACTCCGGCTTTGGGACTGGTTTCGCCAACGTGTGGAAGAACGCTCCGTTATTTCGTGAGCTACGCGAGCCGCAGTCGGCCGGCGCCTGCGGCAGCTGTGGGCATTACGACAGCTGCCGGGGCGGATGTATGGCGGCTAAGTTCTTCACCGGTCTGCCGATCGACGGCCCTGATCCGGAATGCGTTCAGGGCTATGGCGCGCCCGCTCTGGCGCAAGAGCGCGACAAACCGCGCCCGGTAGGGGATCACTCGCACGGGCGGCGGCGCGGCGGACCGGTGCCGCTGACGCTGTCGTTACATCCCCCCATGCAGCCACCTCTAGCGCCGAAGCGGCTCTGCAACGAAAGCCCGGTCTAATCGTGGCCCGTGACGTCTGGTTCGAGACGGTCGCCATCGCGCAGCAACGGGCGAAACGGCGACTGCCGAAATCGGTCTATGCCGCACTGGTCGCCGCCACCGAGAAGGGACTGACCGTTTCCGACAACGTGGAGGCGTTCAGCGAGCTCGGCTTCGCACCCCATGTGGTCGGGGCTATCGAAAAGCGTGATCTCTCGACAACCGTTATGGGACAAGAGATTTCCCTGCCTGTGATCATCTCGCCCACGGGTGTGCAAGCGGTCGATCCGGACGGTGAAGTGGCGGTCGCGCGGGCCTCCGCCGCGCGCGGCACGGCGATGGGGTTGTCCTCGTTCGCCAGTAAACCGATCGAGGAGGTCATCGCCGCCAACGGAAAGCTGTTCTTCCAGGTCTACTGGCTCGGTGGGCGGGAGGCGATCGCGCAGCGCGTCGAGCGGGCCCGGCAGGCCGGCGCCGTTGGCCTGATCGTGACCACAGACTGGTCGTTCTCCCACGGAAGGGACTGGGGTAGCCCCGCGATCCCGGAGCAGATGAACCTGCGGACCATCCTGCGGCTGTCGCCGGAGGCCATCACCCGTCCGGGCTGGCTGTGGAAGTACGGCAAGACGCTGCGCCCGCCGGACCTGCGGGTGCCCAACCAGGCCACCCGCGGCGAGCCCGGGCCACCGTTCTTCGCCGCCTACGGGGAGTGGATGGCGACGCCACCGCCCACCTGGGAGGACATCGCCTGGCTGCGCGAACTGTGGGGCGGGCCGTTCATGCTCAAAGGCGTGATGCGCGTTGACGACGCGAAAAAGGCTGTGGACGCGGGTGTTTCGGCAATTTCGGTGTCCAACCACGGCGGCAACAACTTAGACGGCACGCCGGCGACGATTCGCGCACTGCCCGCGGTGGTCGACGCGGTCGGGGACCAGATCGAGGTGTTGCTGGACGGCGGTGTGCGCCGCGGCACCGACGTCGTCAAGGCCCTGGCGTTGGGAGCGCGTGCGGTCATGATCGGCCGCGCGTACCTCTGGGGCCTGGCGGCCGCCGGACAACAGGGCGTCGAGAACGTTCTCGACATCTTTCGCGGCGGCATCGACTCCGCGCTGATGGGGCTCGGACGCGCGTCCGTGCACGACCTCAACCCACACGACATCCTGGCGCCGCCCGGGTTTGCTCGAGCGCTCGGGGTGCCCCCACCCGTGCCGGAAGCGTAGGCACGACGCACGCGAGACCAGCGAGCATCCTGATACTCACGTGGCGGACGTGGCAGCGGTGACCCGGTCTAATGAACGGTCGGCGGCAAAAAATTTTTCGAGAGCGCCAACAATCAATGCACGCCAGGTGAATTCGGCTTACCATCACCGAGTGGCTGTCCTCGCCGGACTTGGGGGCTCGACGTCGAGCCAACTCCAAGGCATGTCGTTGGGCTTGGCCATTCCGGTTGGATCCACCGAACAGCATGGCCCTCACCTGCCGCTGGACACCGACACGCGGATTGCGACGGCCGTCGCGCACGGGGTGATTGCCCGCCTGGCCGGCGCCGCGGGGTCCGGCTGCCTCGAGCTGGTTTGGGCGGTGGCACCGGCCATCGCCTACGGCGACAGCGGCGAGCACCAAAGCTTCCCCGGAACCATCTCCATCGGCACCGAGGCCCTGACCACGCTGTTGCTGGAGTACGGTAGGTCGGCTACGTGCTGGGCGCAGCGGCTTCTCTTCATCAACGGCCACGGCGGCAATGTCGGGGCGCTGCGCCGCGCGGTGGGCCAACTTCGATCCGAAGGACGTGACGCTGGGTGGTGCCCGTGCGTGGTGGCAGGTGCTGACGCCCACGCGGGGCACGCAGAAACTTCAGTATTACTGCATATTTCGCCGGCCGACGTGTTAACCGACCGGTGGCGCGCGGGCAACGGTGCGCCGTTGTCCGACCTGCTACCGTCGATGCGGCGCGGAGGAGTCGCGGCGGTCAGCGAGGTCGGGGTATTGGGTGACCCCACCACCGCGACCGCTGCAGAGGGGGAGCGGATGCTCGGGGAGATGGTCGACGATTGCCTGAGCCGGGTCGGACGTTGGACGCCCGCGGCCGACGGGATGCTCACATGACCCGCGCCGACGCCGACGGTGCCGGCTTGAATCGGGGGGGTCCGCCCGCTTGCGGGGGAGAGTGGCGCACATGACTCAGGCGCGGTTGCCGGACGGGTTTGCTGTGCAGGTCGACCGGCGCGTGAGGGTGCTTGGCCAGGGCTCCGCGTTGCTGGGCGGCTCTCCCACCCGGCTGTTGAAGTTGGCGCCGGCCGCCCAGGACATGCTCGCCGACGGCCGCCTCAAGGTCCACGACGCGGTGAGTGCCGAGCTGGCCCGGACCTTGCTGGACGCTACGGTGGCTCACCCGCGGCCCGCGGGCGGCCCGTCTCATCGCGACGTGACTGTGGTAATTCCAGTGCGAGACAACGCTTATGGCTTGTGCCGGTTGGTCACCGCGTTACGGGGCTTGCGCATCATCATCGTTGACGACGGCTCATCGACACCGATCGACGCCGACGACATTGCGGGCCAGCACTCCGACATCGTGGTGCTGCGGCATGGGCAAAGCAAAGGGCCCGCGGCGGCTCGCAATACCGGTCTTGCCGCCTGCAAAACGGGCTTCGTCGCCTTCCTGGATTCCGATGTCGTTCCGCGCCGCGGATGGCTGGAAGTCCTGCTCGGTCATTTCTGTGACCCCACCGTGGCACTGGTCGCCCCCAGAATCGTCGGTCTGGCCCAGACCGACCATATGGTAGCCCGCTATGAGGCGGTGCGCTCGTCCCTGGACCTTGGCCAGCGTGAAGCCCCGGTCATCCCGTACACCACCGTGTCCTATGTGCCCAGCGCGGCGATCATTTGCCGGACGTCCAAACTGCGCGACATCGGGGGCTTCGACGAGACCCTGCGCTCCGGTGAGGATGTGGATCTGTGCTGGCGACTTGTCGAAGCCGGTGCCAGGCTGCGTTACGAGCCGATCGCTCAGGTGGGGCACGATCATCGAACGCAATTGCGGGATTGGATTGCACGCAAAGCGTTTTACGGTGAATCCGCGGCTCCGTTGTCGGTGCGTCACCCGGACAAGATCGCGCCGCTGATGATATCCGGCTGGGCACTCGCGGCATGGGTCCTGATGGCCATCGGCTCGAGCGTCAGTTATCTGGCGTCGCTGCTGGTCGCTGCGCTGACGGGTCGTCGCATCGCGAAAACGCTGCAGGGGTCCGACACCCAGATCTGGGACGTGCTGGCGGTAGCCGCCCGCGGCCTGTGGTCGTCGGCGATGCAACTCGCGTCGGCGATTTGCCGGCACTATTGGCCGATCGCTTTGCTGGCCGCCATCGTGTTCCGGCCCTGCCGCCGCGTCGTGCTGATCGCTGCCGTGGTCGACGGGGCGGTGGACTGGGCCAGCCGCCGGCGGTCGGCCGACGAAGATGCCCGGCCGATCGGGCTGCTGACCTACATACTGCTCAAGCGTCTCGATGACCTGGCCTACGGCCTCGGGCTGTGGTACGGCGTGGTGAGGGAGCGCAATATCGGCCCGCTCAAACCGCAGATTCGAGTCTGACTCCTGACTGCAGCTGGGCTGCACAGCGATGTGCTGATCATCGGTGCGGGAAGTGCGGGATCTGTTGTTGCCAGCCGTCTTTCAGCGGATCCAAACTGCGTGGTAACCGTGCTGGAGGCCGGACTCGGGCTCGCCGATCCGGCACTGCGGGCCGAAACGGCCAACGGATTGCGACTGCCGATCGGTCCAGCCAGCCCGCTCGTCCAGCGGTATCAAACCCAACTTACCGAGCGGCCGGCTCGGCAGATCACGATCATGCGTGGCGCAACGATCGGCGGTTCCGGTGCCGTCAACGGCGGATACTTCTGCAGGGGTTTGCCCCGGGACTTCGACGGCTACGGCATGCCCGGGTGGGCGTGGTCAGACGTCGTCGGTCACTTCCGGGCCATAGAGACCGACCTGGACTTCACCGGACCCGCCCATGGCGACTCCGGCCCGATTCTGGTTCGTCGAACCCGCGAAATCGTCGGCAGTACCGAGTCTTTCGTATTAGCGGCAGAGCGGGCCGGGTTTTCCTGGATATCCGATCTCAACGATGTGACAGATGCGCCGGCCTTGCCGCCGGGTGTCGGTGCCGTCCCGCTCAACATCGTCGACGGTGTACGCACCGGCTCGGGTGCCGGATATTTGTTGCCCGCGTTGGAACGAGCGAATCTCTCGCTCATGACCCAGACACGAGTCGTCCGGCTACGTTTCTCTGGCAGCCGCGCCGTCGGTGTCGACGCGATCGGAACGGGGGGCCCGATCAGCGCTACTGCCGATCGAATTGTGCTGTCCGCCGGAGCCATCGAATCCGCACACCTGCTCATGCTTTCCGGTGTCGGTGACGAGGCCGCGCTGCGTGCCGCCGGGATAGAAGTCGTGGCCCGGCTGCCGGTCGGAATGGCGTGTAGCGATCATCCTGAATGGGTGCTGCCGACCACTTGGGAAGTGGCTCCCAGTCGACCGGTGCTCGAAGTGGTGCTCAGCACCCCGGAGAATATTGAGATACGCCCGTATACAGGGGGTTTCGTGGCGATGGTCGGCGACGGCACCGCGGGCCATCCGGATTGGCCGCACCTCGGTGTAGCGCTCATGCAGCCGCGCGCACGCGGTCGTATCGCCCTGGTGTCGGCTGATCCTCTGGTGCCGCCGCGCATCGAGCATCGCTACGACAGTGAACCCAGCGATGTGGCAGCGTTGCAGCAGGGCTGCGCGCTGGCTCGCGAATTGGTTGCTTCGACAACACAAGTCGGTGAGCCGGCGTGGTCGACATCGCAGCATTTGTGCGGCAGTGCACAGATGGGCGCCGAAGGGGATCCGACGGCTGTCGTCGATCACCGGTGCCGAGTGCACGGTATCGACGGCCTTTGGGTGATCGACGGTTCGGTGCTGCCGGCGATCACCAGCCGTGGCCCGCACGCCAGCATCGTGATGCTCGGCCACCGGGCGGCCGAGTTGGTGAGCTGACGTCAGGCCTGATTCCGGTCGGCCGCGTCGCCGTGGCCGCGCGAGGTGATTCGGCGCACCGGGCGCAGCTGCTGGCCGTTGCGACCCGGGGCCCAGGCACCGATCACCAGCGCGGCTACGGCGATGATCACGCCCATCACCAGTAACGACGACTCCATCGCCCGTAGGAATGCGGTTTGGCTGATTTCGGCGAGCTGAGCACCCTGTGGGCCAAGCGTTTTGGCAACCTGGAGTGCCTGAGCCAGCGAATGAGACGCCAGTGCCCGCAGCGGTTGCGGGAAGGCCGCCAGATGCGAAGCGATGGCGTGGGTGTACCGCGCCGCCAGGATGGAACCCGCGAGGGCGATGCCAAGGGCCGCGCCAACCTCGCGGGTGGTGTCGTTCACGGCCGAGGCGACACCCTGCTTCTCGTCGGGCACTGCCGCCATGATCGCGAATGTGCTCGGCGCCGTGCAGAATCCGATGCCGGTACTCATCACGAGCAATGGCCACATCATGTCCCAGTACGGCGAGTGAAGCTGCAGGACGCGCAGACACAGGAATCCGACCGAAATAAGCAGTAGACCAACGAACACCACCAGCCGCAGGCCCATTCGGGGCAGATACCAGTGGGCAAGCGCCGACAACGTCAGCATCGGCACCATCAGTGGACTCAACGCGAAGGCGGTCTGGATCGGGCTGTAGCCCATCACCAGCTGGATGTATTGCATGATGAGGAAAAAGAAGCCGAACATCGCCAGGAAAAACACCGTGATCGTCGCCGATCCGGTGGCGAAGTCTGGTTTGCGGAATAGCCGAACGTCGAGCAGGGGATGACGCCGTCGTGCCTCGACAAATCCGAACGCGACCCCGAGCACCGCCCCGGCGCCCATCGACCCGCAGACCAGTGGGTGAGTCCAGCCGCGTGCGGGTGCCTCGAGCACGCCGTATACGAAAACCGCAACAGCACCGGCGATTAACACCGCACCGACCCAATCCAGCGGGGTGGCCTCCTCGTCGCGTGAGGACTGCACCGTGCACGCCAACACGAAGATCAGCGCCGCAGAAACCGCGAAGGCCCAGAAGATGGATCGCCACGACCAGAAGTGCAGCAGCGTGCCAGACCCGAGCATGCCAATGACGGCGCCCGAGCCCGCGACGCCCGCCCAAATGCCAACAGCTTTCGCGCGCTGGTCGTCGCGGTGGGTGGCCGTCAACAGCGACAAGGTAGCGGGCATGATGAACGCCGCTCCGGCGCCGGCGATCCCGCGGGCGACGATGAGCTGCAGCGGACTGGAAAAAACCGTCGACGCCACGGACGCGATGGCGAAGGTGGCCAAGCCGAATAGGAAAGCGCCGCGACGGCCGTAGCGGTCGCCGATGGCCCCGGCGGGCAACAACAGGCACGCCAAGACCACCGAGTAGCAGTCCACAATCCAGGTCAGCTGCGACTGCGTCGCCGATGTGGCTACGGCGATGTCGCCCAGCGCGGTGTTCAACGCGACCATTGACGCGATCACCAGCGTGACGCCCATGCACGCCACGACCATCGTCCAGATTCGTGCGCGGTTCGAACCGAGGACGGCCGTCGCTTCAGTACGCTGGTCAGATCGGACGAGGGTTTCGACCATAGCGATGCGTCTCCTTTCGGCGACGGGTTAAGTTTGAGACTAACAGTCTCGTAGATAGACGGACAGTCTTGTTGCTAAACACGGAGGTGGTCTACATCACCGACAAGACCGATCCACGGCCGGCGCGATCTCGCGCTCGTTTGCTTGACGCCGCCACCGCGCTGCTTCGCTCCGGTGGCCCAAGTGCGGTAACCGTCGATGCGGTCACCCGTGCTGCCAACGTAGCCCGTGCCACCTTGTATCGCCATTTCCCGAGCGGAAACGACTTGCTGGCAGCGGCATTCAACAGTTTGATACCGCCGGCGCCGATGCCGTCCGAGGATGGACCGCTGCGCGATCGCCTCATCACATTGGTGGTGGCCTGGGGACAGTCGATCGCTGAAGCTCCCGGCATGGTGACGGCGATGAGTTGGCTGGCGCTGGGGCCGGACCTGGAGCAGTTGCCAGAGGCCCGTCAGGGCCGCACAGCCGACAGCCCGGCGGTCAGCACTCTGCGCGAACGGATCGCTCAGCAGTACGCCGCGCCGTTCGACGCCGTCTTCGATAGCCCTGAGGCGGCCGAGTTGGGCGACATCGACCGTACCCGGGCGATCGCGCTGCTGATCGGCCCGGTGGTATTGGGCCGGCTGTCCACCCTGCCCGATTTTGATTACCGGGAATGCGCCCGAGCCGCTGTTGACGGCTTCCTGCACGTGCAGCGCACGCAGGACACGTCGGTCAACGCAGCTCGTAGCGAATCGGCAGGTGCTTGAGGCCACCGACGAACGTCGTGGCTTTCAGCTCCGGATTTCCGTTTAGCTCAACGGATTTCAGCCGTGGGACCAGCTCGGTAAAGAAACTGTTCACCTCCATCCGCGCCAGCACGGCACCCAGGCAGAAGTGCACGCCGTAACCGAACGCCACCTGCTTGTTCGGGTCACGGCCGACGTCGAAGCGAAAGGGATCGTCGAAGGCATCCTCGTCACGGTTGCCCGACACGTAGGACAGGTACACCGCTTCGCCCTTGGCGATCGGCACCCCGCGCACCGTGGTGTCCGCGGTGGCGGTGCGCATGAATTCCTTGACCGGGGTCACCCAGCGGATCATTTCCTCGGTGGCCAGCGGCATCAAATCGAGGTGGTCGCGCAGGCGCTCCCGTTGGTCCGGGTTTTCGATGAGAGCCTGCAGACCTCCGGCGATCGTCGCGCTGGTGGTGTCGTGACCCGCGGTGGCGATGATGACGTAGTAGGACGCGGTGTCGACGTCGGACAGCGGCTCGCCGTCGATGCGGGCATTGGCGATCGCCGATGCCAGGTCTTCGGTCGGATGCTCGCGGCGTGATGCGGTGAGTGAGTTGAAGTAGCCGAAAAAATCGAGCAGAACCTGCAGTTGCTCCTCCAGCGTGGTGCCCCGCCGGAATTCGGCGTCGTCACCGCCGAACAGTTCTTGGGTGAGTTTGAGCATGCGGGGAAAGTCTGATTCCGGCAGGCCGAGCAGCGACATGATCACGTAGAGCGGGTAATTCACTGCGACCTCCTGCACGAAGTCGCACTCACCGATCCCACCACCCGCGGCCATCATCTTGTCGACATGGATCTTGGCCAGCTCGTCGACGCGGACTTTCAGCGCCCGCATCGCCTTGGGGCGAAACCAATCCGCGCCGATCGCGCGTACCACCCGGTGTCGGGGGTCGTCCATGTGGATCAGGGTGCGCAGCCCCATGCCGGCGTCGAGCTGTTGACGCGCGAAATCGTCGGCTCCGGCGGTGGCCAGCAGCGGCCGCGGCTCGTTGATGAAAAGATCGTTGGCACGCTCGATCTCCACGATGTCGGCGTGTTTGGTGATCGCCCAAAAGGGCCGGTAGGGCGGGCAGTCAACCAGTGACACCGGCGCGTGTGCGCGAAGGTGGGTCAGTGCTGCATGCAGCCGCGGCTCGTCCGCATACGATGTCGGATCGGCGAATACCTTCGCGGCTTCGTCAATGATCGGTGTGCTCATCGGCCTTCTCACCCGTTCGCGCAGCGTTTTGACAGGTGTCAACTTTGACAGTATCCGTGATTGCCGATTACGGCGAGGCGATTTTCGTCGATCCGTAGGCTGGGATACCGTGCCGACCCGATCATCTCGTCCGCGACGAGCATGGGCTGCGCTGCTGGTGACGGCAGCGGTGGTGGCATGCTGCGGCCGGGGCGGCGGGATGGCATCGTTGAAGCCCGAGCCTGCGTATGCCGGCCCGCTGGACGCCGGTGTCGTGCGCACCTCGATGGGCCTGATGCGCGGCATGGTCGCCGCGGATTACCGTCTGTTTCAAGGCATTCCGTATGCGGCACCACCTGTAGGGCCGCTGCGGTGGCAGCCGCCACGGCCGGCGGCGAAGTGGTCGGGGACGCTGGACGCCACCAAGCCGGGGCCGCAGTGCATGCAGGACACCGGCCCCAATCCGCACGTCGGCAAGCCGACCAGCGAAAACTGCCTCACACTCAACGTCTGGACTCCGGCGCGCGGGCGAGGCGCCGATAAACACCCGGTGATGGTGTGGATCCACGGCGGGGGCTTCGTCAACGGCAGCAGCGATATGTACCACTCGCGTTCGCTGGCCGCCAAGGGCCACATCGTCGTCGTCACGATCAACTACCGGCTGGGTGCGCTGGGATTTCTGGCGCACCCTTCACTGGGGCTGCCGGGATACCTCGGGAACTACGGCCTGGCCGACCAGCAGGCCGCGTTGCGCTGGGTCCGCGACCACATCGCCGATTTCGGCGGTGACCCGCGCAAAGTGACGATCGCCGGCGAATCCGCGGGCGGCATGTCGGTGTGCGATCACCTGGTGGCGCCCGGATCGGCGGGGCTGTTCCGCGCGGCCATCATCCAGAGCGCGCCATGTCAGGCGCAGGCCGATCTGGCCACCGCGCGCGGGCACAGTATGGATTACGCGGCCTCAGTGGGGTGCCGCAATCCCGCTACGGTGGCGAAGTGTCTGCGCGCGCTGCCGGCGAGCGCGCTTGACCGTCCGCCCTGGTACGTCTTCATCGGGGACTCCGACGCGCTGTCTGGCCCGGTCACCGGGACGGCGGGGTTGCCAGACGGGCCGGTTGCGGCATTCGCCGACGGTCGGGCGGCCCGCGTTCCGGTGCTGATCGGGGTTAACCACGACGAGTTCACCATGTTCGCGGCACTGCGCTATTTGAAGTTGGGTCGGGGTGTCAGGTCCGCCGAGTACCCCGGCTTGCTCGCCCACATCTTCGGTGCCGACGGTGCCGCGGTGGTGGCGCATTACCCGCCCGATCACTACGGCGGGGACGCGTCGCTTGCCTACTCGGCCGCAGTCACTGACGGCGTCTTCTCCTGCGCCGCCGATCGATTGGCCGACTCACTGAGCCAGGGCGCACCGGTGTATGCCTACGAATTCGACGACCCTCACCCGCCGGCGCCGAATCCGTTGCGAGAGGCTCCGTTTCCGCTCGGCGCCAGCCACGCATTGGAGTTGCGGTACCTGTTCAACGTCGGCGGAGCGGCGCCACTGGATCCCGGACAGCGGATGCTGTCCGACCAGATGATCAGCTACTGGAGCCATTTCGTCGCCACTGGCGCACCGAAGGCCACCGGCCAGCCTCGCTGGCCGGCCAAAAATGGCGATCCTGACCACAACTTCTGGATGTCGTTGCGGCCGGACGGCAGCAGGGTCATCGACAATTTCGAGGAATTGCACCAGTGCCCATTCTGGGCGTCGCTGAAGGGCAGGTCCTAGCCGACCGGCGTGACCCAGGTGGTGATGTCTGCGTGCACCACCTCGGTGCCGCTGCGGTCGGTCACCGTGACCGGTACGACGAGCTCAAAGCCATCGGTGATCCGCGTGAAATCGGGCGGCTCGAGTTGGGCCCGCGCCCGCAGGGACGTGGTGGCCTTCTCCAGGTATTGGACCGTCATCGCTTTCGGTATCCAGCGATGGCTGCGCGGCACGGTGGCCTCCATCGGCATGCCCATCGCCACCTCGGCGGCGTTGCAGGACGCGATCGCGTGCACGGTGTGCAAGTGGTTGTAGACGAAGAACCACTGGTGTTCTCGTGCATCCAGTCGAATTAACCACCGATTGGCCGAAAGAGGCCTTCGTCGAGCGGTACTTTCCGGAGACATCCGCCAACTGCAGACGGAACCTCACACGCGGCGATGGCTAGTTAGGGAGGCACGCCAGATGGCTGTACATCCGCTCGATCGATACGCCGGGTCCTGGGCGCTGGTTACCGGGAGTGCACGCCTGGAGGGACTCGGGTTTGCTTTCGCACGCAAACTAGCCGCGCGGCGGGTCAA
>NZ_DATMLH010000149.1:0-54588 GCF_035570115.1 Mycobacterium sp.
CATGCGTTCAGCCACCGCCATCATCACGTCGATCAGGGTTTCCTCGTCGTCGTCGATCACGGCGTCGCAATAGACCTGCAGGTAGGCGAACGGCCAGGTCTCGTCGAGTACGCAGAGGCTGACTTTGCCGTTGCGGGCCACCGCTTTGGCCTTGGCGCGTTCACCCATGGTCGCCACCAGCAGGTCGTCGTTGTCGTCGGGCACGTAGTAGACGATCGACATCGCCGGACCGTCCGATTTGCGGCCGTAGCCGAATACACAGGTCCGGTGGGTCCGGACGAATTCCCGCCGCTCAGAGGGCAGCATGTCGCGGTCCGTTGGCGCCTGAAACGGATCCTTCGACAGCGGCAACAGCCGCGCCGAAGCGCGATCGTGGTCATGGTTCGTGGTTTGGGGAGCAGTACTCATGGTCTGGCCTTCCAGCGTTATTATCGAGTGATAATAAGAGTACACTTCGAACGACGGAACGCAAGACCCCGACGCCGAAGAAGGTGCGCCTGCGCCGGGCGAGGACACCGGCGGTGCGGCTGGGGCGTTGTCGACGGTTGCGGCCGGTCGGCGTGAAAGGCGGCTGGGCCTAGCGGCCAAGACGCAGTCGCCGGGTGGCGTGTTGTTCGACCGTCCCCGCCGCTGGGTGGACACGTGAATGCCACCATGCGCCAGGACGAACGGTGGCACTCACGTCTGCTTGAACTGGGCCGACGCCGAAGCGGAGCGCTGAAATGGCAAGCCGCGCTGCTGTTTAGGCGTATCGAAACCGCAGGTAAAGCATTGTCAGGAAGACCTTGCCCATACCAACTAGGCGATACGCAGACGACCGCCGGTCCGTGGTGGGCTGTCGGCCGCCGGTCGTGCCGCCACTCAGTCGCGCACGGTCAGCCGGATGACAGCAGCCCCTGCGGATAAGGCGCGGCGAAGGTCGGCACGGTTCGGTTGTCCGTCCGGGTCGGTGTGAATTCCGGCGTAGCGAGCGTGCACGGGGTTACGGGGGAGGATCATCCGATAGAACTCGGCCGCGCGCTCCTCGTCGGTGATCACCTCGGCTTCGGCCAGGACGTCGGCTCCACGCAGACGGACCGGAACCAGCTCGCCCGGACGGAGGTTGCGTCGCCAGCCTGCGACGCTGCCGACCAACAGGGCACCGTCATGCTGGGCATATCCGACCGGATTGGAGTAACGACGGCCGGTCTTGCGGCCGGTCACAGTGATGATCAGCAATCGTTGGCTCAGCAGTCCGTGCAACGGCGACCGCAACAGTTTGCGAACGACCACATCGCTGGCACGTCCAAAAAGGGTGCCACTCATTTCAGCCTCCAAGGCCATTGACGAATCGTTATCACTCCCTCATATTATCGGATGATAATAGCTGTACACTCTTAACGATGCAACGCAAGATCCAAGCCCCGAACACAGTGCGCCTGCGCCGGAATAGGACCAATATCCGCGAGGCACTGCTGGAGTCGGCCCTGGTCGAGTTCGGCGCCAAGGGCTTCGACGGTGCATCGACGCGGACGATCGCGATGCGTGTTCAAGCGCACCAGCCGCAGATCAACTACCACTTCGAGTCGAAAGCGGCGTTGTGGATGGCCGCGGTGGATCACCTCTTCGGGCTCTGGGCTAAGGCGTTGGATGGCGTGATACCTACGAAGCTCACCGGGATTGATGTCGCGGCGCTTGCTACTGCGTTTGCCGAGGGGATCCGGCGGTTCGTGCGATTCGCCGCCGAGCATCCCGAACTCAACCAGATCATGGTCCACGAGGGCACGGCGGCCAGCGACCGGTTGACATGGATGACCGAGACCCACGTGAAGCCGGTCTTTGATGCCATTAGGCCGGCGTGGCAGATCCTTCGGGACGCCGGGGTTGCTGCACCTATCGACAGCGAGATCCTGTACTACGTGCTCATCGGCGCGGCATCGCTGCCGTACGTGAACGCCCCCGAAGTCCGCCTTCTCACCGGCCAGGATCCGAAGAGCCCCACGTGGATCGACGCTCACGCCAACGGATTGGTTGCCATCCTGCTGCCGGGATTAGCCGCCGGCTGACGAGCGGGCGTGGTCGCCGTGGCGACGGCGATGCTTTACTTGCTCGCGCGAGCAGATACTACGTATGGTGAAACTCATGGCAGCTAAGCCCGGCAGCAAGAGAGCACGAAGTACGAAGGCCGGAGGGGTGATCCCGCTTAGCGCGGGTGAATTCAAGGTGATTCGCGCCCTGCACCCGGGTTTTGTGACCATGATGCGGCAACTCGATGCTGACTTGCAGCGCGAGCATCGCATGTCGCACGCCGAATTCGTCGCGTTGATGTTTTTATCCGAGGCTCCCGACCGCACCTTAGGGCTCAGCGAACTGGCTCGGCGCTGCCAGCAGTCCTTGAGCGCAATTAGCCGTACCGTCGGGCGGATGGAGGCGCAGGGCTTGGTCCGCCGTGAGCAGTCCTCCCAGGACGCCCGCGCCTACAACGCTGTGCTCACCGATGCCGGGCTCACCCGATTGGAGCAAGCCGTCCCAACCCACTTCGCTAGCCTGCGTCGCCACCTATTCGATCACCTCAATGGTGTGGACCTCAAAGCCATCGGCAATGCCTTCGAACGCATCGCGGCCGCCGCCAGCGGAGACCCGCATGCAGTCCCCGATCAACCATCACCAGACACCCCGGTGGGGCGATACATCACGCCCTGAACGGGATTGCGCTTCCCATCCGCTCTGCGGCTTCCGTGCGGGGGAGTGAATCGCTAGGCCTCATCGAGGGGCGCGAGCACGGCGACGGAGATGGGGCTGGCCAGTAGCGGGCCCAGTTGGGCGCGGTAGTTGAGGTAGTGCTCGGTCGTGCGGTGGTGTTCGAGGGCGGCCGGGTCGTCGTAGCGCTCGATCAGCACCAGGTCGCCGTCAACGGGCACTTCGTAGAGGTTGTAGCTGTGGCATCCCGGCTCGGATCGGGTAGGACCGACCATGCCTTCGAGGAGGGCGCGCAGATCAGAGCGCTTTTCGGGGAGGGGGGCGAATCGGGCGATAACGCCTACGGGGTGGGACACGAGTAACTCTCCTGATGAGTGGGTGAGGTCACTTTGACAAGTGGTCTACTAGACGTTTTAATACGTATTATGACGACTGTCAAGCTTCCGACCACCGGGGCCACTCGAGGTGGGTTAGCCGAGGTGGTGGGCGATCGACAGGCATCCGGGATGGCTCTCGGATGCGATGTAATACGTTTCATGACGTCTGACAAGGATTCCCCTCGATTTGACCTCGCGGATGCTGACCTGCGCGTCTCCCGCGGAAGTGTGCCGGCGACCGCCCAGCTCGCGAAACTGTTGAAAGCGCAAATCCTGGAGCAGCGGCTCCCGCCGGGCAGTCGGCTGCCGACCGAACAAGAGTTGATCGAGCGTTCGGGGTTGAGCCGGGTAACCGTGCGCGCCGCGGTCGGGATTCTCGAAGACGAGGGCTGGCTAATCCGACGTCAGGGCTTGGGCACATTCGTGGCTGAATCGGTCAAACAGGAGTTGGAGTCCGGCGTCCGAACCATCACCGAAGTCCTCGTGAGCCGGGGAGTGACGCCCCACGTCGAGGTGCTGTCCCATGAAGTCGTCCCAGCACCGGAACGGGTGGGCGCCACTCTGGGGCGTTCGGAAGTCCTGCGGATCCAGCGGCGCTACACCGAGAACGATCAGCCGATGGCGATTGTGACCGCGTATCTGCCGGCAGATCTGCCCGACGATGCCGTCGAGCCGCTGCTGTCGGCAGAGCCCGCGACCGAGACGACGTACACGATGTGGGAACAACGACTCGGAGTGCGCATTGGCTCGGCCACCCACGAGATTCACGCCGCGGGCGCCTCCTCGGAAATCGCTGCAGCACTGGGGTTGTCGGTAGGCGCACCCGTTCTGGTGCTGCGGCGCACGAGTTACACCGACAAGGGCAACCCGCTGGAGGTCGTGGTCTTCCACCACCGTCCCGAGCGATACGAATTCTCCGTCACGCTGCCTCGGACGATGCCTGGGCGGCAGGCCGGAATGACCGAAAGGTAGGTAGTCCGATGACCGAATACAACGACGACCAGTCCCAACACGATGGCCCGCATTTCGGGTTGATTCTTGCGCTGGTGACACACGGACTCGCGATCAGCGAATATCCCGAGATGGTCCGGGTAGCCAACATCGCCGAAAGCTACGGCTTCAGTTCAGCCTGGGTGTGCGATCACTTCCTGACGTTGAGTCCCGACGACTACGCCCAGGACGCCGGCATTGGCGGCGATGGTCAGCGCCAAAAGGGAACGCGGCCGGCGTCGACGCCTTTACTAGAGGCATGGACAGCGCTGAGCGCGCTCGCCCGCGACACGGCAAATATCCGCCTCGGGACCAGCGTGCTGTGTAACTCCTACCGTCATCCCTCAGTACTGGCCAAGATGGCAGCCACGTTGGACGTCATCTCCGAGGGGCGCTTGGACCTCGGGTTGGGCGCCGGCTGGTTTCAGCGCGAATTCGAAGCGTACGGAATCCCGTTCGCGCCGGTGGGGGATCGAGTCTCCGCTTTCGGTGAGGCGCTGGAGGTGATCAAGGCGATCTGGACGCAGCCCAACCCGGTGTACTCGGGCCGGTTCTACACGCTGGACGGCGCCGTCTGTGATCCACCGCCCTTCCAGAAGCCACATCCACCGCTATGGGTCGGAGGGGAGGGGGACCGGGTGCACCGGATTGCCGCCCGGTCTGCGCAGGGAATCAACATCCGGTTTTGGTCGCCCGAGAAAGTGAGGCAGCGCAAAGATTTCCTTGCGCAGGCTTGCGCCTCAGTTGAACGTGATCCCTCGACACTACGATTTTCACTGACCGCGTTGCTCGCACCGACCCATTCCGCCGAACAGGAAGCCCAGATCAGAGCGGAGTTCTCGGCAATTCCAGATCCGGGTCTGATCGTCGGCCCCGCGGATAAGTGCATCGAGCGGATCAATGAGTATTACGAATCCGGAGTGGACACATTCCTGTTCACGATTCCGCATGTTGCACAATCGGAGCTTATACATACCGTTGGCGAAAAGGTCCTTACGGCATTCCGGGGAGCTGCTATCCGAAGCTGATGAATCGCTCTCATCATTTTAACTAGGTAGCCAATAAGTAAGGATTAGTTCTGTGATGCATGCCAAAAACAGCTTGACCGACAACGCCGATTCCTACCTGGAATCTACCGAATACCTCGACGCGGACCACCCGTTAGTGGCCGCGCTCGCGGACAAACTCACACACGGCGCGGAGTCCGATGTCGAGCGGATCAGGGCGATCTACCTCTATGTCCGCGATCTTCGGTACGACGTTCTCGAGTCCTTCCGCTATCTGGCGGCCGGCCAGCGCTCGGCCAGCGCCGTCCTCGAGCACGGCGTCGCCTTCTGCATGGGTAAGGCCAGCTCATTCGTGGCGTTGTCACGGGCCGCGGGCGTGCCCGCACGCGTCGCATTCCAGACGCTCGACTCTCCCGAAAAGGAGTTCCTCTCACCGGAGGTTCGCGCACTCTGGGGCGGCAAACGCGGTCGACCGTTGCCTTGGCACTCGCTGGGGGAAGCCTTCCTGAACGGCCGCTGGATCAAGCTCGACGCAACAATCGACGCGCCGACGGCCGCACGGCTCGGCAAACCTTACACGCAGGAATTCGACGGGATCACCGACATCCATACCATCGAAGGCCCAATTCTCCGCGAGAATGGCAGCTACGCCGATTACCCGCCGGAAGTCGGGCAATGGTACGAGGAACTTGCGCGTACAGTTCTCGAAACGCTGAACTCGCCTGAAGGTCGTAAGAAAATTGCCGACGACGACGATCTCTGGGCGGGCCCGCAGCTCGAAGACGTAGCACGCCGGGCAGTTCAATGATTATCAGCGGCAGTTCTTTTAACTGCCTCCGCAAGCGTCGATCACCTTTTTTCAATCCAATTTTTCTGCAATCACCTACCGGACCTCAAGGAGGGCTCCATGTCGGTCTCACAGATAGTTTCGATTAACCCCGCCACCGAAGAAATCAATGCCACCTTCGAGCCAACCCCGGCCCGAAACGTCGACCGCGCCCTGGGCTGTGCGGCGACCGCCGCGCAGACGTGGCGGGCACTGCCGATCAGCGAGCGGGCGAAAAGCCTGTTTGCCATGGCGGACGCGCTGCGCGCCAACAGGGAGCGACTCGCCCTGCACATCACCCAGGAGATGGGCAAACCGCTCCTGGAGTCGCTGGCCGAAGTCGATAAAAGTGCGTGGTGCTGCGAGTTCTACGCCGAGCACGGGCCGGCGATGCTCGCCGACCAGCCGGTGTCCACCTCGGCCAAGCGGTCCTATGTGTCCTACGAGCCACTGGGGCTGGTGTTGGCAGTCATGCCCTGGAACTTCCCACTGTGGCAAGTCTTCCGGCTTGCCCCTCCGACACTTCTGGCCGGCAACGGGATCGTGCTCAAACACGCGGACAACGTGCCGCAATGCGCACTCGACATCGCCGAGATCATTGATCAGGTGTGCCCACCCGGCCTGTTCACCACCCTGCTGGTGGGCACCGAACAGGTCGCCGACCTCATCGCCGACGACCGAATCCACGCAATCACGCTGACGGCGTCAACGCAGGTCGGGCAGCTGGTGGCCGCCACCGCGGGCCGTCACCTCAAGCGCCAAGTGCTCGAACTCGGCGGCTCTGATCCGTTCATCGTGCTGGCGGACGCCGACGTCGCCGCCGCCGCGGCCGCCGCCGTCTCCGCGCGTAACCACAATGCCGGGCAGAGCTGTATCGCCGCCAAACGGTTCATCGTCGAAGACGCGATCCGCAGCGAGTTCACCGAAGCGTTCGCCGCCGGCGTCGCGAAGCTGACGGTAGGCGACCCCATGCTCGAGAGCACCCTGGTGGGGCCGCTGGCCAAAGCGAGCATCAGGCAGTCGCTGACAGGTCAGGTTGAGCGCAGTGTGTCGGCCGGGGCGCGGTTGATCACCGGGGGAACACCGCTGGAAGGGCCTGGGTACTTCTTCAACCCCGCGGTCCTCGATGACGTAACCCCGGGGATGGCGGTTAGCGCCGAGGAGACGTTCGGTCCTGTCGCCGCGATCATGGGCGTCCCGGACGCCAGTAGTGCGGTCGAGGTGGCCAACGCGACGGAATTCGGTCTCGGGGCGAGCTTGTGGACCTCGGATCTGGAGCGTGCAGCCACGCTGATTCCCCAGCTCGAAGCCGGCGCGGTGTTCGTCAACGACATCGTGACGTCCGACCCGCGTATCCCCTTTGGCGGCATCAAACGCAGCGGCTACGGCCGCGAGCTCGGCACCTTCGGCCCGCGCGAGTTCACCAACGTCAAAACGGTGTGGATCGGTCCCTCGCCCGACCCGCGGACACCCCACTTATCGGAATAGCACTTCAATTGAACAAGGAAAAATGACCAATGAAAATCATGCCACTGTCGGAAATCAAACAACTCGTCACGACCGAGCTTTACATCAGCGGGCGGTTTCAGCCGGGCTCCGGGACAAACGCGATCTCGGTTACGAACCCCTTCGACAACGAAGAGATCTGCCGTGTCGTGCCCGCGAGCGAGGCGCAAGTCCAGAATGCGATTGAGGCCGCAGCGACGTCCTTCAAATCACCAGCGTGGCAGTCGCTTACGGGCCGCGATCGCGGAACGCTGCTGTATCGACTCGCCGAACTGCTGCGCCGCGACCTTGAAATATTCGCAACCCTGGAAGCCGTCGACACCGGGATTCCCATCCGAGAGACCAGGATGGAGGTCGCCACCTCGGCGCAGCATTTGGAATACTATGCCGGGTTTGCCGGCAAGATCGAGGGTCTCTACCAAGATCTTGGGCCCCGATTCAACTACGTCCGGCGGGAGCCGTACGGCGTCATCGGCCAGATCGTTCCGTGGAACACGCCGCTCAAACTCATGGCCCGCGGCTTCGCCGCAGCCGTCGCCTGCGGAAACACCATGGTCGTCAAACCCTCCGTCGTCGCGCCGCTCAGCGTTTTGAGATTCGCAAAGACCGTGCAAGAAGCCGGATTTCCGCCGGGCTCCGTCAACATCATCACGGGCAGCGGCCGAACAGTCGGCAAGGCGATCGTCGAGCATCCTCAGGTCCGCAAGATCATCTTCACCGGCGGAACGGAAGGCGGGCACGAAATTCTTCAACAGGCGGTGCACACGGTGACGCCGGCCGTTCTCGAGCTTGGCGGCAAAGGACCCATCATCGTTTGTGAAGACGTCGACTGGAACGAGGCCATCGACGGCGTCCTGACGCAAGCGTTCGCGCGCAAAGCGGAGGTGTGCTTTGCCGGCACCCGCTTGTTTGTGCCCGCCAGCATGCATGACAAATTCATCGCGGACCTTGCCGCGAAGGCAGCAAAAATCCCGATGGGGAATCCACTGGACGCTCGCACCCAGCTCGGGCCACTGATGTCTTCGGAACGTCTAACCGACATCATCGAAAAAATCGACAAAGCGCGGGCCGATGGCGCGAACGTCTACTGCGGTGGAGACAAGGTCCGACAGCCGGGCCTCGAGAAAGGGAATTTCCTTCCGCCGACGATACTCACGGACGTGACGCCGCGGATGTCGGTGGCGCGCGACGAATTGTTCGGTCCGGTCCTCTGCGCAATGGCTTACCGCGAGCTCGCTGATGCCGTGGCGATGGCGAACGATTCCGACTATGGGCTCGCGAGCTACGTCTGGTCCAACGATATTCGGAAAAGCACAAAAATCGCCAATGCCTTGGAATCGGGCAACGTCTTTATCAACTCGTATGGCTATCAGTCCGAGATTCCGTTCGGCGGCTACAAGATGAGCGGAATCGGTCGCGAGCACGGCGGTGAAGCCATCCATGAATACACCCAGGCCAAAAGCATCACCGTCGGCCTCGAACGATTCAAATCCCGCTTCGAGGTCTGACCGAGCTTTCGGTAGGGGAGCCTCTGGGTGTGACAACCCGGTCGGCGTGTCGACACGGGGACAGCACCCGTCCTGAAATGCTCCGAAAGGGCATATCGACCAATGTGATTCGCTCGAGAGCGAAACCGCGCGGGTGAACAGCGCAACGAGCCCCAACCGCAGCGAACTGGCGAACGTCTGGCGGCAACTTGACCGAAGCCGCAATCATTCACACGGCGCTTACCGCAGCATGAAACCCGAGTTGGTCTGATTGTGGACTTCGCCCCCACCACGCAAAGCTAGCCGGCTTCCTGGGATGCGAGCGGCTGGCGCGACACCGATTTGTCGTAATTACGCATGACACGGCGTTTCATTGCGCCGGTCCGGTGCGCACCGATAACGCCGATGATGGCGTTGCTGATCACGTGCGGCGCCTCATCCAAGAGCATGTGACCGGCGGTGGGCCGGTGTACGCGCATCGCCCCGGGGATACCGAGTGCCAGGTCGTGGGCATGCGACGGCGGGGTGAGCCTGTCCGCGCCACCACTGATGACCACTGTCGTGGCTGTGATGGAACTCAGAGTCCGATACTGGTCGTAGTGGCGTAGAGCGCGCAGAAAGCCGGCTTTCGTTGCAACTGGGGTGGCGTTGACGGTCGCAGCCGACACCGCGACAAGCGCGTCCCGGCTCGCTGTACCGTATCCGCCATATCTGACAACGGCTCCGCATACCGGCCGGGCAAGTGCACGAAGGACACGGTCTGCGACGGCGCGCGGTGCGTGGTCTGCGAGTTCGTAGAAGATGTCTGTGGCGGGGTTGGCCAGGAGCCGGCCCAGGCCGCGCTCGGCGAGTTTGCCCGCCGCGGTGGCGACGAGGATGAGCCCAACGGGTTGGACAGGTCGCTGGCCGGCGGGGCGACCCAGGTAGGCCAGAGCCGCCATGCCGCCCATGGAATGTCCGGCAAGCGTGAGGGGGCCTCTGACGCCGAGGGATACGAGCACATCGGCGAGGTCGGCGGCCAGCCGGTCGATGTGGTAGGTGTGCATCGGTGCGGCCCCGGAGTCGCCGTGGCCGCGGTGGTCGTAGCTGATGATCCGGACGCTGTCACCGTATTGACGACGCAGGTGACCGATCTGGATGTTCCAGGAGTTTTTGTTCAAGCAGAGCCCGTGGAGAAGGACGACGGTATGGGCGGCGTCTCGAGATCCGTACTCGCGGACTGACAGTGACACGCCGTCGCTTGTCCTTACCGTTCGTTTGATGCCAGGAAGCCGAACTCCGGGGCGGTCGCCCATCATCGCGCTGTCGGTGCCGTCGGGCGCGTGCTTGACGCCGGCCTCGGCGAGTTGGCGGTTGTAGGAGGCGGCGCGCAGGCTGCCGACCAAGGCGAGAATCCGGATGCTCATTTGGGGTCTCCTAGCCAAATAATTGCTTGCGCCAACAATAATATACTTGCTTGCGCGGACAAACAAGAGGTATCCTTGAGGGACGACACGCGGCAAGTAGGGTGCACCCACGGACCGCGCAGGGGCACAAGGTGATCAGCGCACTGGACACGGAGTTCATGGTTGATGCGACAATTCGACGCCGATCGGCAAGGGCCCAGCGCATGCGGATAACGGTCATCGGACTGGGCAGGATGGGCCGCGCGCTCGCCGACCGGTTGCTCGACGAGGAGGACTAAGTGAACAAGAACGCGGCCACAAACGATCGCCAGACCACCGTGAGCATGACGGTTCTCATGACGCCCGATATAGCCAACTTTTCCGGCAACGTGCACGGCGGCGGGATCCTCAAGATCCTCGACCAGGTCGCTTTCGCCTGTGCCAGCACGTACGCCCGCGGCTATGTCGTCACCCTGTCTGTCGACCGGGTGCTGTTCCGCGAAGCCATCCACGTCGGTGATCTGGTGACCTTCTCCGCCGCTGTCAACTACACCGGCAGAACATCAATGGAGATCGGAATCCGGGTTGATACTGTCGATATCCAACGTGGAACACGCCGACACACCAACAGCTGCTACTTCACGATGGTCGCCGTCGACAGCGACGGTCGCCCCGTCGAAATCCCTGCCCTGCAACCGAAAGACCCGGTCACCGTCAAACGATTCCACGCCGCGCAGCGACGCCGCGAAGCCCAGCGCAAACATTTCCAGGAGTCCACGTAATAATTGGCGCTGGTCCCCCTCAGGGCCATCGGTCACGAAGTGCAAGAACATATTTCGGGAATCAACGTGCGGAATGAACTTCCGTTGGTGCTTGCGGTGCCACACGCGGCGCAGCTGCTGGGAATCAGCCGTGCCGCCGCTTACCGGCTGGTCGCCTCCAGTTGACGCCAGTGACCTGGTCGCACAAAGACTCGCCTCGGCCGCCGAGCATGGCACTGGTCCGTCACCAATTGCGGCGGATTGCCCAGGGATGCCTGGCCGCGCGCTGCAGCGCTGACGCTCCTGGCTGCAGGCCTCTGCCCGACGCCGTCCGCGACACCGATTGCTGCAGAGATTTAGCTCGCCGCAATCGTATTCGCGGCCTCGGTAGCCGCATATGAACTGGCACTGGCCGCCAGGGTGGTCACAAACATGTCATGCACCGCCCCCGCCTGGGCGCTGACCGCCTGATACATCTGCGCTTGCGCGGTGAATTGCGCCGCCGTCAACGCCGAAACCTCGTCGGCTGCGGCGGGAATCACCCCAGTCGTCGGGCCCGCCGCGGTGGCATTGCGGCCACTCAAGGCGGAGCCAATTGTCTGCAAATCACTTGCCGCCGCTGTAAGCATCTGCGGCTGTGTAGTCACAAACGACATCAGGATTCTCCTTCCCTCGATCGTTCACCTGCTGACATCTGCAGCAGAGGCACCGAATCTTGCTGTTCCACAAAGGAATCAGATTCTGTGTCGACACCACGTAGCCGCTGACGTGCGTTTCGGTTTGTCTGTCGACCGTGGCGGTCGCGGTCAAAGTTGGCTCCACACGGCTATTGGCGACCAAGCCGTCGAGGCCGTCAGCGGTGGCAACAGACTGGTTGCTCTGTCCTGTCAGCGTGCTCATAACCATGATGGGCGGTCGTTTTTGCGTGGTCGGGTGTTGCGTTGAGGCGTCCGGTATCGGGGGGTAGTACCGCGTCCGGTCAGCTGTGCCATCGGCAGCGCGCTCCACATGGCCGGCGGCATACCTGTTGAGATCGGTTCGGCGGCCAGGGTGATGTCCGATACCGTCGCGACGGGCGGTGCACTGGGCGCGGCCGCGGTCCAGCTCGGCGGCACCGACAACGCACCGGCCGTGACTGCCCTGCCGAGGTTCGCCGACGCTGGCGCAGCGGCCCCAATTCGGTCCACCAGCACACCGGTGCCCGAAGCGCCCCCACTCGTGGCGAGCAACGCCGATCCTGCGGCCCCGCTGCCGCTGGAAGCGAGCCCCGGCGCCTGCGCCACCGTCCCGACGATGCCCAGCACGATGTCCACCATCCCCACGGACCCGGCCCCGCTTCCCACGCCCGCACCTACCGTGCCGATGCCCCCGGCCAGGACCCCGGCGTCCGGGGCCAAGCTGGCCAGTAGGTCCACCAGCGACGACGAGGACGACGTCGATGTCGATGATGCGAGGCTCTGCAGCGCCTGGGGCAAGGCGGAGACCAACTGCGGGGCCGTCGACATGATGGTCTGTGCGGAAGTGCCGGGGGCGCTGCCGGCGGCATGGGTGACGGCGGCGGATTGCGCGGCCAACCCGGCCGCATTGGTGGTGGGCACCGGTGCGGTGAACGGTGTCAGCTGGGTTGCGCTCGCGGAGGACCCGGCATAGCCGTACATGGCGGCGGCGTCTTGGGCCCACATCTCGGCGTAGTGGGCCTCGGTGGCCACGATCGCCGGGGTGTTCTGACCCAGGATGTTGGTGGCCACTAGCGCCGCCAACAGGGTGCGGTTCGCCGCGATCACCGGCGGCGGCACCGTCATCGCAAACGCCGTCTCGTAGGCGGCCACTGCTGCGCGGGCCTGGCTGGCGGTCTGCTCGGCCTGCCCGGCAGTACTGCTCATCCACGCCAGATAGGGAGTGGCCGCGGCCGCCATCGACGCCGATGACGGCCCCAACCATGCGTCACTGGTCAACCCTGAGACCACCGAACTGTAGGACGCTGCCGTCGAGTACAGGTCTTCGGCGAGATCGTCCCAGGCCGTCGCGGCGGCCAGCATCGGCGCTGACCCGGGTCCGGCATACATGCGCGCGGAGTTGACCTCCGGCGGTAGCGCCCCGAAATCCAGCACCGCAGTCCTCCTTGCTTGCGCGAACGCTTCGCCACCAACGCCGCCACGCGTCATGGCTTCTGTGGGGCGGCCTCGGTAGTGGCTCGGGCGGCCGCGGCCAACGTGGCCAGGGCTTCGGGCATAGCGGTGGCGACTTCGTCGTCATCTGCCGGGTGGGTGGTGGCGAATCGTTCGGCTGCCCGGGGCACGGACAGGGCGATGTCGTCGAGCACGCGCGCTCCGGCGACGCGGGCGGTTTTGCGGGTGTCCTCGTGCGCCCGCACCCCGCCGTAACGCCCACCGGAGGTGCCCACGACAGCGACCGGCTTGTCGACGATTGCCCCGCTGTGGAAGGGGCGTGAGGTCCAGTCGATGGCATTTTTGAGCCCGGCGGGGATGCTGCCGTTGTATTCCGGGGTGACCAGCAGCAGCGCATCGGCGCGCTGAACGGCGTCGCGCAGCGACTGGGCCGGGCCCGGGACGTCACCTGGCCGGTCGAGGTCTTCGTTGTACAACGGCACTTCAGCCAGTCCTTCGAAAATCTCGACGTCGGTGCCGTCGGGGGCGTGCTTGACGGCGGCCTCGGCGAGCTGGCGGTTGTAGGAGCCGGCGCGCAGGCTGCCGACCAGGGCGAGAATCCGGATGCTCATTAGGGGTCTCCTGTCCGCAATTAATTGCTTGCGCCAACAACTATACACTTGCTTGCGCGCACAAACAAGAGGTATCCTTCAGGCACGACACGCGGCAAGAGGGTGCCCCCACGGACCCCTCAGGAGCACAAGGTGATCACCGCACTGCCCACGGCGTTCACGGAGGGTTATGAGCTCGCGATGCCGCAGACCGGCCTACCCTTCCGAAGGAGGAGATCCTATGCGTGCCTTACGGTTTGATCACTTCGGCGATCCGCATGTATTGCAGGTCGCCGAGCTCGCTGATCCCGTCGCCGGCGACGGCCAGGCCGTCATCGCCGTCAAGGCGGCCTCGGTGAACCCCTCGGATGTCAAGAATGTCGTAGCTGCGACCATGACCACCGTTAGCAAACGAGACACCCCTCGCAACAACGGGTTTCAGCGCACCGACGGATACCACGTCGTCGTGTTCAGCTCCGCCGCGGCGGCCGTGCCGTTGCGTCCCACGACGATCGCCCACCAATTGATCGACGCCATCCGAGTTGTCGGCGCCGCCTTGCACCGACCCCCCGCGTGCCGACACTACCCGGAGCGTCGCCTCGAGCGTTTCTTCGAGCGGACGCTCATGGAACGCGAAATGTGCAGACTCTAAGATCATCTCGCCACGCGCGATGGGTGGGAAGAACTCGCCCACCAACAGGTGCGGGTGGATGGCTCCTACTCCCATACCGCCGTAATCGGTTGGCCAGCTTAGGCTGAACCACTCATTGTCCAGGATGAGAATCAACCGCGGACGCTTCGGCGTTGCGCGTCGTCACGACTACCTTGATCGCATCGTCGATGTGTTCGCGGGAGTAGCGCAACGCCGTGGGCAGGTCGTGCAGGCCGAATGTGTGGGTGTGGATCTTTGTGGCATCGAAGCGTTTCTGCGACATCAACGCCTCGGCGCGATGCGTGGCACTTTTGCCCTCGCCGCGGATGCCATAGACGTAGATGTTATTGCGCACGATATGGGCGACATCGATCGACGCCGGCTCGTGCCGGGAAGGCGGCGAGGCAGATGCGGCCACCACGGTTGAGCATGCGCGCTGCCTGGTTCACGGCATCGGGGGCGCCAGAGCACTCCAGTACGTAATCCAGCCCCTTGCCGCCAGTGATACGACGTACCGCTTCGACGGGATCCTGGTTACGCACGTTGATCACGTGATCCGCGCCCAACCCGCGACCGATCTGTAGGCGGTTGTCGCGGGTCCCGGTCAGAACGACCGGTGATGCCCCCAGTGCCTTGGCCACAGCGACGCCGAGCAGTCCGATCGGTCCCGGCCCAAGCACGGCGACACCGTCTCCGGCCACCAGCCCGCCGAGTTCGGTGAACCCGTACATCGCGGTGCCTGCCGTGACGACCAGCGTGGCCTCGACGTCGGACATGCTGTCGGGGAGGGGAATAAGGGTGTTGATGTTGTTGACGGCGTATTCGGCGAATCCACCGTCGGTGGTGAAGCCGTTGGCGCGATGGCCCTTATCGACGTCACCGTAGTTCAGGCCGTAGTTGAGGCAGGCGGTGTACATGCCCTGGCGGCAGCGCTTGCACTGCCCGCAGTCGGCATGGACCTCCACGGTGACGCGCTGGCCGATGCGGTACTCGTCCACGCCCGGTCCGAGCGCCGCCACGGTGCCCATGTATTCGTGACCCGGGGTGAACATCTTGTTGAACGGTTCGCCGCCGCCGATGATCGCCGGCGCGCCGTGGTGGATGATCTCCAGGTCTGTCGCGCAGATCGCCGCGGCATCGATGCGCACCAGCACCTCGGCGCGTCCCGGTATCGGAATCGGCTTGTCCACCAGGGTGAGCTCGCCGGGATCGCCGAGTACCCAGGCCCGCATATGCTCGGGCAGCGGATACGCGGCGTCGGTTTCGATCTCGGTTTGATGGCTCACAGCGTCTTCTCCTTGCGTGTGTCTCGGCCCGGCTGTCAGCCCGATCCGGAGGATCCGTCGGCGGCCAATCGGTCGGCGGTGGCTTCGGGCAGCAGCAGCGACGCCAGCACCAGCGGGTAGACGTCGATTACCCACTGCAGCCCAGAAGCCGACGCATGCGGCTCAGTGCCGATCGACGGGAACGCGACGTTGAGCACGCCGAAATCCGAGAGGCTGACCCGGATCTGCCGATCTCGCTATGGCGCCAGTCACGGCGAACGCCGGCCGTACTCGACCAGGGCGGTGATGTCGTGCGTCTCCCACCCATCCTGAGCCACTTGCCGGTAGGCGTCGCGCGCGGCCTCGGTGACGGGCAGCGGTGCCCCGCTGCCCTTGGCGAGGTCCAAGAAGAGCGTCACATCCTTGGCGCCCTGCACGGTGTTGAACCAACCGGCGTGGTCGGGGTCGAAGAAGACGTCGATGCGGTTGCGCAGACCCGGCGGCATCATTGCTGATTCGCGCAGGGTGGCCGCCAAAGTCGTGTCGTCGACACCCGCCGCGCGGCCCGCTCGTAGGGTCTCGGCGATCACCGCCAGCTGCACCAGCAGCATCTGGTTGTGCAACAGCTTGATGACCGCTGCGGTCTGCGGGTCCTCGCCCACATCGAGTGCTCCGGCGACCGCCTTCCACAGCGGTAGCAGCGCCGCGCGGCCCGATCTCGGGCCGCCGACGATGAACTTGGCCGCACCCGAGCGCAGGGCCTGCGGCGCCCCGATGATCTGCGCGTTGACGAACCGCTCACCGTAGGCGTGCGCCAGAGCAGTGATGACATCGGGAGCCACCGTGCCGGTGTTGACCACCAGGGTCTGTGCCCAGCTCGCTCGCGCCTGACCCTTGGGGGCCGCCACATCGAGGGTGCTCTGGTCGTCGGCCAGGCACAGGAACACGGCATCACACGGGTCGCCGATGTCATCGGCAGAGCCCATGACCTGGGCTCCTTGTTCCTGGAGCGCACCAGCCCGGCCAGGGGTCCGGTTCCACACGCTTAACTGGTGGCCCTCCTCGAGCAACCGCTCGGCCAGCGCACGCCCCATCCTGCCCAGCCCGATCACCGCTATCCTCATGCGCTGCTCCCTTGCTTGTGCCCCGGCGATGGGGCCGCCTGACCCTGCTTCTCATAGGCCTCGTAGCCGATATCGTCGACCGCACCGACCCCGGTGAAGAAGTGCAGGACCTGGCTGTCCACGTTGCCCACGTTGCTGATCTCGTGCCAGTTCCCGCGCGGGACCACAAGGACATGTCCGGGCGCCACCTCGATGGGGGAGCCTGGCACGCCGAGAAACTGCACCACCCCGCTCAACGGGATGATGACCATGTCGGCGTAGGGATGCCGATGCATGTGATGGACGAAGCCGGGCGGAAACGTCATCTGGTCGAGAACCACACCCTCGGTGCCCGTGAGAACCTTGCTGAGCAGGTGGCGGTTGACCTGATAGCCGGTGATGTCCCACCTGGTGAACACTTCGTGCTCGATCTCCTCGATGTCCAGCAGTTTGACTTCTGACATGGCTATGAACTCCTATCCGTGAATTCCGGTCGATTGGTCTTGACCTGCGCCAACCATTTGCGGCAAGCCCGGATGGTTTCTCATCATGACTCCGGGACAAGCTGTCGACGGTTGGGGACCGCTGCGGCGAGAGCGGCCAAAATGGTGGGCATCGCGTCGGCGATCTCGTCATCGTGCGCGGGGTGGGTGGTCGCGAATCGGGTCGCTCCGTCCGGCACCGACAGTGTGACGTCATCGAGCACGCTCGCGCCGGCGATGCTCGCTACTTTGCGAGCGTCGTCGTGGGCCCACACCCCGCCGTAGCGGCCATTGGATACGCCGATAACAGCCAACGGCTTTCCGCTGATCACCCCGGCTCCGTGCGGGCGCGAGATCCAATCGATGGCGTTCTTGAGCGGGGCCGGGATGCTGCCGTTGTATTCGGGCGTGACGAGTAGCAGCGCGTCGGCGGACTGAACTTCGACGCGCAGCCAGTCTGCGGCCGCAACTGCGCCTGGGCGATCGAAGTCTTCGTTGTAGAAGGCCACGTCGGCCAGGTTCTCGAAGATCTCGACGTCGACGCCGTCGGGTGCATGTTTGACGGCCGCCTCGGCGAGCTGCTTGTTGTACGAGCCGGCACGCAGGCTTCCGACCAAGGCCAGAATTCGGGTGGTCACGGGGCTCTCCATTTCGCTGGAATTTGCTTGCGCCGACAAACGTATCATTGCTTGCGCGAACAATCAAGCGTAAAGTCGGGAGCATGACAGGAAGCCGCTCGATGACATCGCTCACAGACGACGAAGTGAGAGTGATCGATAGGCTGCGCCCGGCGGTGTCGGCGCTCTTTCGCCGCTTCGACGCCGACCTGCAGCGAGAACAGCGCCTTTCGTTCGGCGATTACATCGTGTTGTTTTTCGTGTCCCAGGCGCCCGACCAGACCCTGGGGCTCAGCGAGCTTGCGGCACGCTGCCAGCAGTCGCTCAGTGCGATCAGCCGTACCATCGGGCGGCTGAAAGCCGACGGCCTTGTGCGCCGCGAGCAGTCAACCCACGACGCGCGTGCCTACAACGCGGTCTTGACCGACGCCGGGCTGGCCCGACTCCAACGGGCTACGCCCCTCCACCACAACTGCGTCCGCCATTACCTGCTGGATCAGTTGCACGGTGTCGACCTGCGCGCCCTCGGCACTGCGCTCGAACGCATTGCCGCCGCGGAGGATTCCACATCTGCACCCAGCGCGTGACCGCAGACCACCATCGTCCGAGACTCGCCACCCGACGTCATCTTCGTCGGTCCCATGCCGGCTCGTTGAGTCGAGGCCGCTTCTTTGTTTGTGAGCGACGGCACAGGTTGGACTCCGTCAGGGGAGTTGCTTGGTTACGCAAGCAAGTATAAGCTTGTCCACGCAAGCAAGTTCATCCAACTTGGAAGGATTCCCCACCATGACCGCAGCCCAGAAGATCGATCGGCATGGCAATCGTCGTTACGCCGACGAAATCCACAACTTCACGGCGTCCCCAGAGCTGGCCGCCAGTCTGCAGCGCGTGCTGGTCGACCTGGTTGAGCTTCACCTGCAGGGCAAGCAAGCACACTGGAACGTCATCGGCTCAAACTTCCGCGACCTGCACCTGCAGCTCGACGAGCTCGTTGACGCCGCCCGGGACGCCAGCGACACCATCGCCGAGCGGATGCGTGCCCTCGACGCCGTTCCCGATGGCCGGTCCGAAACGGTCGCGGCAACGACGAGCCTGCCGCAGTTCCCGGCCAACGAGGTAAACACCGGCGATGTCGTCGATCTGGTGACCGCACGGACGTACGCAACGGTCGACACCATTCGTGATGTGCACGACGCCGTCGACGCCGTCGACCCCAGCACGAGCGATCTCCTCCACGAGGTCATCGACTCGCTGGAGAAGCTCGCCTGGATGATGAAATCCGAGAACCGCAAGATTTAACCCGGCATACGGCGACTCGGCTTGGCCCGAATCGGTTGGGGTCCAGCCGAAGTCGCCGCCGCGGGGCGCCCAGTGTCCGGATCTGTGGATTACTTGTCGCTCTTCATGTTGCAGCGAGGACCCGCGCTCAACGAAATTGGAATTAGTCGAACTAGGCCCGACCTGCACCCCTACCCGCCACCGAGGAAAAGAACATGTGGCGGCGCATCACGGCCGTGCATGCATTCCCGTTGACGGGAACATCGGGCACAGAGGTACCGATATGCAGCTAGCTGGGGACCGAAGACTCCCGCTGTCAGGGGCACTGATGGGTACCAGCGGTGACGACGCGGGCTGCCCGGCGCGCGACTATATCGACTGGAACAACGGACGTCGGAATCTACCCGCGATGAAGCATTCGGACTCGCGGAGTGCATCTCTCAGTATCAAGTCTCACCACCGCTTTATTTCGAGGAAAGAGCATGACATGACTACTCAACACCACCAAGTGATCACGAAAATATTGATCGGTGCTGCTGTCGCTCTCAGCGCTTACCTTGGGGGAGCGGCACCAGTGCGCGCCGACGGGAACCCGATCGGCAGCGCCCCGAACCCGTTCGGCGGCCTCAGCTGTAGCTGCCGAGAGACAGCTCCGCCCGGCAGCCCAGCTCTGAGGGAAGGGGTAGATCGGGGAATCCGTGAGGGTCGCACTGCCTGGTTGCTAAGACTTCACCATTGACCCAGCCCTGGCAATCGCCGTGACTTTGCGGCTGCCGTTCAACGTGCCCGCCGTGTTGACGCCGTCTCACCGGTCGCAGCCTGACGTGATCGTCATGCCGAATATGGTTCAGGCTCAACGGAACTCGACCTCGGCATCGACCGACGGTTGCCGGGCGTTACTGAAGTCGCTGTGTACTGCGTTGTTGCCGAATCCCTGACGAATGCGGCCAAATAGTCGCGAGCGTCCGTGGTTAAAGGGCGTGCCGACATCTGGAGTGCAAACCTCAATTAGTGCCAAGATCTCTTGGTTACCACAATTGGTGGTCATTGAGAATCTCCTCGTTGATGTTGGAACACTCACTGTTTCGTCGTAATCCGGGCTGGGCGCTCAGGAAGAGTGCTCCGGTGTTGACAGTGCGACTACCGTGCGGCATCCGCGGCGTTCACGCGTGCGTTGTAGGAGTTGACTGGGGTTGTCCGGGCGTTGATGAGAGTGGGTCGGTCGCGATCGGCCATGCCGGCTTCGACCAGTTTGCTCACGTCGTCGGTGCTGTGCGCCTCATGTGCGTCGACGCCGTAGCTGGCGGCGGTGGCGACAATGTCGAGGCCGGGGATGTCCAGACCGGGAACACCGGGGGTCTTCTCCCAGCCCGCGAACTCTTTCACCACGCCGTATTCGGCGTTGGAGGCAACCACGATGGTGACCGGAATCTGGTAGCGCGCCGCGGTCCACAGCGCCGTGATCGCATAGTGCATGGACCCATCGCCCATCAGCGCGACCACGGGCCGGTCGGGGGCGGCAAGTTGGGCGCCCACCGCAGCGGGCAGCCCGAAACCCAGCCCACCGCCAGCGGCCGACAGGTGCGAGAACAGTCCGTCCGGTGTTCAACAAGCTCAAGATTCGCCCCCGTAAGCAACTTCGCGTGTTGGCCACCCGCAGAAACCAACCTCGCAGCGAGGTCTGTCTGGTCGCGGCGCACACCAGCGACCTGGCGGCGGCGCGGGACTGCGGGCTGAAGACGGTCTTCGTGCGCCGGCCACTGGAATACGGGCCGAATCGCGCCGGCCCGCCGCAGCCCAGCCAGGACTGGGAGCTGAGCGTCGACGATCTGGTCGAACTGGCCGCGGCGCTCGGCCTCTAAACCCGACACCGTCGGCGTATTCGACACAGCCGCTGCGCTGCCGGATGTGTGTGGCGGCCCTTGGGTTCGGCCCGGGAAATTGGGCTAATGGTTTGGGAGTTTGTGCAGGTGATGTTCGACAGTGCGCGGGCTCATGAACAGTTGGGCAGCGATTTCCGGGTTGGACAGGCCCTCGCCGGCCAGCCGGGCGATCTGGGTCTCCCGGGCGGTGAGCTGGTCGGGGGTATCGGTGGTGCGTTTGCCTACACGCTCGCCGGTGGCACGCAACTCGCGCGCGGCTCGTTCAGCGAACCCGGTTTCCTGGTCGAGCACTTCGGCTCCCTCGTGGATAACCTCCGATATCGATGGATCTTCGCAACTGCGGTTATCTGGCTCGTTGGTGAGTTCGGCGGGAAAGCGGGTGAGCTGGTGCCGAATCATGTTGCGGTGCACGAAAAGAGAGCTGGCAGGAGTTCGACTGTCGAGAAACACCTCTTCGGTGTCACCCGGCCGCGCCGCATGCTCGGCGCCCATACCAGTAGCTGAGTTTCCCAGTGTGAGTTAGCAACAGCGGCTTTCAGGGCGATCGCTTACGGGCTTGGGCTGCTGGCGCCGTGATGTCCCAAGGCCGCTGCTGCTGCTCTGCCGGCGATGCGTCCCGAGAAGAGGCAGCCGCCAAGGAACGTCCCTTCCAGCGAGTGGTATCCGTGGACGCCGCCGCCGCCGAAGCCGGCGACCTCCCCGGCGGCGTACAGCCCGTCGATGGGTTGGCCGTTGACCCCGAGCGCGCGAGAGGACAAATCGGTTTGATGCCTCCGAGGCTTTTGCGGGTCAGGATGTGCAGTTTGACGCCGATGAGCGGCCCGACGGCGGGATCGAGGATGCGGTGCGGAGCGGCGGTGCGAGCGAGGCGGTCCGCCAGGTAGCGCCGCGACTTGTGGATGCCCTGGACTTGAGCGTCCTTGCTGAACGGGTTAGCCATCTGCAGGTCGCGGGCTTCGATCTGGGCGCGCACGGCACCGGGGTCGAGAAGCGGTGCGTCGGTTAGGTTGTTCATGCCCGCGATGAGTTCCTCGAGGGTGTCGGCGACCACGAAGTCCGCGCCGTGTTGTTTGAACGCCTCGACCGGGGCGGGTGCGCCCTTGCCCAGGACGCGTTCCTGGATAACGGCGCGCCGGTTCTTGCTGGTGATGTCGGGGTTCTGCTCGGATCCCGACAGCGCGGACTCCTTTTCGATGCCTTGGTCTACTGCGGCGGTGGCAGCGTCACCACGCTGAAGGCGGCACCTTGCGGGTCGGCCAAGACGGCACTGCGCCCAACCGACGCGCCCCCGCGCCCCACCAGCCGGGCCCAAGGGACGTCGAACGGCTTCACGACGACCTGCCCGCCCTCCCCGGCTGCCTTGGCCGCCGTGGCGTCCGCATCGTCCACCGCGAAGTAGATGCGCCAATGGTTGGGCACGTCGGGCATCGGCGGTTCCGTACAGCCGCCGACATCGTGCCCCCCGACCTTTAGCATGTGGTACGTCTGGCCCGGAGCCGCCGCCACGCTTGAGTGGGTCACGCCGAGCACGGCTTCATAGAACGCCAGCGCCGCATCCGGTTTGTCCGTGACCAATTCGTTCCAAAAGAGTGCGCCGGGCTCGTTGACCAGCGTGGCGCCGATGTGCCGGTTGGCCTGCCACAGCCCTGCAACGGCGCCGGTCGGATCGGCGACGAAGGCCATCCTGCCGGCATCCCCCACGTCGAAGGCCGGCATCAGCACCTGGCCGCCAGCCGGTGTAACCAACTCAGCCGTCACATCGACGTCGTCCACCGCGATGTAGGTGTTCCACATCGGCGGCCCCCCTTGCGGGGCACCCGGCGGCATCGGCGCGATGGCCGCCACTGTCTTCCCGTTCAGCGTCGCCACGGAATACACGCCGCCACCGGGCATCGGGCTGTCGTCGTAACTCCACCCCAACAAAGATGCGTAGAACTCCTTGGCGGCGGACTGATCGGCGGTCTGCAGGTCGACCCAGTTCGGGGTGCCCTGCACGTATTCGGTTTCCGTTGGCACGACAAATCTTTCGTTAATTGGTGGATGGTTCGGCAACGGCCGCCGTAGAACCCCCTGGCCGGGAAGCCGCCCCACGAGGTCGGGGAGCAGGTTGCGCCGCTCATCTGGTCAGAATCGCTGAGGCAGTCGCAACGAGAAGCAGGAGAAGACTGACATGGTCAACCTTCCGATCAATCCGAAAATCGATCAGCCGCTGGGAATTACGCGTCCTTCATCGTGACTTCGGCAGCAGACCAGTCGGGGGGTGCGGCATCAAGCGGCACGCCCAACGACGCGATAAACACCGCAGTCATCAGGTACTGGGCAGCAAGCAGCGTGATTTCAGCGACTTCATTGTCCGGAAAGTGCTCCCGCAGTGCAGATAACGTCTCTTCCCTCGCGCCGAGATCGTGCACTACGGAATCCACATATGCCATGAGCGCCGCTAGCGCTGGATCGTCGAAGTCATGGAAGGACGGGTCCGTGATTGAACTGAACAGCGCCTCGCTGGTCCCCGTACGGAGCACTTCGGGGTGATGCTGCAGGAGTTCGTACTCGCAGCCGGTTGCAGCCCCAACCCGGACGATCACCCGCTCGCGCACCATCGGTGAAATCTTCGCTTTCCGGAACGCTCCGGAAAATTTCAGATAGGGAAGGGTAACGCCCTGAGTGTGTAGCATCATCCTCGTCAAGTTGATGGGGAATAATTTGAATATTGCCTCGTCCTCAGGAGTAAGACACGGGTACGGGAAGTCAGTCATAACAGTACGATTCCTCATTTGATCGATCGACGGAAAAGTGTTGGCTGGCACTTAATTGCGCCGGGCACACCCCTTAGACAGTTAGAACTTGCTTAGATCAGGGAAAGCGCGGATCGGATCAGCTCCATCCCAGCCAGCCGCCGACTCACGGATCAGTTTGAAGAAGCGGCCTTTGGGGCCTATTACCTCAGATAGTTCGATCACGGTTCCAGGGTGACAACCCGGATCGCTGATGTTCTTCTCGAAATAGACGAATCGGCCGTGCGGGCCGATCACCCCGCTCGCTGCTGGGCTGAACCCATTTTCTTTTGCCCGGGCCGCATCAGCGTCGAAGTCCTCGGTCCAATAGGCAAAGTGTTGAACTCCGGCGAGGCCGGCATTCAAGAAGTCTCGGTACAGTGTCGGGATGTCGTCTCGCGGCTGGATGAGTTCGATTTGCATGGCGTCCAAATTTGCCAACCCTACCGACACGACCGGGTCGTAGCCCGTGTCGCCGCGGTAGATGTAGTCGGATGCGATCATCTTTGGGGCGTAATACCACGGCCCGACGCCCAGCTCGTTGATCCAGTAGTTAATCGCCGCTTCGACATCGGGTACTACGTAGCCCATTTGACGGATTTCACTAATGAATTTCGCCATCAGTAACCCCTTCTCCACTCATTTCGGATAAGGATTGCCGCCTGTCGGACCGATGGGATCCGGCATCCTTAGCCGATCATCGACGAACCGTTCGCCGACGGCGTCCATTCGTCCCAATAGTTAGCGGTCGAGCGGCACACCCGAAACGATGCGCCTGGGACGCCCACGTTCGCGTCCGTGGAACTCCCTAGCCGGCTCCCCTGCCACAGAGCCGCTGCGCTGTCGGATGTGTGGCGGCCCTTCGCGTCGGAGGTGACGCGGACGACACGGTGTTGTTGCGAGAGCTGAAGGCGAGCTTGTTGAGACGTGGCGCAGCAGCTCGTCGACAGTTCGCGCCCACTGAAGAGCGGGGCAGCGATTTCGGGGTTGGGCAGGCCGTCGCCGGCGAGCCGGGCGATCTGAGTCGCCCTAGACCTGAGCTGGGCAGGTATCGAGCGTCAGTTCTGCGACCCGTCCGAGGAGAGCGGCCGCAGCGGGCAGAAGCGGTTAGGCGCCCTCTGCGGCCGTCACACGATGGTCCGTCTCGGCGGCGTCGAGGTCGTTCGCGGTGATCGCGAGGCGGGAGCCGCGGCTCGGACGGTCAGTGGCCCGGTTCGATGCCCAGGATCTGATGTGCTTCAGTCGCGGTCGCAACCGTTCGTCCACTCACCTCGATCAGCTCGGCGATCTGCTGTACGAGCTCCGCGTTGCTGGGAGCTCCGGGCCCGACGTAGTCTTCAAGACCCACGCGCACATGGCCGCCGCGTCGCAGTGCGGCTTGGGCGAGGCCGGTCCCGATCACGTCGCCGCCCTGGACAGCGACGAGCCAGGGCAGGTCGGTCCCTTCAAGCATCGCCAGATAGGCGTCGAGACTGATTGCGGTGGGCGGCAGCCCGAACAGAAGCCGACCCCCGAAGTACAGCTTGAGCATCGTGCCGGGTGGAAGCGCCCCGGCATTGTGAAAGGCGAGCGCGATGCGTAGGAAGCTCGGATCGAAGACCGAGATGCTCGGAGCAAGACGTAGTTCGACGCACTTCTCGACCATGTATCGGGCGTCGGCGTAGGTGTTGATGTAGACGAGGTCCAGAGGGACCGGGAGCCCGTCCTCGTCGAGTGAGCCGATGTTGCACGACCCCGGATCAACAAGCCCGATCCGACTTATGCCGGCCTGGGCGAGTTCGACTTGGTGGCGCCAGCGAACATCGATCGCGATTCCTGGCCCGCCGCTTGCCATCGTGGCATAGAGCAACGCGTCCGGATGAGCCTCCAGGATCGGTCCCCACGCCTCGATGTACGGCGCCGCGGAATGCACACCGCCCTCAGCCCACAAGTACTCATCGTTGTGGTTGTGCACGATCGTCGCGCCGGCATCAATGCAGCCAAGCGCATCAGCCACGATCTCTGCAGGGCTACGCGGAACCAGCGGATTCACATCTTTTTTCACGACGCCGTTCAGCGCGACCTCGATGATGCACGGGGCAGACATTCAGACTCCTCAAGCGATCGACGAGCATCGACGAAGGGTTCGCCGACGGCGTCCATTCGTCCCATTAGTTAGCGGTCGAGCGGCACACCCGAAACGATGCGCCTGGGACTCCCGCATTCGCGTCCGTAGAACCCCCTAGCCGGCTCCCCTGCCACACAGTCGCTGCGCTGCCGGATGTGTGTGGCGGCCCTTGGGTTCGGCCCGGGAAATTGGGCTAATGGTTTGGGCTGCGAGGTTGGTTTCTGCGGGTGGCCAACACGCGAAGTTGGTTACGGGAGCGAATCTTGAGCTTGTTGAACACTTTGTGCAGGTGATATTCGACAGTGCGCGGGCTCATGAACAGTTGGGCAGCGATTTCCGGGTTGGACAGGCCCTCGCCGGCCAGCCGGGCGATCTGGGTCTCCCGGGCGGTGAGCTGGTCGGCGGTATCGGTGGTGCGTTTGCCTACCCGCTCGCCGGTGGCACGCAACTCGCGCGCGGCTCGTTCAGCGAACCCGTCGGCGCGCATGGATGCGAACATCTGGTGTGCGATGCGCAGCTGCTCGCGCGCGTCGAGGCGGCGGTTCTGGCGTCGCAGCCATTCACCGTAGAGCAGGTGTCCGCGGGCCAGCGCCCCGCGGACGCGGGTGTGGCCGAGCCGGTCGATAGCCTCACGGTAGAGGCGCTCGGCAACCTCGCCGTCACTCAGCAGCGCCCGCGAGCGCGTCTCAATGCCCAGCGCCCAGTCGGTGCCGCACGCGCGTGTCGACTCCGAGAGCCGCTGGAGGGCATCGGCTGCGCGCTGACGTTTTCCGCTTCGGGCGGCCGCCTCGATTAGCTCGACTAACCCCCAGGTCGAAAGGAACAACTCCCGCGGGTGCTCGCTAGCGTGCTCGGCGGCGACCACCGCCTCCTCGTATCGGCCGAGGCTGTTGTAGAGGTGCGCGCGCGCCCACGCTACCGCGGTCAGTCCGACGCCATCGCCTTGGCGCAGCCCTTCCTTCATGCTGGCTTCGAACAGCTCAGTGGCCTGGGCTTCGCGGCCCTGCCAGGCGGCGAGCCCCACCCCGCCATAGGGCACGATCTGACTCCCGGAGGCCTCGGTAACTGTCTGCACCTCCTCGACTAGTGACATGGCCGCGCCGAGCTCGCCGGCGTTGAGGTGCACGGCGATCCGCGAAGTGAGGGCGATCGGCAGCTCGCTGAGCGCACCGGCGTCGCGGGTGAGCTGGACGTGGCGGGTGGAGACCGCCTCCCAGGCCTCGTCGTCCCACAGATCCACGGCCGTGTGGCAGGCGAACTCCAGCCAGCGGATCTCCTCTTCCCGCGTGACCGACCTGCGATGGAAGGCGCTCAACGCTCGCTTCAGGATCGGTATCCCGGCAGGGTAGCCCCCGGTGAGCAGCACCGCCAGACCATCCAGGAGCAGATCGGACGCACGCGGGGGCTGCGGTGCGGGCGGCGCGGCAAGCGCGGCCTCGGCCGCCTCCATGAGACCGGCGCCGCCGCGGCTGACGAACCTCGCCGCCCACAGTGCTTGTAGGTAGGTTTCGCGGGCCAGCCCGACGTCGAGCGGCTCGAGGAGCTTGGCAGCCGCGAGCAGCAGGGGCGGCACGTCGCTGCCGCGGCTCACCGCGAACGCGACCTGGGCGCGCAGCAATTTCACCTGGGCGAGTTGGAGATTGTCCAGCGGCCCCAGCTCCGCCGTGGACAGCAATTCCAGGGCCGCGTCGGGGTTGCCGGCCCGGTGGGTGGCCTGCGCGGCGGCCAGCGCGCGCTGCGCCCGGCGGGCCGGTTCGGGTGTGAGTTCTGCGGCCCGCGCGAGGAAGGCGGCCGCCGCGGCCAGACCCCCGCGGGCCTGCGCGCGCCCGGCCGAGCGCTCGAGTTCCGCGGCGACGTCCTCCTGGGGCTCCAATACCGACTGGGCGCAATGCCAGGCCCGCCGATCGGGATCGATTCCCGGATCGGTGGTCTCGGCCAGAGCGCGGTGGGCGATTCGACGGTCGCTCACCGGCGCCGTCTGATAGACAGCCGACCGGACCAGCGGGTGGCGAAAGATGACCCGCGCGCCAACGGTCAGCAGCCCGTCGGCTTCCGCCGCAGCGGCGGCGTCAGCGCCGATGCCAAGGCGTCCGGCGGCCCGCCACAGCAGCGCCGGGTCGCCGACCGGCTCGGCGGCAGCCACGAGCATGAGGCGCTGGGTCGGCTCGGGCAGCCGCTCGATGCGCCGCAGGAAACTTTGTTCGATGCGCCCGGCCAGCGCCAGCGCGCCGGCCACACCGAACCCGCCGGCCAGCTCTGCCACCGTGACTCCATGGGGCAACTCAAGGAGGGCGAGCGGGTTCCCGCTGGATTCAGCGATGATGCGGTCACGGACTGACTCGTCGAGCCGCCCAGGGATGACCGCGGCGAGCAGCACCCGGGCGTCCGCAGCGGCCAGTCCCCGAACTGTCAGCTCGGGAAGGTCGGCGAGGTCACCGCCCGCGCGGTCACGTGTGCCGAAGATGACTGCTACGGATTCGGTATCCAGCCGGCGGGCGACAAACCCGAGCGCCTGGGCCGAGGTCTGGTCCAGCCATTGTGCGTCATCGATCAGGCACAGCAGCGGCTGTTCTGCGGCGACCTCGGACAGCAGACCCAGCACCGCCAAGCCGACCAGCAAACGGTCCGGCGCGTTGCCGGATTGCAGGCCAAGCGCGACGCTGAGAGCGTCGCGCTGCGGAGGGGGCAGGCGGTCGAGACGATGCAGCATCCGCGCGCACAGCTGCTGGAGTGTCGAATACGGCAGTTCCATCTCTGATTCGACGCCATCTCCTTGCGCCACTTGGAAGTCCGCTGCCGCGCCGGCGGCGTGGTTCAGCAGCGCGGTCTTGCCGATGCCCGGCTCGCCGCGCACAACCAGGGCGCGACTGTGCCCGGCCCGAACGTCGGCGAGCAGTTCATCAAGCGCCTCGACCTGCTGGCGGCGGCCTCGTAGCATCTCGTTTCACTCACATTCCTACGCAAGGCGGGATCGGCCGACAGTCCATCAACCGCGCGTTACGGTACTGGCTGCCCTGTGGGCGGGGTAGGCGATGACCGTGTGCGTGCGCCCCGGTGATCGCGCCTTCTGGCCGGTTGCGACGAACGATTCAGTTGCTATACAATTGGATAGTATCCTATACAAATGTATAACGGAAGCGGCGTATGTTCAGCGCAGAGCCTGGTTTTCGCGGCGCCGGCGTCGCGTTGCTGACCCTGTTCGACGACTCGGGGACCGCGGAGCTTCTGGAGCGCAGCGCATGAGCAAACCCTTCGTCACGGCGAGTGCAGACGACCTGACCGCCCGTGCCCGGCTGCGGGATGCCGCGATTCGACTATTCGCCGAGCGGGGCGTCGCCGGGTCGCCGGTGCGTGACATCGCTGAGGCGGCAGGCGTCACAGCCGGGCTCATCACTCATTATTTCGGGTCGAAGGCGGGTTTGAAGGCCGCCGTCGACGAGCGCTTGGTCGAGGTGTTCACCGAACCGCTGAGCTCGTTGCCGGGCGACAGTGGAGCCTTCGCTGAGGCAGTCAGCGAAGGGCTGGCCCACCAGATGGGCGCCCATCCGGAACTGCGCGCCTACCTGCGTCGCTCTTTTTTGGAGAACGATCCGGCCAGCTTTGAAGTCTTCGACCGCTTTGTCACGTTACTGCGTGACCGGCTCCAGGAGATGCAGAAAGCAGGCCTGGTCCGGGAGGACCTCGATCTTGATTGGGCACCCTTCCAGGTGCTGTTTCTGCACTTCGGGCCGCTGCTCTTGGGGCCGGCGATCGAACGCGCCCTCGGCGTTGATAGCTACGCCGCCGACGTCATCCGCCGCCGCAGCCACGCCACCATGGAATTGCTTAGTCGCGGCATTTTCAACAAACCGAAGGAAGCCCGATGACACCGAGCGAGACCAACAACCCGCCAAGCTAGTTTCTTGGCCGGGCCTTGGATGTCGCGTCGGGTGAGGTCGACGCCGACACCGTGCATCGCTGGGTCAGGGATGGGGGTACTCGCGCGCAGCAGGCTCCGCGAACTTGTCCAGCTCCGGGAGGTTGACCACGATCGGATCGGGGTTCGAACGGGTGACAACCCAGACGGTCGGACGGTCGGCGGACGCGTTGATCTCCTGATGCACCGTGTGCGCCGGAATGAAAACAAAGTCTCCCGGACCGGCCTCAACGACGTGCTGCAGACGGTCGCCCCACCGGTACCTGGCGGTGCCTTCAAGCACGTACAGGATTGTCTCCTGATCCCCGTGGTGGTGCGCACCGGTAGCCGCGCCGGGTAGCACCGTGCTCAGGAAGGCGCTCAGTACCTTGGCGTCGGGGTTGCGGCCGTCGAAGGCGACCTCCCGGCGCAGTCCCGAGGTCTGCGGTGTGTTCTCGGAGAGTTGTTCACGCCGAACGACGCGGACCGAAGGTTCATGCATTGGGGATTCCTTTCTGTTCAAGACGGGCGGGTAGTGCGCTGTCCCCGGCGACGTAAAGCCCGAACGGTGAGGGGTCGCCAACCCGCCAGCTGCCCTCGAACTGCACGCTTCGACCGGCTGCCCGGGCCCTTTGCGCGGCACGCCGGGCCGCCGGTAGCTGCTGAGCCTCCCAGCCCTTCAGCCGAACGGGTATCTGCCGTCCAGTGGCGTGCAGCAGCGCGTTGCCTAGCTGCCAGGCATCGTCGGCCGCCCTTGCGGTGCCCGCACCGATATGCGGCCGCAGCGCGAACGCCGCATCGCCGATCAGACAGCTTCGTCCGAAGGCCATTCGCGGCACCTCGAGGTCGACGATCACCTGGACGAACGGCTCGGCGCTTCGTTGCACGAGTTCGGCAATAGCCGAAGGGAGTTCGGTGTCCGCAGCGGAATGCAGCGCTTCGAGATGCTTGGTCTGAACCGATCCTGGCGGCACGGTCAGCTCGGCCCTCAGACCGTTGCGGTCGGTGAGCAGATCGTTGAGGTAGTCTCCGGGCGCGACGTTCCGATACCAGAGCCAGTTGCACAGCACGGACCCGTCCGTGCCCGGAATCGGATAGGTCAGCAAGTGGCCGTGCGGCAGGATCCGGTAGGTGATCGCGTCGCGCAGGATGCTTGCGGTGGGGCCGCTGAGTTCATCGCGTTCGATGGTGCCGCGCCAGGCCACGTATCCCACATAGCGCGGTTGGGCGTCGGGCACCAGGATCGCGCGTCCCGTCGAGCGGATGCCGTCGGCGCACACCACGAGGTCTGCGGTCAAAGTCTGACCGTCGGTCAGTGACAGCGCGACTTCATCGGCCCGGTTGTCCAGGTGCGCAAGCTGAGTCGACAGGTGGTAGTGCTCGGTGCCGAAGGCGTCCAGCAGCCCTCGGTACAACTCGAAATACGACGCGAACCGGTATGCGCAGGGTTGCTCGTGGGCGACGGAGCCGTCGTCTCCGAGATAGCGAAGTCTCCTGGCAGGCACGCCGATGTCGCCAATCGCCTTACCGACCCGCTCCACGAGATAGCGAACCGTGTTGGGGTGCAAGACGATGCCGGCCCCGCGGTCCTGCAGCGGAACCGCACTACGCTCCAGAACGTCGACGTCCCATCCCTGGTCCCGGAGAACCAGCGCTGCGGTCAGCCCGCCGAGCGATCCCCCCACCACACACGCCCGGGTCACGCGGCTGTCCCGTCGTCGAGAATCTTGGAGCACATACCGGCGTGCTCTGCACCGAAGGCCGCCAGCGTGTGCAGGTCACCACTGGCGACCGGGAACCCGCAGCAACCAGCGCCACGCAGCGCTGGCGTACGCGTCGCGGAGGGGTGCGTGGCGGCCATAGCTCAAGAATCGCATTTCGTGGCGCCAGCTGTCATTGGTGCTGACCCGAATTGCCGCTCGCCGCCAGCAGCACAACCGGCCTACTTACCAGCCGCAATAGGTGCTGTGACTGGAGCGGTTGATGTTCCGGGAGTTCATATTTCCATCACGACGGTCTTGGCTTCGGTAAAGAATTCGCGACTGTGTTTGCCTCCTTCGCGGCCGATCCCGCTGTCCTTGAAGCCGCCGAACGGTGCGCGCAGATCACGAACGAAGTAGCAGTTGACCCAGACTGTGCCGGCCCGCACAGCACGTGCGACACGGTGTGCGCGACGCGCATTTTCGGTGAATACCATGGCGTTCAGGCCATAGCGGGAGTCATTCGCCAGCCGGATAGCCTCGGCCTCACCGTCAAAAGGGGCGATGGTGACGATTGGGCCGAAGATCTCCTCATGGCTGATCCGCATCTCCTGGGTGGTGTTGACCAGCACCGTCGGCCGGACCCACCAGCCTTCGTGCGGACCGCCGGTGAGGAGCTTGGCTCCTTCGGCTTCAGCGATCTCGAAGTAGTGGCACACCTTCTGCCAGTGTTCTTCGCTTGCCAGCGGGCCGATGTCGGTTGCAGGGTCGGCCGGGTCGCCGACCACGAGACGCTCGGCCAAGTCGACGAAGCGGTCGACGAACTCGTCGAAGATCGCGCGCTCGACATAGAGGCGGCTGCCGGCCAGGCAGACCTGGCCGGAGTTGGTGAAGGCAGCCCTGATGGACCAATCGAGTGCGGCGTCGAGGTCGGCGTCCGCGAAGACCAGGTTTGCGCTCTTGCCGCCCAGTTCGAAGCTCACGCGTTTGAGACTGGGTGCACCAGCCTGGAGGATCTTGCGTCCGGTGTTGGATTCGCCGGTGAACGTCACGAGATCGACGTCGGGGCTGGTGGTTAGGGCCTCGCCGGCTTCGCCGGGGCCGTAGCCGTGCAGGATATTGAGCACACCTCTGGGTAGCCCGGCCTCGATGGCCAACTCGCCGAGACGGGTGCAGGTACCCGGGCTTTGTTCCGCGGGTTTGAGAACCACGGTGTTGCCAAAGGCGAGGGCAGGGGCGACTTTCCAAGTCGACAGCATCAGTGGGAAGTTCCACGGGCTGATCGCGGCGGTGACGCCGACGGGTTCGTAACTGGTGTAGATGTGGTGGCTGCTGGACGGTAGGGATTCGTCCTCGCAGAAACGCGGATAGTCAGCGAAGAATCGGAAGTTCGCGACCGAGCGTGGCAGGTCACGCTCGCGACACTGGGTGACCGGCTTGCCCATGTCGGTGGTCTCCAGCGCAACAAGCTCATCGGTGTGCTGTTCGATGAGATCGGCGAGGCGGTGCAAATGGGCGCCCCGCTCGTCAGGAGTCATGCGCGGCCATGGGCCTTCGTCGAAGGCAACCCTCGCAGCGTTCACCGCTCGGGCGGCGTCTTGTGTGGATCCGCGGGCGACTTTCGCCCATGGCTGCTGGGTGGCGGGGTTCACTGTGTGAAACCACTGGTCGTTGGCGACCCGTTCACCGTCGATGAGGTGGGTGAGTTTATCCATTTCGGATTCTGCTTTCAGTTCGAGGCGATCCGCTCTGTGATCCTTTGTCGAGGGAAGCGTTGGACGACATCGTCTTTCAGGCGGGCTCGGCCGCAACGATCAGTCGACAATTACCGGAGGCGTGGTTTCGCTGGCGTTGTCCCAGACTTCCTGGTCGCTCAGCGACACCAAAAGGTCGTACGCGTCGGGCCAGTGCATGGTGGGTTTGTCAGGATCGGCGGCTGGCTGTGCGACGGGCGTCGCGGGCCTGTCGAAAGGGGTTGGCTTTTTGAGTGCTTCCACCTCATGCTGGGAGATGTCGCACAAGCCAACAACTTCGGGGTCCACCCAGGCGTTGGCGTCGATATCGTGTCCGCAGGTGACTTCTAGGCTCAGGCCTTCGGGTCCGCCGAAGTAGATCGACTTGATGAAGCCATGATCTATGGGGCCGATCACCTGCACGCCGCGGCTGCGGATCCGATCCCGCATCGTCAGAACCTCGTCGAGGGTGTCGACATGGAGGGCGACGTGCTGCATCCCACCGATGGTGACGGCGCCGCCGGGATTGCCGGCGTGAGTGACGCCCCACTCGATGTCCTTGGGATTGTCGGGATGCTGGACGAACGCGACGTAGCTCTCCGGTGCCAGTTCGACGAAGCCGTGGAACGCGCCGTCGACGCCATGCATGTAGTACAGCGCCCGTAGCGGACAGCCGAGAACATCGCACCAGAATTCGAGCTGTCCCTTCATGTCTCGTGTGCTCAGAGCTAGATGGTTGACGCCGCGGGGGTGCAGGGTGGTCGTCATGGGTGCTGCTCCTTGGATGTTGAGCTGATTAGTTGCATGTTGAAGTGGGTTACTTGGCTTGTCGACGGCACCATTCGAGAACCACGTCGCTGTAGGCGACGGTGTGCGACAGCATCAGCTGATGCATGCCATCGGGGTGCACATACAACTCGACGGGTCCCGCGGTGGCGTCGGCGACCATTTTGGCGACGTCAGGGCCGAAGGTCGTGTCCCGCTCCCCAACCGTGTAGAAGATCGGCTTGGTGTTCTGCGAGATCGGTACCACTGGGTCGTAGCGGAAGAAGGACGCGAATGCCCGCAATTCGTAGTACCAGGTGTTCAGTGGATCGGCTTTCTTTTGCTCGCTCGCACCGAGGTAGCCGTAGTCCTCATCGAAGTTGATGAATCGGTCGAGGCTGAGCAGCAGTTTGTCGCCAAAAAGTGCATCGATCTGCTCAAAAGCCTCGCTGCGGAACGGGTTCGGGTTCGGAATCAGCGGCGCGGATGGGATTGCGTAGCCCATCAGGATCGCGCCCCGGAACGCATCAGAGGCCTGTAGCGCGCAATAGGCTGCCGCGGCACCCAACGATGATCCCTTGATGAAGACAGGCAGACCGGTGGTCTCGCCGATGTGCTCGCCTAAAGCCACCGCGTCGTCGACCCACTCCTCGATGCTGAACCGGCCAGGTGGCCGCATGTTCACCGACCGGCCGTGGCCCGGAGCGTCCATGCTCCAGACATCCACGCCGCGGGACGCATGGTGCGCGCAAAAACTGTCGTAAATGCCGCCGTGGGAAGCGATCCCGTGCTGAATCAGGATCGCGTGGTCTGCATCTTTGCCGGGATACCGGTAGCTGAACGTCTCGTTGAGTACGTGTTCTTCTCGCTTCATGGGTGTCAGCTTGAACTATTTCTCGCCGGGTGTCAAGAAAATAATCACCGGGAGGTATCGTGCTGTCATGGCGACAGATGCCGTGCAGACCGCAGAGACACGCGGCCGGCCACGTATACGAGACGACGACGAGATCCTGAGGGCCGCGTTGCACGCTTTCGCTGAGCACGGCTACGACGGAATGTCGCTGCGCACGCTTAACTCCGAGATGGGACTCAGCCGCGGCACCATCAACCAGCGGTTCCGTTCAAAAGAGCAGCTCTGGTACGCCGCGGTCGATCATGAGTTTCGGCGCCTGACCGAGGATCTCAACGCCGAGCTGCAACACCGAACGGTTCCCGACGACGATCTGTCGCGGGTACGCGAGGGCATTCGCGCATTCCTGATCGCCTCGGTCCGTCGCCCCGAACTCGTCAGGTTGATGAACCAGGAAGGCCTGCATTCGACCAGCCGCCTCGACTACATCGTGACGTCGTTCACTCTGCCGACGCTGACTCCGGCATGGCAGGCCCTGAACCGACTCGCCGACGCCGGCCTGGTCCGACGCGTGCCCGCCCGAACGTTGCTGTTCCTCATCGCCCACGGAGCCGCCGCGCCGTTCACCCTCGGCCCGCTGTCGGACCGATTCGACCCCGTTGACGGCCCCCTGGACCCCGTCGTCCACATCGAGCTGGCCACCGACATCATCGTCTCCGGGCTCCGCACCGCCTAGCCCCACCCCGCGGTCAGTGCAGTCGGCCTTCGACGAAGACGCTTTCCGGGACGGCGGCGTCGAGCCCGGCCGGCGCGGTCCGGTTGCTGGCGGCCATCAGATCGTCTGCAGTCGTCGCAGCCGTGACGGTCCAGCCATGCGATTGCAGCCAGTCGACGACTTCCGTTCGTTGCTCCTCGTAGAGCAGGTTGCCGGACTCGGCGATGTCTTTGCCGCCCAGTTTGATTGCGACGTCCCGATACAGTTCCGTCTGTTCTTCGCGGCGCGCTGCGCTGTCGGGGCTGAAGAACTCGTTGGTGAACGCTTCGATCGCGACACGGCTTCCGGGGGCGCTGAGCGACTGGATCCGGTCGAACAACAGGTCTTGGGCGTCGGCGGTCAGGTACGGCAACAGGCCCTCCGCCGACCACGCCGTCGGAGCCGACGCGTCAAATCCGGCTTGCGCCAGTGCTTTCGGCCAGTCTAGTCGCAGATCGATGCCGACGCTGATGTGGGAAGCGATCGGGTCGACCGCATGAGATTCCAGCGTGCCGGTCTTGAATTCCAGCACCTTGGGCTGGTCGATCTCGTAGACCACACATCCGGCAGGCCAGGCGAGCCGCCACGCGCGTGAGTCCAGGCCGGCTGCCAGGATCACGGCCTGCCGGATGCCGTCGCCAGCCGCCGCGAGAAAGTAGTCGTCGAAGAACTTCGTCCGGCACGCTGTATAGCCAAGCATCGCTTGCATCCGGTCCTCGAATTGTGGGTCGGCATCGACCAATTCGGCCGGTAGCTCATCGTCCAGGTAAATCCGCCAGATGCCGTCGCCGGCCGCTTCGAGGAACAGCTTTGCGTAGGGATCGCTGATCAGCGGATCGGCACTTTTGGTCTCTGCCGCCCGCCCACCGGCAACGCCGAGCGCGGTCGCGCCGACGCTCTCGTTGATGTCCCATGTGTCATCGTTAGTTCTGGCCATCGGGATCCCTTCGCCGATCTGGGTACAACGAGCTGCACGAAGCATATACGGAAACTTAGCTACACTTACAAAATTATCACCGTGCACTGGCTAGGGACTGGCGACTCGGTAATAGCAGCGGCGTTTCACACGATCCGGCGAGTCCCTGCGCGGGAGTCGTTGGCAATGGTCACGGCGTCGTCCGCAGTCCTTTAGCGTGCTAATCTCACCGATAGCACGGTCCACTGTTGCCATAGTAGAACGTGATGGTCGGCTAGAGAGACCTCAACAGGCGTTGTTGGAATGGGGTATCTGAAACAGCGTGTTAGAGGTTCGACTTTCGCCTTCAGAAAGAGAACGGCATGGGCGCGAAGGAAGTGATGACTGATCTGGTGGGTGGAAGTCGCCCGCTCTCCTACGAGCGCGATGGCGTGACGTTGGGGTACTCCGTGGTGGGCGACGGTCACCCCATCCTGTTCGTCCACGGCACGACGGCGACGGGGGAGTTCGAGTGGGGTCGGCTCGCGGCCAGGCTGGCGTCGGATTATCAATGCGTCCTGCCTGATTTGCGGGGTCACGGGCGATCAGAATTGGGCGATTCATCCGATATGGGCCAGGCCATCTGCGCGGACCTGCGCCATCTTATCGAGCACCTGGGCCTCGATCAGCCCCATATTGTTGGGTTTTCCTACGGTTCCGAGATCGCGCTCATGGTCGAACTTTCAGCGCCCGGTACCGCGCGATCTCTTGTGCTGGTGAGTCCCGGGACCGGTCGCCCCAGCGACTATGGAGCCCCCCGTCTTGAGTACCTCTACCGCACCTGGCCGTTCGCGTTGCGCCGCCTGCACGAAACCCACCACGGACCTGAGCATTGGCGCCAGCTTGTGACGGCGCTACACGTAGACAGTCTCGGTCGAGCCGAACTCTCGGCGGAAACCCTCGCGGCTGTCGGATGCCCCGTCCTGCTGGTCGCCGGCGCCCTCGACGAGTCGACACGGCGGGCGCAAGGGCGGCGGTTCGCCGAGGTCAACGCTCTGGCACGCTACGTGGAAATCGACGGCGCGGCACACGCCGTGCACCACAAGTGCCCCGATAGGTTTGAGCAGGTCATCAATGCCTTCCTGACTGAAGTAGGCAATGAGAGAGCGGGGAGTCGTGGCGCGACAGAAGACAGCTGAGCTGAAATCAGTCGGTGAGGTGCCGGCGGAGCAGTACGTGCCGAGCTGGCAGCGAGACAGTGTCGATCGATCGCTGCGCAATGCAATCGAACGCGCACGCAAGCGCAGTGATCGGTTCGTTGAGGCTGCCGTTGAACTGCTGTCCGAACGCGACGAGGGTGACTTCTCCATCCAGGACGTGGTGGACCGGTCTAGTCAGTCGCAGCGCACGTTCTACACCTTCTTCGACAGCAAAGACAGCCTGATGCTCGCCGTATACGAGACGATTCTGCGTAAGACCGCGATGCCGATGTTGCGGGAGCGGTGCGAGGGCATTGACGATCCGGTGCTGCGGCTTCGGGCTCTGCTGGATGCGTTATCGGAGATCACCGAGATGCCGGCGCGGTTGGCGCGGGGGTTGAGTGTTCTTCATCTGCGGCTCGCGGAGACACGGCCGAACGATCTCGCCAGCGCGTTGGAGCCCCTGCACACCTTCATCGTCGAACTGCTGACGGCAGTGGCCAATTCGGGCCGGCTACGGGAGGACCTCGGGCTGCACACCCAAGCCGCGCTGCTTCAGGAATTGCTGCTTGCCTCGACGCACTCCCGGGTGTTGACGGGCGGCAGCCAGACCAGCGTCGACGATCTGTGGGCGTTCTGTTCGGCCGCGATATTGCGTCGCGAGGACTGACCGCCGGCGCCTCAGGTCACGGCGCCGGCGACCTTGAGGTCGATGAGCTCGTCGTCCGATTTCCCTAGTGCGCGCAGGATTTCGTCGGTGTGTTCGGCGAACTGCGGCGCCCGAGTCAGGCTTGCTGGCGTCTCGTCGAATTGCACGGGGTTGGCGACCAGTTCGCGTCGCGTGCCCTCGATATCGTGAACTTTGGCGATCATTCCGTTGGCCCGCAGCGCAGGGTCTTGTCCCACTTCCCAGGGATCCTGCGCAACGGCCCATTGCCCTTCCATGCCGCTGAACTGTGACGTCCACTCGGCAAGCGTCCGCCCGGCTATGACCTTCTGAAGGACCTCGGCTGCCTGTCGGGCGTTGCCCATGAGGGCGTCGGCGGTCGCGAACCGGTCGTCGGTGATCAGATCCTCGCGGTCGATGCGCCGGCAGAATTCAGGCCAGTAGCGACTTGGTTGCAGCATTGCCAGCACTATCCAGCGGTTGTCGGCGGTGCGGTAGTTGCCGACGAGCGGATTAGTACGAGCCGAGCTTGTGCTGGGCTCGCGTTCTGGTGGCCCACCGGTCAGGAGCGCGAAGCCGACCGACAAGGCGTTCGCCCAGGCGCCCACGCCGAGCAGCGAGACGTCGACTACCGAAGTCTCGCCGGTCCGTTCGCGCGCCAGCAGCGCTGCGGCGATGCCTCCGGCGATGCTCATCCCGCCGAGCGAATCACCGTAGGCGCCGGCCGGCATCTTGCACAGGCCGTCGAACTCCGTTGGGGTGGTTCCGAGCGCGGAGCCGCCTCGGGCCCAGAAGGCGGTGCTGTCATAACCGCCTTTCTCGCGGTCGGGGCCGCGGCTGCCGAAGCCCGAACCGCGGACGTAGATGATGTCGGCGTTGATCTTGCGTACGTCGTCAAGCTCGATGCCGAGCCTTCGGCGCGCCCCGGGCAGGAAGTTTGTCAGGAATACATCGCTGGTTCGGATCAGCTCGTGCAGGACCTCCAATGCCTCGGGCCGCTCAAGCGCGAGGCCGATGCTGCGCTTCCCGCGGTTGGGGTGCTCCATCAGGGGCGCGAAGGACCCGCCACCGACCGGCATGTCCATGACTGCGCTGAGGCCGCGTTGGGCGTCGCCTGTCTCTGCGTGCTCGACTTTGATCACGTCGGCGCCCCAGTCCGCCAGGACCGCGCCCGCAGCCGGGACAAACGTGAACTGAGCCACCTCTAGAATCCGCACGCCTTCCATCGGTCGGATCACGACGGTCTCCTGTTCTGATTCAGTTCGATTGGTGCCGAACCGATTTCATGCTCAGCTAGTCGCAGGGCGAACATGGATCACATCCATCATCAGATCGCGCGGCCGGGTCAGCACGTCGTACAGAACCTCGGCGACGCGTTCGGATGTCAGCAGTTGCGTTCCGCTCATCCGGGTCAGGTACCCGTCGGCTTCCCAGATGGGCCAGGCCCGCTCCAGGTCGCCTGGTCCGAAGTTCTCATGGATGCCGGTATCGCCGACGGCACCCAGGATGACCAGTGTCACCCGGATCGAGTCGCGCCGGAGTTCATGGTTCATCGCTTCGGTGAAGCCATTGAGCCCGCGCTTGGTCGCCGAGTAGAGGGTCATCAACGGCAGGTGATCGAGGGTGATCTCGGAGGAGATGTTCATGATGTCGCCGCCGCCCGCCGCCCGCAGCAGCGGGATCGCCGCGCGCGTGGTGTAGATCGGTGCGACGAGGTTGGTGTTCACGGTGACGGCGATGTCCTCGTCGCTGGCCTCCTCGATGAGCCGGATCCGGCTCGCGCCGGCGGAGTTGACCAGCACGTCGACACGGCCGAACTGCGCCGCGACCTGCTCGAACGCGGCGCACACTTCGGTGCTGGACGTCACGTCGGTGACGATCGGGACCGCGTTGGCACCGAGGGTGTCCGCGATCTCGTCGAGCAGCAGTTTGCGACGCGCCAGCAGCACCACGGTGGCGCCCTCCTGCGCGAAGCGCTGAGCAGTCGCCCTTCCGACGCCCATCGAGGCGCCGGAGACCACAACGACCTTGCCCTCCATGCTGCCGGACATCGCACGCCTCGATTCCTCATGCTCCGAGATGGAGAGCCGCGTCCAGCGCATACACGGCTGATGCAGCACTACATTGCGTTATACGCACATGTCGTTCTACCATGACGCGCACGTGATAGTCACCACCTGGCCCGCCGCAGCGTGCGGGCGTTTGCTCGGAGGGAGTCCGTTGTGCCCACACGCGTCACGGGCAAGGAGGCCAAGCACTGGGCGGTCGAGCATTTATGGGGCAACTGCAGCTCGCTCTACACACCGTTTTCGGGCCGGGATGGCGACGACATCGACTTCGAGGCACTGCGTGCGCTAGTTCGACACTGCCTGGTCGACCTAGACCAAGACGGCATCTGGCTGACCGGCGGGATCGCCGAATTCTGGTCGCTGACCACCGACGAGCTCAAGGAGGTCGTCCGGGTCGCCGTGGAGGAGGCCCGCAGCGTGAGGCCCGCGGCTCTCGTGCAGGTGATGTCCAGCACTGACACCGCCAAGCAATGCGTCGACCTGACGTTGCACGCCCAAGAACTCGGCGTCGACATCTGCTACATCCTCACCCCGTACTTCGAGTGCTCGGGCAAGCCAGGCGTTTTGGAATACCTGCGCTACGTCGCAGACCGGACCGACATGCCGTTGGGATTCTTCAACTCCCACTCCACCGGCCTGGTGCTGACCCCGAGCGAATGCATCGAGCTGTATCACGAGATCCCGGCGCTGTGCGGACTCAAGAACGGGCTGCTCGACGCTGAGCACAGCCTGGCGGTTCACCGTCTCGCGCCCGAAATGGTGCTGTGGGAGGCGAACGACGAAGCCGGAATCCGGCTGGGAATACCTCATCCAGGGGCGCTCGGGTCCGCCCTGTATCTCTACGAAAAGCCCGGACTGCTGCTGTTCTCCCAGTGGCGTGCCCTTCTGGTGGCCGGCGACTTCGAACGGGCCGAGAAGTTCGCCGCCGAGACCGGGTTGGCAGATATGAAGGCCGCCAGTCGCCGCTACCAAGCGCACCCGGCCCGGCCGGGCTCGTTCACGCATTGGGGCGCGGGATTCAAGTTCGGTGCCAGCCTGCTCGGCCTACCGGTGGGCGACTACCCCCATTCACGGCCGCCGCAGACCGCATTCCCCGACGACCTCAAGGGCCCGATCATCGAGGCGTATGCCGCGTCCGGGTTCATCAAGTCCTGAGAACGGAGCGTCGCCGTGCAGGTGCAACTGGTTTCGGCAGGGACCATCCCACGGCTGGTCGAGCTGTGAGCAACGACGAGCGTTCCGCAGCGCTCGCCGACCCGGCCGTGCGCGTGACGCGCGACGGGCCGGTGGCGTTGGTGATGCTTGCGCGGCCGGCGAAGTCCAACGCGATGGACATCGAAGCCACCTGTGCGCTGCTGGACGCCGTGCGGTCGCTCTGCGAGAGCGGCGACGTACGGGCGATGGTACTCACCGGCGACGGTACCGCGTTCAGCGCCGGCGGCGACATCCAGACAATCCGGGAGATGGGCGTGGACAGGGGAGTTCGCAACGCGATCCTCGGCAAGCACCAGGAGTTGTTCTGGGTCATGACACGGCTGCCCTTCGCGAGCGTCGCAGCGGTTAATGGTGCCGCCGTCGGGGCAGGCGTCACGGTCGCGTTGCTGTGCGACTTGGTTGTCATGGCACAAGATGCTTTCCTGTCCGACCCACGTGTCGCGCTCGGCCTGCTCGACGGCGCGGGCGGAATTGTGTTGTGGCCGTTGCTGACCGGTCTCTCTGCGGCAAAGGAGCACTTGTTGCTCGGCGATCGGGTTCCGAGAGCCGAAGCCCACAGGCTCGGTTTGGTCAACCGCGTCGTTCCCACCGAGGAAACCGTGCCGGCGGCCCTTGACCTGGCGCGTCGGCTGGCGAGCCTACCGCCGCGGGCGGTGCGGGAGGCGCGGCGCTTGCTGAACTCGCACATCGAGCGGGCGGCCCCGGTGCTGTCCGAGTGCGCACGGGCTGAGAGCGACTGCTTCGAGACGGACGAGCACCGTGCCGCGTTGGACCGGTTGAGTCTGCGACTTGCCACGAGCTCACCAAGGCAGTCGTAGTGGTCGCAGGCAACCGGGTCGCGCTGGTGACGGGAGGCACGTGATCAGACCCTTCGGGTGACAAGGAGAAACGATGTCAGAACACTTCATTCGGTACGAGACGGACGGGTCGGTGGCGGTGATCACCCTGGACCGGCCGCAGGCCGCAAACGCGCAGACGCCGGGCATCCTCAAGGACCTCGACGACGCTTGGCGGCGCGCGGACGAAGACTCGGATGTGCGGGTGATCGTGTTCACCACGACCGGTAAACATTTCTCGGCGGGCCACGATATGTCCGGCAACGACCCATCCGCCAACGGCCGCAACCTTCGTCCCAAACGGGCCGGGGACGGAAAGCTGGTGGCGGAGGATTATTACGACTGGGAGACCCGCGGCTACCTCGAGTACGCCAAGCGCTGGCGTGACATCCCGAAGCCCACGATCGCGGCCGTGCAGGGTAAATGCATCGCAGCGGGGCTGATGTTGTGCTGGCCGTGTGACCTCATCGTCGCTGCCGAGAACGCTGAGTTCTCGGACCCGGTCGGCTTGCTGGGCATCATGGGCGTCGAATACCACGCGCACACTTGGGAATTGGGCCCTAGAAAGGCCAAGGAGATGCTATTCACCGCCGGTTCGGTAACCGCGGAGGAGGCACTACGCTGCGGGATGGTCAACCACGTCGTGCCGCTGGACAACTTGCGTTCCTTCACAATGGATCTCGCGCATCGCGTTGCCCGGACTGACCCCTGGGCGTTGCGGCTGGCCAAGCGTGCCGTCAACCACACGATGGACACCATGGGCTTCTCGACAGCGATCGCATCGTGCTTCGACATGCACCACCTCGGGCACACCCGGGCGTTGGCCGCGACGGGCGGGCAGACCGTCGTGATGGCCGACCTGGAACGGATGAAGGCAGCCGGCCACTCCGGCGCGTAGTGAGACCACGTTGATACCGCCAACCGCACCGCGTTCAATGCAGATTATCGCGCGCCGGGATCAAGCCGATTGCCGCGCAGACAATTCGCGAACTGCGCATCACCCCGATAACCAAGTCAATGGAGGGAATTGTGACAAGAATTGTTAATGAGACCGTCCGGAGTTCATCGCCGGTCAGTTACCGAAATGTTGTTTCTGTCCTTATCGTGCTGGTCACATTATCGCTGGTGGGATGCTGGTCCGCTACCGCGCTTTATGGGGTTGATAGCGGCACCTCGTCCGACGTGTTCGTTACCATCTCGACGACCTCCATCGTAATTGTCCTTCTATTGCCGTGGTTCAATCTCAAAGGACACGAGAATCTTGATCATGAGCAGCGCATGGAGAGAATGGCTGCTTCGTGGTTGGTGGTCCTTGGCGTGGCACATCTGATCTGGGAAATGCCTTGGGTTCTATTTCACACCTACTTGATGAGTAACGAAGCTCAAGGACAGCTATGGAGCTATCTTTGGTGGATTTATGCCGATGGTGGGGACACCCGCTACATTCACCCCGATGGCAATCTGCTTGCGTTTGAAACCGGGGCATCGTTCATGGGTGTGGCTGCAGTTGTCCTCGCCTGTTTACGCAAGCAGGCAGGGCGGTTCACCGATAGCCAGCTGGTGGCTGTTATCGTGTTGATGGCGTGCGAATTCTATGCAACCGTTCTCTACCTCATTTCGGAGGTTTACGAGGGCATGCCGCACGTAAATGGGACAGTCAACTTAGTGGTGAAATTCATCTATGGGAATATTCTTTGGCTGGTTGTCCCTTGGATCGTGTTTCTGTGGGCGAGGCGCGTTCTTCTCTCGCGCGTCGCTGGGCTTCACTAGCGAACGCAATTGCAGATGCGTCACATTTGTGCGCACGTGCCCCTCAACCCTGCGTCATCCCCGGTCCGCGCGACGGTCACGTAACTGGCATCGGCTGAATGGCTGGGTGTGCGACGCCGAGTGTCGCTCATAGATGTTGTCGCTCAACGATTTCGGATACACAACTCGAACACGACGCCTTCGCGGATCAGTTCCGACCCGACGTTGACTCGGCCAGCATTGCGACCAACGCGGTGCGGTCGACCTTGCCGGTTGGCAGCATAGGCAACTGGTCCTCGCTGAGGATCAGGACGGTCGGCACTTTAAACGACGAAAGATTTTGTCGGGCGTGGGCCATCAGAGCCGCCGCCGTCAGCTTGGCACCGTGGGCGGGGACCACGGCGGCTGCAACGACCTGGCCACGTACCGGATGGGGTATTCCCACGACGAAGCTGTGCACCACGCCGGGCACGGCGTCCAACACGGCCTCCACCTCCGCGGGCGAAACGTTGGATCCCGCGGTCTTGATGAGAGTGCTTGCCCGGCCCGTGAAGTGCAGGTGGCCGGCCTCGTCGAACCATCCCCGGTCCCCGGTGGCGTACCAGCCGTCGGGGCCGAACACGTCGTGGCGTTCCCGTTTGTAGACACCGTTCATCACGATCTGCCCACGTACCTGGATCTCGCCCTCGTGACCGGCGGGCGCCTCGACGCCTGAGGCGGGGTCGACGATCCGGTGCTGCACCACACCAGGTAGCGGAATCCCGAAGGAGCCGCGCCGCTCCGGCGGCAATGGGGTGTCGGGGACCTCGACCATCGTGTGCGGGCCACCGGTCTCGGTCATGCCCAGCAGGTTTGGCACCAGGTCGGGTTCGCCTGGTCGCCGGTCGGGCGGCAACGCCTCGAGCATGGTGCCGCCGCGCACGCTTGACAGGTCACGCTTGGCGAAGTCGGGATGGTCGGCCATGGCTTGGCTTGCCTGGGCCCAGCAGGAGATGAATGTCGCCCGTTCCCGCTCCAACAGTGCCAGCGTGCTACCCGCTTCGAATATATCTTGCGCAAGGATGGCCGCGCCGGTCGAAAGCGCCTGCAGCACAACCATCGTCAGGCCGCCCACCCAAAAGAACGGCATCGGCGAATAGATGCGGTCGGTGGAGGTGACCCCGCGATGGCGCGCCAGGATGTAGGCGTGGCGCACCAGGCTGCCGTGCGTGTGGACGACGGATTTCGGCAGCGCCGTCGTCCCGGAGGTGGTGACCACGACGAGGTCATCCGCGGGTACAACTTCGTTCTCGGCTGAATATGCAAGCGATACAACGGGTTCCGGCCGCGGCCACGGCGCCGCCCAGGAGCGGTCGCAGTCCGGCCAAACGTGTATTTGCCGCAGGTAGGGTGCCTCCGGTGCAGCGATCACGGCGCCTCCGGCGGTGAGGCCGGGCAGCGCGTCCTGCATGCGTTCGACGAGGTCGCGGCCTGCGATCGATCGGCCCATGAGTACGACCTGCACATCGGTATGCCGCAGCAGCCGCCCGAGTTCCGCACCGGGTGCGAAAGTCGACAGCGGAACGGTGAGCGCGCCGATTCGCGCGGCAGCCAGCCAACAGATAAGCCACTGGGCACAGTTGGGGAACAGGATCCCGACCCGGGTCCCCTTGCCGACACCGGAGGCCAGCAGCGCGTCGGCCAACTCCAGCGACGCGGTCTCCGCTTCCGCGAAGGTCAGTCGCTCATCATCGGTGATGAGGAACTCGCCGTCGGGTGCGGCGCGCCTGATGGCGAGGAGCTCGGGGATGCTGGCCGGCATGCCATCCGGTGTCGAATCATCGACTGCCGCGAGGGCTCCGGCCATCAGCCGACGCGGACGGGGACGTGCGAGTAGCCGGCTACGTTGGACATGGTGACCCGGCGCAGGCCGTCGGTGTCGACGGCGAATTGTGGCCAATGTTCGCGGAACTGCTGGAAGGCGACGCGGCTCTCGAGTCGGGCGAGCCAGGAGCCCAGGCAGCTGTGCGCACCGTACCCGAACGCCAGCGTGGTGGCGCCGCCGCGCCGAATGTCGAACGCATCGGGCCGGTCGTAGGCCCGCGGGTCGCGGGTCGCGGCCCCCGTCACCAACAGCGTGGGCGAACCCGCGGGAATTGTCGCGCCGTGCAGGTCGACGTCGCGGGTTGCGAAGCGCCCCTGATACTGCGATGGCGGGTTGAGCCGCAGCATCTCCTCGATAGCGCCGGGAATCAGGGTGGGATCAGCGAGGACCAGCTCCCACTGGTCGGGGTTGCGGTGAAAAGCCATCACGCCGTTGCCGATGAGCTTGGTGACGGTCTCGCTGCCGGCCGCGGCCAGCAGCAACGAGAATGTGGCGATGTCTTCGTCGGTGAGCCGGTGCGTTGCGCCCGCGTCGTCCTCGTAGGTGGCGGTAACCAGTCTGCTGATGATCAGGTCGTCGGGGTTGCGGCGCTTCTCGCGGGCCAGCTCCAAGAAGTACTCGCCCATCGCCATCGAATCGGCCACGCCGCTTTCGGTGGCGAACGGGTTGTTTTCCTCGCGGTGCAAAAACCCGTCGGTCCACAGCCGGATCTGCTGTCGCTCACCGGCAGGCACGCCGAGCATCATGGAGATGATCTCCACGGGGAACAGGGCGGCGAAGTCGGCCACCACATCGAAGTTCTGCCTATCCTGCAGCGCGTCGAGGTAGGACGTCACCACCTCGACCACGAGCGGCTCCAGGTTGGCGATCGCCGCCTTGGTGAACACCTGCCGGACCAGCTTGCGTTGCTGCTCATGCTCCGGGGGGTCCATGATGATCAACACGTTGGTTTCGAACCGGTGCCGCAGCGACAGCGCATCTAAGGTCACCCCGTAGGCGCTGCTGAATGTCTCCCAATCCCGGTGTGCGGCAACAACGTCGTCGTGGCGGGTCAGGGCGTAGAAGTCCCATCGCTCGCTGTAGTAGACCGGCGCCTCATCGCGCATCCACCGGTAGGTCTCATACGGATCGTCGAAGAAGACATCCGAGTACGGGTTGAACTCCGCCGGGGCGCCGTCTGCACGCGTTCTCGTTGCGGGCGGCGCGCTCCGATCCGTTGACATCTCAGGCGTCCACCCGCATCGCGTTCGACAGCGTTCCGCCCATCACTATGGCGATTTCGTCGTCGCCCAGTTCGCGACGGCGGTCGGCGTAGCTGAGCGGTTCGGCCAGGCCCTCGGGATGTGGGTAGTCCGAGCCGAAGAAGATGTGGTCGATCGGCACCAGCTTCGCAAGCTCGGCCACGTTCTCCTCCCAGAACGGATTGAAGTAGACGCAGCGATGGATGGCTTCCACTGGATTCTCGCTGTAGAGCTGCGGCATCTTCTTGTGGGTGTCGCTGAGGTTTTCCAGTAGCCGGGGCAGCCAGGTTGTTCCGTTCTCCACCATGGCAATACGCAGCTCTGGGAAGCGGGTGAGCAAACCGTGGCAGGCCAGCGCCGCGACGGCGTCCTCCGCTGGGTTGCGCGCAAGACTGTAGTACGAGCGGAATGGAGTGGGCTGGAAGGGACGGAATTCGCCGCCGCCTTCCCAGTCGTTGGCGTAGCGAGAGTAGCCGCTGTCCGAGGCGTGCATGACGACCAGCACGCCAGTATCGCTGACTCGCTTCCAGAACGGGTCGAACTCTGGAAGGGCGAACGAGCGCGGACCGTGCAGTCCGGGAACCGGGGCCGGCCGAATCAAGACGGCGCGGGCACCCCGTTCGAGCACCCAGTTCAGTTCTTCGATCGCCTTCTCGACGATCGGCAGGGTGATGATCGGAGTGGTGAAGATCCGGTCCTTGAAGTTGAAAGACCATGTTTCGTCCAGCCACTGGTTCAACGCGTGGATGATCGTGTGGGTCGCCTCGGGGTGCTCCCGGAAGCGTTCCTCCACCAGGCTCGCCAGTGTCGGGTACATCATCGACTTGTCGATGCCCTGCTCGTCGAGAAGCGCCAGCCGGGGTCCCGGTTCACGCATCGCGGGGGTTGCCTCGATCGCCTTGCCCAGGATCTCCCGGTGGCTCTTGCCTTCCGGGTTGCCGTTGTGGAAGTAGTCCTCTTGGGCGCCCGGCGCGGCGACCTTATCGAAGGTCGGGTTGGGGATGTAATCGCTGATCTGCCCCAAGGTGGCGATCTTCGTGCGGCCGTCGACCTCGACGTATCGGATCGCACCGCGGTACTCGGCGGGAAGGAATTTGGTCAACGCATCGCGAGTCTCGTACATGTGGTTGTCGCCGTCGAAGACCGGAAAGCCCAGCTTCTGTGTCATCGTCGAACTCCTCGGTCCGGCCGTGCCTATCGCGCTCGACAGTAACATCGAGTGCGTAATAAGAGAACAACGCGCTACTTTTTTGCATGTACCAACTCCGCTAGGAGTAATGTGCTCGCTACGGCAGTCCCGCTCTTGCCGTCGAGCCCTCGGACACGGGAGGAATCTGGTGTGGACCTGCGGCTGAGCGAGGAGCAACGCGCGGTCCGGGAGACTTTCGCGGCGCTCTTCCGGAAGGAGGCGACGCCGCAGCGCGTCCGGGCGGCGGAGTCGTCGGGCTTGGACACCGACCTGTGGCGGCGCTTCAGCGAGATGGAAGCGCTCGGGATCGGCGTGGCGTCGGATTGCGGCGGCGTGGGCGGGGGTCTGCTGGAGCTGGCGCTAGTAGCGGAGGAGGCGGGCCGCCGCCTCGCTCCGATACCGATCGCCGAGACCGCGGCCGCGGCGCGGCTGCTGGGCCGGCTTGGGGAAAAGGAGCTGATCGGCCCGGTGCTGACCGGCTCGTTTATCGTGTCGCTGGCTACCGGACCTGGACCCGTCGAGAAGCAACTGCTCGTCGACGGAGCGATCGCGGATGCGATTCTCGCCGTCGAGGGGAGTTCCCTGATTTACGCGCTACGGCCGGCCGGACTGGCCCGAACTCCACGGCCCAACTTCGGTGGATTGGCGTTGGCCCGATGGTCCGACGGCTGCGAGCGCCGCTGCCTGGCGGAGGGCGATTCGGCCCGGACGACGTTCGCCACCGCTCTTGATGAGGTCCGCGTGCTGCGGGCGGCGGCACTGATCGGACTGGCCGCCGAGGCCGTCCGCATCGGCTCTGATTACGCGAAGGTGCGTCACGCGTTCGGGCAGCCGATCGCGATGTACCAGGCCGTCGCTCACCCCTTCGCCGACGCTGTCGCGGCGTTGGACGGGGCGCAACTGTTGATCCAAAAGGCCTGCTGGGCCTTGGATTCGGGGCAAGCCGACGGGCCCGCGTTAGCCTCGATGGCGTTTGTATTCGCCGCCGAGACCGCATACCAGGCAGCCGGACACAGCCTTCACGTCCACGGCGGGTACGGCTTCATGGAGGAGTACGACATCCAGCTCTACTACCGACGGGCCAAAGCGTGGGCGGTCGCATTCGCCGATCCCCGGCGCGAACTGCTCACCCTCGCCGACAGGCGCTTCGGCCCGGTGGGCACAGGAGGTCACTGAGGCATGGACTTCAGCGAACCCGCGAGCTGGGCCCGAATCCGCAGCGAAGCAGAAGATTTCGTCGCACGGTATGTCACCCGCGAAGTGATCGAAAACGAGCGACGCACCGGAGACGGTGCCGACCGGGAGCTGACGCGAAAGCTGGGGGAGCGCGGATGGATCGCCCCGGCCTGGCCGGTGGAGGAGGGTGGGGCCGGACTCGATCAATTCGAGACCGGTGTGCTGTTGGATACGCTGCGCCGGGGAGGCGTTCCTACGATCGGGTCCGGGACGACGATGCTGCCGGCCAATGCGATCAGGGCCGCGGGCTCAGCAGAGCTGAAGGCCAGGATTTTGCCGAGCGTTGCGGCCGGCGAGATTCTCATCTGCCTCGGCTACACCGAACCCGCGGGCGGATCTGATGTCTTCGCCTGCGCGACCCGCTCCGAGCGAGACGGTGACGATTGGATCGTCAACGGCCAGAAGATCTTCACCACCTTCGCGCATCTCGCCGACTACTGCTTTCTGCTCACCCGCTCGGCGCCGGGGTCCGTCGGCACCCGAGGCCTGACGATGCTGCTGGTATCGCTGGATTCAGCCGGTATCGAAATCCGGCCGGTGCACACCATGGGCCATGAACGCACCAACATCGTGTTCTACAACGACGTGCGGGTCGACGACGCCAACAGGATTGGCGAAGCGCACCAGGGCTTTTCGGTGATGCTGGCCGCCTTGGAGGCCGAGCAGAACGTCGCGCCCGCCTCACGGACGGGATTAGTGGCAGCCGACGCGCTGGAATTCGCCCGCACCCATCCAGGAACGGACGGCACCGCGCTCATCAACGATCCCCTGGTGCGTGAGCGCCTGGCCCATATGGCGATGGAGGCCGAGGTAGCCGACCTGCTCGCGTTGCGGGTGGCGTTCCTGGACGCCGAAGGCGACAAGCCGGGCCCGGTGTCGGCGCTGTTCGGTCCTGAAAGCTATGTGCGGGCGTCCGCCGCCGCCGCCGATATCGCCGGAACCGCGGGCATGCTGGATTGGACTGACCCAGAGGCTCCCGTTGACGGCGCGCTGGATGCCCATTACCGCAGCGCAGTCGCCACGACGATTTACGGCGGTTCCAGCGAAGTGCTGCGCAGCCTGATCGTCGAGAACAGGTTAGGGCTACCCCGCAGCCGTCCACGTCGCTGACAGGTCAACGGAATTGGCGGGCCAGCCAATCTGCACTGTCGCGCGCGGCGCATTTGGCCACTGCGCAGTCGGCGAACATGTCGAACCCGTGAATCGCGCCGGCATAGACATGGAGCTCCGTTGATACGCCGGCCCGGCACAGGCGAGCGGCAAAATCGATCGACTCGTCTCGAAGGCAGTCCGCCGTGCCCACGCTGACGAACGTCGGCGGTAAGCCCGCCAGCTCGGCGGCTCTGGCGGGAACCGCGTCCGGCGGCATGTCGTCTGTTCCGTAGCGCTCGCCCAGATAGCTGCGCCAGCCGAATGCGTTGGACTCCCGACTCCACATTGGAAGGCCGTCGAGCGCGCTCGACGGCGTGGTCATTCGATCATCGAGCATCGGGTATTCGAGGTATGCGAATTCCACACCATCGAGCCCCTGGTCCCGCCAACGCAGCCCGAGAGAAGCGGCCAGTAACCCACCGGCGCTGCGTCCGCCGACCCCGATGCGGTTCGGGTCCAACCGCAGATCGGCCGCGTGATCAACGATGTACCTCAGTCCGTTGTCGCAGTCGTCTAGCGGCAGCGGATAGGGCGCTTCCGGCGCCAACCGGTATTCGACACTTATGCAGGCGCAGGACAGCGACCGGCACCACTCGTTGAGGCGGGCGTTATCCATAAAGCGGTTGCCGATCACGGTCCCGCCGCCATGCATCCAGTACAGGGCCGGCAGGTCACCGGTAGCGCCGCGGGGACGCAGCAGGGTCAGTGCGACCCCTCCGTCGGAATCGGTCGTGAGGTCCACGCACTCGATGTCGGGTGCCGGCACGGGCGGGAACGGGGCGTTCTGACGCGTCATCGGCACGGTCTCGTTGGAGAAGACGAAATCGGGCAGATCGCGGACGGCTTCGCGAATTTCGGGGTCGAGCGCTTCTCGACGCAACATCACCATCGACCGCCTCCCAGCACATGTGGTTACTTCACTACGGCGTCAGCATAGTATGCCCGTTGCATCTGGCGCAGGTCACGTTCTACTGTTGAGAGGCGATGCCTCTCAGAAAGAGATCACATGCTTCCCGAAGACGCAAGAATCATCTCCGTCGACGACCATGTCATCGAGCACCCGCGGGTTTGGCTTGACCGGCTGCCCTCGAAGTACGAAGACGTGGCGCCACGCATCGTGAAGCTGCCCGACGGCAACGACACCTGGCTTTACGAAGGGTGCGCTTCGGGCAACTTCGCTCTGAACGCGGTGGCGGGTAAACACCCGCGTGAATTCGGCATGGACCCACGCAGCTACGACGACATGCTGCCCGGCTGTCACGACATCGCCGACCGCATCAAGGACATGGACATCGAGGGCACCTGGGCCCAACTGTGCTTTCCGAACTTCGGCGGTTTCGCCGGCAGCACGTTTTACGCTGCCGAGGACAAGGACTTTGCAAAGCTGTGCATCAGCGCCTATAACGACTTCATTCTCGACGAGTGGTGTGCCTATGCTCCCGAGCGCCAGATCCCGTTGATGATGGTGCCGTTCTGGGACATCGAGGCGTCGGTGACCGAGATCAAACGCACCGTCGACAAGGGCGCGAAATCGGTTTCGTTCATCGAGGCGCCGCACAAACTCGGCCTGCCGTCATTCCACACCGATCACTGGGATCCGATCCTGCGCATCTGCGAGGAAGCCGAGCTTCCGCTGTCGATGCACTTCGGCTCGGGCGGCATGCCGCAGGGGCTCGCGCCGGACGGCGACATGTTCATCAGCATCGCGCTGTTCGGGCTGAACTCGATGATGGCGACCGTCGACCTGTTGATGTCCGACGTGTTCTACAAGTTCCCCAACCTCAAAGTCGCGCTGTCCGAGGGCGGCATCGGCTGGATGCCGTATCTGCTGGAGCGCATCGACTACTCCTGGGGCCGGCACAAGTACTGGTGCAACATCAACGCCGATAAGCTCCCCTCCGAGCTCTTCCGCGAGCACATCTACGGCTGTTTCATCTCCGACCAGTCGGGTATCGAGCAACGGCACCGCATCGGGATCGACAACATCCTGTTCGAAAGCGACTATCCGCACTCGGATTCCAACTGGCCGCATACCCGCAAGTTGCTCGCCGAGCACCTCGTCGATGTGCCGGACGACGAGGCCCGAAAGATCGTCGAGCTCAATGCCCGCACACTGTACCGGTTTTGGGACTGAGGCAACCGTTGACGGGAGAGACGATGAGGGCGAATGGATCCGATTTCACGTTCGACCCCTTCAAGCCCGGACCACGAGACCAGCTGCCGCGGGTACTGGCCGAATTGCGGGAGCGATTTCCCGTCTACCGCACCAGCTCCGACATCTGGGTGGTGTCGCGGTTCGATGATGTCAAGGCAGTGCAGTCGAACCCGCAGCAGTTCTCGTCGCGACCCAATCCCTACGAGGGAGCCGCGCCGCCCGACGACGAGATGAAACCAGAGGTGGTCGAGCGACTGCTTGCGCTGGCCGCGGGAATCCCGGTGGACATGGCCGAGATGGCTTCCGCGAAGACCATCGCCGCAGCCGACCCGCCCCAGCACACCCGGATGCGCCGCATCGTCAGCAGAGGGTTCACCCCACCGCGCATCAAGGAGATGGCGACCGCGATCGAAGAGATCGTCGAACGCTGTTTGGCCGGAATCGAAGACCAACCCGCCTTCGACGCGGTGGAGCGCCTCGCCATTCCGCTGCCCGTCGAAATGATCTGCCACATCCTGGGTATCGACCGCAGCCACTACAGCCAGGCCAAGCGTTGGTCGGACGCTTTCGCCGCCGCAGCGGGCGCGGTATTCAGCAGCCCCGCCGAGCGCAACGAGTTGATGCTGGCAACCATCAAAGAGTTCAGCACCTATTTCGTTCCACTCATCGAGGCACGGCGCGCAGAGCCCAAGGGCGACCTGGTCAGTGCCATGGTCGCGGCGATCGCCGACGAGTCACTGAGCAACGTCGAAACACTGATGGTCGCGATCACCATCATGGTGGCCGGCAACGAGACATCGACAAATCTGATCGGCAACACCATCGTCGAGCTACTGTCCTGCCCCGACCAGCTCAAGCCGTTGCTCGACGATCCTGGACTGCTGCCCAATGCGGTGGACGAAGCCAATCGATTGACCTCCCCGATCCAGTTCGCCTTTCGCGAGGCGACCGAAGACAACGAGATCGCCGGCACGCCAATCCCGAAGGGCGCCATCATCGCGTTGCACATGGCCGCCGCAAACCGAGATCCGCGCCGATTCGATGACCCCGACCGCTTCCTGATCACCCGGCCCCCCGGCAAGAACCTGGCGTTCGGACACGGCATCCACTTCTGTCTGGGCGCCCACCTCGCCGGTCAGGAGGTGCGTACGGCGGTTGGCGGGTTGCTTCCGTATCTCGACCGGCTCGAGATAGCCGGACCACTGGAGCGCAACCCGACGGCGCTGTTGAACGGCTGGCAAAAGGTCGAGCTTGCGTGGGTCTAGGAAATAGAGTGCGGTGGCGTTGTCAGGCACCGGCACGGGTGGATCGAGGCGTGCAGCCTCCGGAAGGCACCCAGTTGTTCGATGGCGAGCGCGGACAGGTAGTCCCGCGGAGATGAATACGGGACCATCACGTCTTGAGATCAGCGTCGAGGAATGAGTTCACGTCGGTGGCGAACTCGGCGTGATGCTGAAACAGGAAGCCATGGGCCGCATCGGGATAAATCTTGACCGTCGCGTCGGGCAGGAGGCCGCCAAGCAGGT
>NZ_DATMLH010000150.1:0-2140 GCF_035570115.1 Mycobacterium sp.
CGCGCAGACCACGCTGCGCAAGGTCGTCGGCCAGCACACCCTTGACCAGGCGCTGTCGGAGACCGACACCATCAACGCCGATATCCGAAAGATCCTCGACATCGCGACCCTCGAATGGGGTGTCGAAGTGACACTGGTCGAACTCAAAGACATTCAGTTGCCCGACAGCATGAAACGCGCGATGGCTCGGCAAGCCGAGGCCGAGCGCGAGAAGCGAGCCAAAATTATTGCGGCGGAGGGCGAATCAATGGCCGCGGCCGCGTTGGGTGAGGCGTCGGACACGATGATGGCGCACCCGTTGGCCTTGCAACTGCGCAACCTGCAAACGCTTGTCGAACTCGGGGTGGAGAAGAACACCACCATCGTGTTCCCGGCGCCGCTAATGAGTGCGATCGGTGAACTGGGCAGCTTCCTCGCCAGAGAAAGTGCCGCCGCCAAGTCCCCGACCCAACCTGTCACCACCACGAATGGGGCCGACACGTCAACGCGAACCGGGTAGCCGCGAGTCGACCGAAGGACCACCACAATGACGACCCGAACACTTGAACCAGAAGTCCTGCACAAGATGGACGCCTACTGGCGGGCGGCGAATTACCTGTCGGTCGGGCAGATCTATCTATATGACAATCCGTTGTTGAAACGTCCGCTCCAGCTATCGGATGTGAAACCGCTCGTGGTCGGCCATTGGGGAACGACGCCGGGTCAAAACTTCATCTACGTGCATCTGAACCGGGCCATCACGAAGTACGGCCTGGACATGTTCTACGTCGCCGGCCCCGGCCACGGCGGGCCGGCCCTGGTCGCCAACACCTACCTCGAGGGCTCCTACACCGAGGTTTATCCCGACGTTAGCCAGGACGAGTCCGGACTAAAGAAGCTCTTCACCCAATTCTCTTTTCCCGGAGGCATTTCCAGCCATGTAGCACCGACGACTCCGGGATCGATTCACGAAGGCGGGGAACTGGGCTACTCGCTGAGTCACGCGTTCGGCGCTGTTTTCGACAATCCCGGCCTGGTCGTTGCGTGCGTAATCGGCGACGGTGAGGCCGAGACTGGGCCGCTGGCGACGGCCTGGCATTCCACCAAGTTCCTCAACCCGATCGGTGATGGGGCGGTGCTGCCGATCCTGCATCTGAACGGGTACAAGATCAGCAATCCTACTGTGCTCGCCCGCATCGAACACGAGGAGCTGGACCAGTTCCTGCGCGGCTGCGGCTGGGAACCGCGCTACGTCGAGGGTGAGAACCCCGAAGACATGCACGAGCTGATGGCCACCGTCGTTGATGAGACGGTCGAGGCCATTCAAGGGATCCAACGCGATGCTCGAACCGTCGGCGACACCGCGCGCAGACGGTGGCCGATGATCGTGCTGCGCTCCCCCAAGGGCTGGACCGGACCCAAAGAAGTCGACGGCCAGCAGATCGAAGGCACCTTCCGGGCACACCAGGTGCCACTGCTTGTCGATGACCAGCATCCCGGGCACGTCGAGCAACTCGAGAGCTGGATGCGCAGCTACAAACCGGAGGAGCTATTCGACGTGTCCGGGCGGCTGCTGCCCGACCTGGCTGCGCTGGCTCCCCACGGGCAACAGCGGATGGGCGCCAACCCGCACACCAATGGCGGGGTGTTGCTGCGTGACCTGCGGATGCCCGACTTTCGCGCCCACGCGGTGACGGTGACGTCGCCCGGCGCGGTGGACGCTGAAGACACCCGCGTGCTCGGCGCGTTTTTGCGCGACGTCATCGCGCTCAATAACGAGGCGCGCAACTTCCGGATCGTCGGCCCCGACGAAACCCTGTCGAACATGCTCGGCGCGGTCTTTGAGGTCACCGACCGGCAGTGGCAGGCCCGCACCGCCGAGTACGACGAATTCCTCGCTCCCGCAGGCAGAGTGCTCGATTCAATGCTCAGTGAGCACCAATGCGAGGGTTGGCTGGAAGGTTATCTGCTCACCGGCCGGCACGGGCTGTTCAACTGCTACGAGGCGTTCATCCACATCATCGACTCGATGTTCAACCAGCACGCCAAATGGCTCAAGGTCACCGCGCAACTGACGTGGCGCCGTGACATCGCGTCGCTGAATTACCTGCTTGCCTCTCATGTCTGGCAGCAAGACCACAACGGCTTCACCCACCAAGAC
>NZ_DATMLH010000151.1:0-10162 GCF_035570115.1 Mycobacterium sp.
GATGTCGGAACCCGCTTCCATGATCAGCTGGCGGAACGCCATGTCCGGGTCGCTGCCGGGGAACTCGCCGTCCGGCGGGAATGCATCGGTGCGCATCGCGTAGGCGTGCGCGTAGTCGGGGGCGTCGTAGTAGATCTGGTCGCCCACATTGCGACTCAGAAAGTAGTTGCTGCGCCACGGTTCGGGGATGTACTGGACCAGCTCGCCGCGCCGGGGCACCGGGTGGACATCCGAGTCGACGCACCGCACGGCGATGCGCTCGGCGGCCGGAACGCGCTCTTGTGAATGGGTCAGCGTCATTTCGATCTCCTCGCTCTCCCTAACTTCTTCTATTCTGCGACTAGCCGGTCGCACAGTCGACCGAGTCGACCGAAATGTCGATGCCGTACAGGTCGGCCGCGTTGCGCCAGCACAGCTTCTCCCGTTGCGCGGCAGATAGTGCCTTGGGCAATTTGTGGATGTCGCCGCACTGCCAGTGCGGGTAGCTCGAGCCGAACATCACCATGTCTTCTTTGCCGGTGAAGCCGAACCACTCGCCGGCGAACTCGGTGTCGCCGGGGCCGTCGAGGCTGCCCTGGACGAAAAACACATGCCCGGGCAGGTAGTCGCTCGGCATCCGGGGCGCCCACGGCGTCTGCTCGAGGTGCGGCCGGCCGAAGGTGTCCATTCGCCACATGAACGGCGTGATGAAATCCGCGGCGCCGTCGCCCCAGACGAATTTCAGGCCGGGGAAGCGTTCGAACACGCCCTCGGCGATCATGTTCATCTGGTGGTAGATGTAGTTCAGCGCCATGAAGCTCACGTAGTGCTCGTAGACCCGGGTATTGCCGTTCGGGGTCGGCGGATTGGCGATACCCGAACCGACCTCGATGTGCGCGGCCACCGGAAGCCCCGCCTCGGCCGCCGCTTCCCACAGTGGCCAGAACTGCGGTTTGCCGTAGACCTCACGCGACTGCAGTGGGACGCCGATCTGGACCACCCGCGGGTGCGAGCGCCACTTCTCGATTTCCTTCAGTGCACCCGCGATGTCGTCGGGGTTCACCCGGATAGTGCCGCGGAACCGGTCGCCGAAATGGCTGTGCTCCAGCCATTTCGACACCATCATCTCGTTGTGAGCCGCGTGTAGCGCGCTGCCCAGATGCCGGTCCGGCATGATGCCGCGCGCCATCGGATGCAGCACCGCGATGTCGACGCCGCGCTTCGAAAAGAGTTCATTGCCAACGAATTCAGGGTCCGAGCCCGGGTACTGGCGGTCCGGCCCCTCGGTGTTGGGCGCGTACTCGCCGCCCGGCGCCCCGTACCAATCCATCTCGTAGTCGGGGAAACCACGACTCTTGAACGGTTCGCGCAAAACCGACCGCAGCTCTTTATTGGACGAGAAGAAGATGTGCACGCTGGCATCGATCAGTGGCGTACGTGTCCCGTCCGGGTGTTCTATCACCTAAACCGCCCTTCGCGGCTCCGACGATCCCGTCGGGCCTGCTGGCCATACGATAGGCAATCTAACATTCCCATTCACCGCTAATCAACGGGTTTCCGGTAAGCATTTCGATTAATCATCGCACCTGGTAGCGGGCGCAATTGCGGGTAGCGTGTGTAAGCGTTGTTCTTGCTCACCGATAATATCATTCTCCTGGTTCGGGGCTCCCCGCGCCCACTGGGCCCACTGGGCCGACAGTGACGCCGGCGGCTCGTTCGATCGGTTTGATGGCCGAGGTGAAATCCGAATCGGCGCCCTCGTCATGCATGGCGGTCTCCCAGATTCGCCCGACCGCTTCGGCGACCTCGACCGGCACACCGAGGGCCTTCGCTTCGTCGAGGTACAGCCGTACGTCTTTGACCATCAACCCCGTGGCAAAGCCGTAGTCGAACGTGCGCGGGAGGATCGCACGCGGGAACTTGTCGCGGCTCGCACTCGTCGCGCCAGAGCCCGCATTGAGCGCGTCGATCATCACCCCGGGGTCCAGACCGGACTTGACGCCCATCACGACGACTTCTGAAGTCGCGACCAGGACGGTGGCCGCCAGGATGTTGTTGGCCAGCTTCATCGTCTGCGCGGAGCCGGGCGCCTCACCGATGTAAAGCGGCTTGCCGATCGTCTCGAAAGCCGGCCTGAGTAGGTCGAACTCCGCGCGGGGGCCCGAGACCATCAAGGCCAGTGTCCCGTTTTCGGCTCCGCTCACGCCGCCGCTGACCGGGCTGTCGACCGTCGCGATATTGCGTGCGGCGAGCAGATCATGAATCTGGACCGCCGTTCGGCTACCGACGGTTGAGAGGTCGACGTAACGCTTGACTCTGCTGCCCTCGATCACGCCACCGGCACCGGCCGCTACGGCCAGTGCGACTTGGGGCGACGGCAGGCTGGCCAGCACGGTCTCCGTCAGGTCGGCGACCTCTTTGGGCGACGAGGCCGGCTGCACTCCGACCTCGACGGCCCTGTCCAGTGCTTCCGCGCGAGTGTCGAATCCGACGACGCGGTGATTCGCCTGAATGAGGCGCCGTGCCACCGGAAAGCCTATGTGGCCCAAGCCAATAAATCCGATCTCCACTTCGACCGCCTTGCTCTCGCCGACCCTCTCGGCTGCGGCGCTGCCGAAAGTTCCTGGCGAGATTGTCACTGTGCTATTAAGAGAATAGTATTCTCACAGCACGTTAACTGATCTAAGGAGCTGGCCGGATGCTGTTGGAATTCGACGCCGATCAGCGGCTCTGGCAGGAGACAGTGCGTGATGCCGTTGGCAAGCAATGCCCGCCGGCGCTGGTGCGAGGTGTCGCCGAAGATGGCCTGGACCCCACCCCGGTCTGGAAGGCCTATGTGGAGCACGGCTGGACCGAGATGAGCGACCCGGGGACTGCCGTCGAGCTTGCCATTGTGCTGGAAGAGTTGGGCCGCGCCACCGATCCGACTCCGTTTCTGGCGACGATGAGCCAGTTCGCACCGTTGGCGGCGGATCGGTTCGACCCGCAGGCATCCGGAACCGCCGTCTACACCGGGGTGACGGCGCACCGGGATGCCGACGAATGGGTGTTGGACGGCACGGCCAAGCATGTGCTGGATGGGGATCGTGCCGAGTGGTTGGCGGTGGTCACCGATGCCGCGGTCTTCATCGTCAGCGCCGCCGAGGTGGGTGGGCAGGTGTCGAGGCGACGCAGTTCCGTGTTCGACCCGGTGTTGCATGTCGCCGATGTGACATTCAGCGGCCTTCGAGTGCCCGACACCGCCCGGGTGCGTGTCGATACCGAGCGCGCGCATCATGTGGCACTGATGGGCATGGCCGTGACGATGGTCGGTGCTTGCCAACGCATTCTGGATCTCGTGCTGGACCACGTGCGCAGCCGTCACCAATTCGGAGTGCCGATCGGCTCGTTTCAGGCGGTTCAGCACAAGGCCGTCGACATGCACGTCGCGGTGGAGCGGGCCCGCGCACTGGCCTACTACTCAGCGTTGACGATTGCTGAGGACGACCCGCGTCGGCGGCTGGCCGCCGCAATGGCGAAAGCGGCCGCGGGCGAGTGCCAGTCGCTGGTCTTTCGCCATGGCCTGCAACTGTTCGGCGCGATGGGCTTCACCTGGGAGAACGACCTGCAATTCGCGTTGAAGCGGGCCAAGGCCGGCGAGCTCCTGCTCGGCGGGGCCGCCGAGCACCGGGCGATGATCACCGAGGAGTACCGTGCAGCTCACCTTTGATCCCGATGTCGAGGCATTCCGCGCGGAATTCGTCGCCTTCCTCGACGAGCACATGCCGGCTGCCGCCGCTGAGGCGTTGGAGCGGCCGAAGTCGGTGTCGCACATGCCGGCCTGGGCACGCCGATGGCAGCGGCTGCTGTTCGACAACGGCTGGCTGCTGCCTACTCAGCCGCCGGAGTTCGGCGGTCGCAACGCAACCGTCTTGCAGCAGTACGTCTATTTGGCGGAGCTGTGCCAGCGCCGGATCTACCACAGTTTCAACCCGCAGGGCGTGAATATTATTGCGGCATCCCTGATTTCGTTCGGGTCTGACGAGCAGAAACAGCGTTGGGCAGTGCCGATCCTGCGCGCCGAAATCACCGCGTCGTTGGGGATGAGTGAACCCAGCGCCGGGTCGGATCTGGCGTCGCTACGCACAAAAGCGGCCCGTGACGGTGATGATTTTGTCGTGAATGGCCAGAAGGTATGGACGTCGGGCGCGCATGATGCGGACGTGTTGCTGACCTTTGTGCGTACCGATCCAGATGCCCCCAAGCACAAGGGGATCAGCGTGTTGCTGATCCCCACCGATACTCCAGGCGTGGTGCGCCGGCCATTTCCTTCCATCTGCGGGCAGGATGATCTGGACTTCAACGAGGTGTTCTTCACCGACGTGCGAGTGCCGGCCGAAAATCTGGTCGGCCCGCTCAACCAGGGCTGGCGGGTGGCCAACGGATCGCTGGGGCACGAACGCACGATGATGTGGCTGGGGTTCGCCGATCGGCTGGACAATGTCCTCGCCGATTTCCATCCCACCAACGCACTCGAACGTGACCAGTACGCCACCACGCTGATGGACTTTTCTGCACTACGCCTGCTCGGGTCGGTGGCCCTGGCCCGCGCCGCTCGTGGGGAGGAGGATGTCCCTGCGCTGTCGGTGCTCAAGTTGCTCGGTTCAGAAGCCGAGCGGCAAGCGTGTGAAAACGCTTTAACAGCAGCCGGATCCGATGGCCTGGCGCACCCCGCACTGACGGGTGCCTACGCGCCGATGAACCTCGACCACTACTTCGGCAGCTGGTTCGAGCGATACGCCCGCAGCTTCTCGGGCACGATCGCCGGCGGAACCTCCGAGATCCAGCGCAACATCATTGCCCAACGGGTGCTCGGATTGCCCACCCGCTGACCGGCGATAGCGTTGCGAAGGTGCGGCTGGCTTCACGCTCGGCGGGTAGTCAGTCGATGACCGCGGCTTCCTTGCGTTCGGTGATGGGCCTGGCCAGCTCCTGCCCGTCGCAGATACGTTGCAGCTTCTGCAGCGTTTCGTCGAGACCGGCGCCAAGGCGGGGGCCGGCGGTGAAGGTGGCCGGCAGGTGTCGCATGCCCTGGATGACGCCGATGGTCTCGTAGTGGACGGTGCCCTCGGGGTCGCAGTTGTAGTCCGGCATCCGGTCAAGCACCGCGGTGAGCATGGATTTGAACACGGTGCGGGCCACGTTCGAGCCGATGCAGCGATGCACGCCGAGGCCGAAGCTGAAGTGGCGGTTGCCTTTACGATCCATGATGATTTTGTTGGGCTCGGTGAACACTGACGGATCGCGATTGGCCATCGCCCAGGAAATCCACAACCGCTCGCCCTCTTTGAACTGTGTTCCTTCGATCTCGACGTCGTCGGAGAAGGTCCGTCCGTCGCCGGGGGCCGGGGTGAAGTACCGCAGGAATTCCTCGGTGGCTGAGTCAAGCAGGGTGTCCCGCTCGCGGCTGAGCCGCTCGCGCTGATCGGGGTGCTGGGAGAGCCATTCCATCGAGTGGGCGGTCAACGCCGTGGTGGTGTCGAATCCGCCGCCGATGACCAGTCCGAGGTTGCCCATGATTTCCAGGTCGGGAGCGGGCTCCCCGTCGATCCGCAGCTGGATGAGCGCGTTCACGATTCCCGGCCGCGGGTTCTCCCGGATCTCGATCATGTTGTTCAGCAGATCCAAGCCCATCTGCCGATGCATGGCGACAATGCGGTCGATGTCCGGGGAGTGCTCCGGGGTGTAGACCGAGGCATGGACCGGCTCGCTGTAGATCGCCCAATTCTTCAGTGGGATACCCAGCATCGCCAGCGTCAGCACCGCCGGCACGATGTTGGCAAGATCGTCGACGAAGTCGATGCGGCCTTCCTCGATCTTCTCGTCGAGGCACGCGCGGGTCACGTCGTCGATGAAAGGCGCCCAGCGCTTGACCGCGGCCGGCGACAGGTACGGGTTGAGCTCGTTGCGATAGATGCGGTGCTCAGGATCGTCCATCTCCAGGATGCCGCCTCGCACACCGCTTGCGCGTTTGGCTTTCGGGATCGAAATACCTTGGTAGCCACGACGTTCACCGTTGATGTCGTGATCGTTGGACACGGCCGGGCATCGGGCGAGCTCGAACACCGCCTGGCTGCCGCCGGCGACCCAATGGCCCTGGTAGGTGTCGGTCCAAGCCACCGGGCACTTGGCGTGGATGTCCTCGGTGATTTGCTCGAATTGGGTTCGATATTCGGGAGTGTGCCGGTCGAAGTGATACCGGTTCTTCTTCCGATCGCTGTCGCTCACGATGTCGTCGACGCTCACGATGTGGACTCGGTAATCGTGATCGCTTGTTCCGGGCAGGACTGTGCGGCTTCCCGGACGACGTCTTCCTGGTCAGGTGGAACGTCTTCCGAGACTGCCGACGAATGACCTTCGATGTCGTCAAGCACAAACGAATCCGGCGCGATCATCGCGCACAGCGTGTGCCCTTGGCAGCGATCCGAATCAACGTGAACTTTCACAACTTTCCCTGTCCCAACAGATTGTCCTCTCAGGTGTTTCGGCCGCCGTTGACGCCGAGGATTTGCCCGGTGATGTAGCCGGCTTCCTCGGAGACCAGGAAGGCGCAGGCCGCGGCGATGTCCTCCGGCTTACCCATCCGGCGCACTGGCGTCGCGGCGATCGTCTTTTCGATGTCGCCGAGGTGGCCGTTTTCCTCGGCGCTCCGCAGCATCGGGGTGTCGATGAAACCCGGCGGCACCGCGTTGACCGTGATGCCGCTGGGCCCGTACTCCAGCGCCAGCGATTTGGTGAGCCCGTTGACCGCGGATTTGGCCGCCACGTAGTGAGCCATGTACGGAGCGCCGGAGTGGGTGCTCGACGAGGAGATGTTGACGATGCGACCCCACCCGGCTTCCAGCATGTCGGGCAGCACGGCTTGGATCATGTGGAAGACCCCGTTGAGGTTGACGTCGATCAGCCGCTGCCATTCCTCGAACGCGATGTGGTTGAACCGTTTGAACCCGTCCAGTCCGGCGGCGTTGACCAGAACGGTGATCGGGCCCAGTTGCTCGCGGACCGCCGCGAGCGCAGCGTCCACTTGCGAACGGTCGGTGACGTCGGCGGTGAAGGCGAGTTGCGTCTCGGACGGCTTGAGGTCGACGGTCGCGACTCGGTAGCCGTCCCTACGGAGCCGCTCAGCGACAGCCAGGCCGATTCCGGAACCGCCTCCGGTGACGACGGCCGTTGTCACCCGGTGACCCCGTCAAAGACCGTCTCAGGCACAAAGAACCTCCCTTCCAATTATGAGAACCTTACTCTCACGTTACACAGGCTCGCAAGGCGGCCGAGAAACCCCGTTCTTCCTGCAAAGACACTGTGAATTCGGGGCGGCCTAACCGTCTCCGAGTATGGCAGTCTCGTTTCTTGCGTTTCGTTGAATTCTCGTTCCCGGAATGTAAGATTCGCCCGGGATGAGAATGAAATTATCCACATGTCGAGGAGCCGTTGCGGTGTCTGTTCAGGGAGTCGCCTGATGAGACCGCTGGAAGGCATCCGCGTCCTCGAGGTCGCCATGTACGGGTTCGTCCCGTCGGCGGGTGCGGTGCTGGCCGAATGGGGCGCAGACGTCATCAAGGTCGAGCACGCGGTGACCGGTGACCCGCAGCGCGGCCTGCGGCAGACCGGCTTGTTGCGCGTCGAGGGCGACCCCAATCCGAACATCGAGCACGCCAACCGGTGCAAGCGCAGCCTCGGCCTGGATATGTCGGTGCCCGAAGGCAAGGAAGTGCTCTACGAGCTTGCGCGCCGCTCGGACGTCTTCTTGACCAGCTTCCTGCCGGGACACCGGAAGAAGTTCGGCATCGACGTCGACGACATCCGTGCGGTCAACCCCAAGATCATTTACGCCCGAGGCAGCGCCTTGGGCCCGCGGGGAGCGGAGTCGGAAAAAGGCGGGTACGACATGACCGCCTTCTGGTGTCGGGCCGGAACCGCCGCCACCATCACCCCGGCCGGGATGGAGGGCATGATCGCGCCGCCCGGACCCGCCTACGGCGACACCATCTCCGGCACGAACCTCGCCGGCGGCATCGCGGCGGCGTTGCTCAAACGCGAGCGCACCGATGAGCCGTCGGTAGTGGATGTCTCATTGCTGGGCAGCGGTCTGTGGTCGATGGGCCACACCGTGGCGTTGACGGTGCATCTCGGCCAGCGCATGGAGGCGTTCCCGCCCGGCGTGCACGGCTCGCCGATCAACCCACTGGTGGGGCTCTATGCGACATCCGACGGTCGCTACATCTCCTTTGTGATGATGCAAGCCAGCAAGTTCTGGGCCGACGTGTGCCGTCACATCGACCAACCGGAACTGGCAGACGACCCGCGGTTCGACACCGATGAAAACATCGCCGCCAACACCGCGGAGGCCGTGCGGATCCTCACCAAAGCGATCGCCGCACGCAGTCTCGCCGAATGGAGTGAACGCTTCGCGACGCTCGCCGGACCGTGGGCACCCGTTCAGGACACCTTGCAGGCAGCCGACGACGCTCAGATCCGGGCAAACGAATACGTGGTGCAGGCAGGCGAACTCGAGTTGGTCGCCAACCCTGTGCAATTCGATGTGGCCGCGCCCGAGTCGGGGCCGGCTCCCGGGTTCGCCGAGCAGACCGACGACATCTTGATGGAGCTCGGATTGGACTGGGACCGCATCATCGAGCTCAAAACTATCGGTGCCGTCACTTAATTCGGAGGTCCCTCGGTTGTCAATTCCCACTCCCGCCGCACGCGGCATGAGTCATAATCGCCGGACGCTTCAGAAAGTGGGGTTTGTTCGGCCCGCGTTGTTGGGTGCGCCAACTCACGCGAGTGCAAGGGAGGGACTGGCGTGAGGATGGTAGGCACCCATGGCGACTAAAGGGGCGGAGCGCTGGTCCACCGGGATCAGCCTGCCGAACGGTCTCTCGGGGGCGATGCAGGGCGTCGGAGGGCTTTTCGCGATGGGGGCGGACGCGGTCAGGTTTGTGTTCCGCAGGCCGTTCCAGTGGCGAGAATTCTTGGATCAGTCCTGGTTCATCGCGCGCGTTGCATTACTTCCGACGTTCTTGGTCGCCATCCCCTTCACGGTTCTGATCAGCTTCATTCTCAACATCCTGCTGCGGGAATTGGGCGCTGCGGACCTCAGTGGTGCGGGTGCTGCGTTCGGCGCAGTCACTCAGGTCGGCCCGCTGGTGACGGTGTTGATTGTGGCCGGCGCCGGTGCGACGGCGATGTGTGCGGACCTTGGCTCGCGCACCATCCGCGAAGAGATCGACGCGATGGAGGTGCTGGGCATCAACCCCGTCCAGCGGCTGGTGACGCCCCGGATGCTCGCGGCTGGTCTGGTCGCGCTGTTGCTCAACAGCCTGGTCGTCATCATCGGGATCACCGGCGGCTATGTGTTCTCGGTGTTCGTGCAGGGCGTCAACCCGGGCGCGTTCGCCGCGGGGATCACGCTGCTGACCGGGGTGCCCGAGGTGATCATCTCGTGCGTCAAGGCAGCGCTGTTCGGCGTCATCGCCGGCTTGGTGGCGTGTTACCGCGGACTGACAGTCTCCGGTGGAGCCAAGGCGGTGGGCAACGCCGTCAACGAAACCGTGGTGTATGCGTTCATGGCGCTCTTCGTCGTCAACGTGGTCGTTACCGCGATCGGCATCCGATTCACGACGAAGTGATGGGACGCCTGCCGTGACGGTGATTAAGTCGTTGAGAGCCACCTACCCCCGGACTTTCGGGGTGCTCGGCCAGTGGCGCAGACCGGTCGCCACTCTGGGCTCGATCGGCGACCACACCGCGTTTTACGGGCAGGCGATCGCCGGCATACCCTTCGCGATCACCCGCTACGGGCGGGAGATCATCCGCCTTGTCGCCGAAATCAGCATGGGCGCAGGAACATTGGCGATGATCGGCGGAACCGTCGCGATCGTCGGCTTCCTGACACTGGCCGCCGGCGGCACGCTCGCCGTGCAGGGGTATAGCTCGCTGGGCAATATCGGCATCGAAGCGCTGACCGGATTCCTGGCGGCATTCATCAACGTCCGTATCGCGGCGCCGGTGGTCGCCGGGATCGGCTTGGCCGCCACCTTCGGTGCCGGCGTGACCGCACAATTGGGCGCCATGCGGATCAGCGAAGAAATCGATGCGTTGGAAGCCATGGCGATTCGGCCGATTTCCTACTTGGTCAGCA
>NZ_DATMLH010000152.1:0-3526 GCF_035570115.1 Mycobacterium sp.
ATTTCGATTTCGGCGGGTTCGGTGGGTCCGATTTTGGCGGGGGTGGGTTCGACTCGGGCGGCGGCGGCGACTCCGGGTTCTAATGCTGTCGCCTCGTGCGAAGCCGTAGTTGGTCTGACCAAGATCAGACAAGTCGGGCCCCGCGGCCACAAGCCTTTCTGAGCTAAAGTTTTCGCTTCGTGGGGCGGGCAGGGCTCGAACCCGCGACCAACGGAAGCGGTCAAAAGTGGCGAGTGGTGACCACTGGTAGATAATCGACTGCGCCCCAACAGGTTTGGTCGGTGGTATGTGGTGGGCAAAGGTGGCTGCGGGTTAGTGACGCGCGGACTGTGTGCAGACTGGTCCGCGGTTTGCCGACTGGCGCGGGCGCGTAGGCGCGGTGCACTACTGCTCGGCTACCTGCATCAACACGTCGGCAAGAGCTACCGGTCGTGAAAGGAACGGTGAATGACTGCCGGGGAGCTCGATGAGTTCAGCGCCCAGCCTGTCACGGGCTACTCGCTCTGCCCACTTCCGGCCCAGCATTCGATCCTCGTTGCATATCACGAAAGTACAGGGGACAGAGGGGAATTGGGCCAGCGAGAACGGCAAGGTGGCAGGGTACCACGATTGCGGTCGAATCTGTTTGAAGGCCGTTTGGGCGATAGTGTCGTCACAGTCGGCGTAGAACAATGCTCGGAGCAGTTCGAGGTTGACCCACCTCATCAGGAGTTGCGCATCGGGTTCGGTGCACCCGTTGCGAAAATCCAGATTCACCATCTCCGGCTCGTCGGCCACTTGATCGTAGAGGTTCCTGCCGATCTCTGGGACCAAGGCACACAGGTATACCAAGTGCCGCACCGGTCGACGCGCCGCGACCAATGGAATCGTGTGACCACCAAACGAGTGACCCACAAGCACCACATCGTCGCCGCACCCATCGAGGGAAGCGCACACGCCATCGGCGTAGGTGTCGAAGCTTGCCGACCCGTCCTCCGCGGGCAAGTCCATCGCCACTACGTCATGTCCCGCCTGCCGCAGAAGCGGAGCCAAGCGTTCCCAACACCACGCGCCGTGGAAAGCGCCGTGGACCAACGCGAAAGTCGTCATGCGCAGACGCTCCTACAACGGGAGGGATTGCGTGGCGGTAATCACACACGCTAGGCGGCAAGTAGGCGCGGGTCGGGCTCGCTTCACAGTTCTACGACGCCAGTCTCGACATCGAGCACCCGAGCCGCTTTCGTGGCGGCCAACGATCCCTCAGGACTTGCCGGTGTTGGGCTCGACAACGGCTCTTCCTTCTAGCTGGCCAGTGCGGAGTTGAAGGTAGGCCTGTTCGGTTTCGTTGAAAGCGAAGGCTTCGGTGTCTATTCTGAGGCGCCGGCTTCTGAGAGGGCGACGACGTCGCGTAAGTCGATGAGCATCCCGCCTTGAGAGATCACTACCTCACACCCGCTGGCGGCTTTGACCCACCTACCGGCAGGCGGCCGGGGCTCGAACCTGCGACCAACGGATTATGAGTCCCTAGGAACGTAGGTGTTCCTCGCTCGAGTGGGTGGAGATCCCGGGTGCCACCGCTGAGCGGGCCAGGAGCGACGCCACGATCAACCAGCCGCCATTGACGACGCCGCGTCGAGTTTGGTGGGCTGCCCGTTCAGACGGCGCAGGTGATCGAAGCACTCAGCCAGCCTGCGCGAGCCGTCGACCGCCGAACCCATATCGCCTGCCATCACCAGTGAGCCGTAGTCACCGAGCATGACGTGGTTGCACCCTGCCTCGATGAACGGCTGAATCATGCCGGCCACCTGCTCGGGCGTGCCACAGAACTTGAAGTGCCGCACCATGTCCGGGTCGATCTGGTCGACGATCTTCATCGCATCCTCGCGCGTCCACTCCATCGGGAACAGGTCGCGCGGGTAGGAGAAGTCCTCGCCCAACGGGTTGATCAGACCGTGCTTCTTCCAGGTGTGGCCGCCTGGGATGAGAGCTGCCGAGTCCCACCGGATGATCGGGTTCTTGAGCGTCTCCGCGACGTCTTCTTCGGTGTCGCCCAGCACCACGCCGAAGAGCATCAGCTTCGTCATCGCGTCCCCGTTCTTGCCGACTTCCGCGGCCAGCCTGTTGAACTCACCCACCTCGCCCGCGTAGCTGTCGGCATCTGAGCCCGGGAAGTAGCTCACCCAACCGTCGGCGATCTGCGCGGCGTAGCGCATTGCCTTGCCGGGTCCGCCGGCGACGAGCAGCGGCGGACCGCCCTCACTGAACGCCGGCGTGCTGATTCCGCCGCCCTTGACCTTGTAGAAGGTGCCGTCGAAATCGACGGGATCGTTGGTGTTGAACCAGATCTTGAGCAGCTTGAGGGTCTCCTCGAGGCGGCCGAACGGCTTGTCTCGCGGGACTCCGTAGGGCGTGCACTGCTTGGCTTCGCCGGCACCGAGTGCGAGGAAGAAGCGGCCCTCGGAGTAGTGGTCCAACGTCAGCGCGAGTTGGGCCAGCACGTCGGGACTGCGCCGTGTGACGTCAGAGGCGGACAGGCCGATCCGCAGATTCTTGGTGTGGATCGCCGCATCGGTCAGCAGCGGCCACGGTTCCAGCCATGCGTCGATGTGGAACATCTCGGCCGCCGGGCAGATATCGGGCGTCCATAAGGCGCGCGGGATCGTCAGGCAGTGCTGATCCCAGTACGTGACGAAGTCCAGACCAGACTCGTCATAGGCTTGCACAGCGGCCCGGTGGGCGGCGATGGGCGGGAATTCGACTGGGTTGAGCCCGTATTTGATGTCAGGCATTGCACTCTCCCTTGCGACGGCGATCGCGCTGGACACGTCATGAGATGGCGGCCACACTCGTACACGCTATGACGAAAGTATGTTTTTGTCATCTCAAAGAGGAGAAAATGTCATGCAAGGAGGCTGCGGACTGCGAACTCGCGCACGTAGCGACGCTGCTCAGAGGGATCCTGGTCGACCCGCGGAGTCAGGACGGTCAAGACGCCCTGCATCCATTCGGTCATCTCACGCCGGGTGACGTCGCGACGCAGCACCCCCTCGCGCTCGGCCTGGGCGAACAGCGGTTCGAAGCAACCGCCGACCATGCCGTGCATCGGCGAGGCAGCGCTGGCCAACAGCAGGTTCAGCCGCACCCGCGGTGTCGCCTCGGCGAGGTAGCCGAATTCCTTATCGTGGCGGGCCAGCCCAACCATCCGCAGGCACAGATCGACCAGTGCCTCGACCACGTCCGACGGATCGTCGGGTGTTCCGGCGATCAGTTCGACGGCGAATTCCCGACAGCGCTCCAAGATGGCCAGTTCGACGAGGTCGTCGCGGCCCGACACATAGCGGTACAGAGCTTGGCGGGACATGCCCGCGCCGGTCGCGACGTCGTCCATCCGGGTGCGCGTCACGCCGATCCGCGCGAAGCACTCGCGCGCGGCTGCCACGATGGGCCGCAGCGTTTCGGCGGCCACCGGTCGCCGGGTACCGATCGGGCTGTTCACGTAGCTGAGATTAGCGCGAGGGCGTCCCCGTCAAGTTGCGGCGGACCGCTG
>NZ_DATMLH010000153.1:0-6324 GCF_035570115.1 Mycobacterium sp.
CGAAACAGATCCTCGATCAGTGGGGTGCCGACGGTTGGGAGCTGGTTGCCGTGCTGCCCGGGCCGACCGGTGAGCAGCACGTGGCGTATCTGAAACGCCCCAAATGAGTGCGTCTGACCGGCTCAAAGAGCTGGGGATCGAACTGCCCGAGGTGGCGAAGCCGTTGGCCTCCTACGTCCCGGCTGTGCGCAGCGGCAACCTTGTGTTCACGTCGGGTCAGTTGCCGACGCAGACCGGAAAGCTGGCCGTGACGGGCAAAGTTGGGGCCGACGTCGCCCCTGGGGTGGGTGAGACACTGGCACGGATCTGCGCGCTCAACGCGCTGGCCGCGGTCGACTCGCTGGTCGGTATCGACGCGGTAATCCAAGTGGTCAAGGTGGTCGGATTCGTCGCGTCCGCACCCGGATTTAACGGCCAGCCGGGCGTCGTCAACGGCGCATCGGATCTGCTTAGGGAGGTGTTCGGGGATCGCGGCAGCCACGCCCGCTCGGCGGTCGGCGTCTCCGAATTGCCGTTGGACGCCCCGGTGGAGGTCGAGCTGGTGGTCGAGGTCGGTTAACGACCGTGACCGACGCCGCTGAATCGCTGACACATCCCGCCTACGGCCGGCTACGCCCGGTCACCGAAACCGCATCGGTGCTGCTGGCCGACAATCCGGGCTTGCTGACGCTGGACGGCACCAACTCCTGGGTGCTGCGTGGACCAGGCAGCGATGAGATCGTGGTCGTCGATCCCGGTCCCGACGACGACGAGCACATCGCGAGAATCGCCGACCTGGGCCGCATCGCCCTGGTGTTGATCAGCCACCGTCATGGCGACCACACCGACGCCATCGACAAGCTGGTCGACCTGACCGGCGCACCGGTGCGCTCGGCGGGCAGCGGGTTCTTGCGCGGCCTCAGCGCCGAGCTGACCGACGGTGAGGTGATCGATGCTGCAGGCTTGCGGATCACCGTGTTGGCGACGCCCGGCCACACCGCCGATTCGCTGTCGTTCGTACTGGACGACGCGGTGCTGACGGCAGACACCGTATTGGGTCGTGGAACGACCGTCATCGACACCGAAGACGGCAGCCTGGCCGACTACCTGGAGTCGCTGCACCGGCTGCGCGGACTGGGCGGCCGGACCGTGCTACCCGGCCACGGGCCGGACCTGGCGAATGTGGAAGCCGTGGCGTCGGGATACCTGGCACACCGCGAGCAGCGGCTGGAGCAGGTGCGCTCGGCGTTGCGGGATCTCGGCGACGACGCCACCGCACGCCAGGTCGTTGAGCACGTCTACGTCGACGTCGACGAGGAGCTGTGGGGCGCAGCGGAATGGTCGGTGCAGGCGCAGTTGGACTATCTGCGGACTCAGTAGCGCGAGCAGACGCAAAAGCGCCTAGCCGCTGGCGGGACAAGCTACCTGGCGCGCTGTTGGATGCTCGCTTGCGCCGGCGCTTACCTCGCTCGCCGCGCCAGCCTCTCCGAGTCCGAGATCAGCACGCTCTTGCCCTCCAGGCGAATCCAGCCCCGGTGGGCGAAGTCGGCCAGCGCCTTGTTCACCGTCTCGCGGGACGCGCCGACCAGCTGGGCGATCTCCTCCTGCGTCAGGTCGTGCGTCACGCGCATCGCGCCGCCTTCCTGGGTACCGAAGCGCTGGGCCAGCTGCAGTAGCTGCTTGGCCACCCGGCCCGGCACGTCGGTGAAGATGAGGTCGGCGAGGTTGTTGTTGGTGCGTCGCAGCCGCCGGGCCAGCACCCTTAGCAACTGCTCGGCGATCTCGGGACGATCCGCAATCCAGGCCCGCAGCGCGTCGCGATCCATCGACACCGCGCGCACCTCGGTGATCGTGGTCGCGCTGGAGGTCCGAGGGCCGGGATCGAAGATCGACAGCTCACCGAACATGTCGGACGGACCCATGATGGTCAGCAGATTCTCCCGACCGTCCGGTGAACGGCGGCCAATCTTGACCTTTCCGGAAATGATGATGTACAGCCGATCACCCGGCTCGCCCTCCGCGAAAACCGTATGCCCGCGAGGGAAGTCGACGGGCTGCAGCTGCTTGGTCAGCGCGGCGACGGCGCTGGGTTCAACCCCCTGGAAGATTCCGGCCCTCGCCAGGATCTCGTCCACGTTGCCCCTTAGCTATGTCAACGACTCTGATATGCACGGGTCTGATGCCCGGGCCGGGTTGCTGGCTGGCTCCCCGAGGGGTACCTCTAGGCACTCGCAGGCTGAGCCTAGAGGTAAGCCATCAACTCGACGTGCCAACGCTACACACGATTGGCATGCTGAGGCGGGCCAAATTGCCGATTCGCCTGCGAATGCTTATGCGACTGTCTCGGTAGGCCGGGGTCTCGGGGGGCGGAAATAACGGTGGCCCTCAGCAACGGATCGGTGACCGGCTCGGCTCGGCCGAATCGATAAGGCGTTTCGTCTCCCAGACGCCCGATGCGGCGGTGCAGGCTCTCCAGGGCCTCGGGCATTCCTTCCCGGGCCAATGTGCGCACGTCAATAGGCTCGGCCTGCTCGAGAAACTCGGCGACATCGCGTGCCGTCACGGTGTTATCTACTAAGCCCGCTTCCAGCCGTCCAAGTCCGAAAGTCGCCAGCATCAGCAAACCCGGGATGAATGCCACGAGCAACCAAGACACAAGTCGCAAGTAAACACGGCTAAGGTCTCAGCGGGATCACGAATTAGTACTCTGTCGAGAGTGATAATGGGCAAACCTTCTCGCGCCGCCGCCCCAGTGTCCGGTGCGCCCGACGCCGCCGCCGCCCGCCGCTGGTCTTCGGAAACCCATTTGGGTTTGGTACGACGAGCGCGCCGCATGAATCGCAAACTTGGGCAAGCGTTTCCACACGCCCACTGCGAGTTGGATTTCACCACACCGTTGGAGCTGGCGGTGGCGACGATCTTGTCGGCCCAAAGCACGGACAAGCGGGTGAATCTCACGACCCCGGCGCTGTTCGCCCGCTATCGCTCCGCGGTGGATTACGCACGGGCCGACCGTGAAGAACTTGAAGCCTTAATTCGCCCCACTGGCTTCTACCGGAACAAAGCGTCGTCGTTGATCGGCCTGGGACAGGCATTGCTCGAGCGATTCGACGGGGAGGTGCCGGCCACCATGGACGAACTGGTGACGCTGCCCGGGGTCGGACGTAAAACCGCCAATGTCATCCTGGGAAACGCGTTCGATGTCCCCGGAATCACCGTCGACACCCATTTCGGGCGGCTGGTTCGGCGCTGGCGATGGACGGCTGAGGAAGACCCCGTCAAGGTCGAGCATGCGGTCGGTGAACTCATCGAACGCAGCGGGTGGACCGTGCTGAGTCACCGGGTGATCTTCCACGGTCGCCGGGTGTGCCACGCCCGCAAACCGGCGTGCGGGGTGTGCGTCCTGGCCAAGGACTGTCCGTCGTTCGGGATCGGGCCCACCGAACCGCTGATCGCCGCCGCCCTGGTACAGGGCCCGGAAACCGAGCACCTGCTGGCGATGGTCGGCTTGTAGCTCAGCACCGCCCACCAGAACCGGACTGAGCTGCAAACGGGGCCTAATTTGACCACTTTCACCCCTCGAACCACCCGCTGGACCCTCGCGGTGCTGGCGGTGGTCGCGGCGTTGATCGTGGCGTTGGTGGTCGACCTGCGCGATAGCGCCCACCGGTCAACCGCCCCGGCAATCGGCGCCGGTCGCGAGCATCGCGACGCGGACAACCCGGCCGCGCTGGCCGGACCGCGGCAGCGTGCCGACCTCGCGGAGTGTCCCCACCCGGGCGCGGAGGCCGGTCCGCCGGCGTTGCGCGGTGTCACGGCGGAGTGCGCAGCCGACGGCTCGGTCGTCGACGTCGGCCCCGCATTGGCCGGGCATCGGGTGGTTCTCAACTTGTGGGCGTACTGGTGTGCGCCTTGTGCGGCCGAACTCCCTGCGATGGCCGAGTATCAACGACGGGTCGGGCCGGCCGTGACGGTGGTGACGGTGCACCAGGACGAGAACGAGACGGCCGCTTTGCTGCGGTTGGCGGAGCTCGGTGTTCGACTACCGACTCTGCAGGACGGTCGTCGTCGGGTCGCAGCGGCACTGCGGGTGCCAAATGTGATGCCCGCGACAGTGGTGCTGGGCTCGGACGGTAGCGTTGCGCAGACCCTGCCGCGAGCTTTTGCTAATGCCGACGAGATCGCAACTGCGCTCGGAGATCAGACGCGATGACGCACGGCGACGACGGACGCGACCGGCGACGACGCGGGCCGCAAGGTCGCCCGGGGAGGGGCCGGGCGATTAGACGAAGGAGGCGCCGGTGAGCGCAGGGGGCACTCCGCGACCAAGCGGTGGAGACCTCACCCACGCGCCAGGAACGGTTCCGTTGACGCCTGAACTCGGTCCGTCCTGGCTGCGTCCACTGGTCGACAACGTTGGTGAGGTGCCTGACGCTTTCCGTCGCCGTCTTCCCGCCGACGTCCTGGCCATGGTGACCGCCGCCAAGGCGACGGCCACGCTCCGCAAAGACGGACGCGACGCAGCGGTGCTGGTGTTGTTTTCCGGCCCGCCGTGGGGTCAAACCAACGGCGCACCGCCCGACGACGCCGACCTACTGCTCACGGTGCGGGCCTCCACATTGCGCCACCACGCCGGCCAGGCGGCATTCCCCGGTGGCGCATCCGATCCGGATGATGACGGGCCGGTGGCCACTGCACTGCGGGAAGCGCGTGAGGAGACCGGCATCGATACCGGCAGGCTGCATCCGCTGGCCACGATGGAGCGAACGTTCATCGCGCCGTCGGGTTTTCACGTCGTCCCGGTGCTGGCGTATTCGCCGGATCCAGGGCCGGTGGCCGTCGTCGATCCGGCGGAGACGGCAATCGTGGCCCGGGTCCCGGTGCGCGCTTTCATCAATCCGGTCAACCGGCTGATGGTGTACCGCAGCTCCTTCAGCCGCCGCTTCGCCGCGCCGGCTTTCTTGTTGAACGAGATGCTGGTTTGGGGATTCACTGGCCAAGTGATTTCGGCAATGCTTGATGTGGCTGGTTGGGCTGAGCCCTGGGACACCAGCGATGTCCGGGAGTTGAATGAAGCGATGGCCCTGGTCGGCGACGGGGATGATGCCTGATGACCTCCTCACAATGGCTCGACATCGCTGTGCTGGCAGTGGCTTTCATCGCGGCGATCTCAGGTTGGCGTTCGGGTGCGCTCGGCTCACTGCTGTCATTCGTCGGTGTGCTACTCGGAGCGATCGCCGGCGTGCTGCTGGCCCCGCACCTTGTCGCGCACATCAGCGCGCCGCGGGCCAAGCTGTTCGCCGCGCTGTTTCTGATCCTGGGGCTGGTCGTCGTCGGCGAGGTCGCCGGTGTGGTGTTGGGCCGCGCGGTCCGCGGCGCGATCCACAGCAACTCGGTCCGATTCTTCGACTCGCTGATCGGGGTGGCGGTTCAGTTGGTGGTGGTGTTGGTGGCGGCATGGCTGCTGGCGACGCCGCTGACCTCCTCGGCGGGCCAGCCCAGCCTGGCCGCTGCGGTGCGCGGCTCGCGGGTGTTGGCACAGGTCAACGACTTCGCGCCGGAGTGGCTCAAGACCGTGCCCAAACGGCTGTCGGCGCTGCTGGACACCTCGGGGCTGCCGCAGGTATTGGAGCCGTTCAGTCGCACGCCGGTCGTGGCGGTGGCGGCGCCGGACTCGGCGCTGGCCAACAACCCGGTCGTGGCGTCCACCGAACCCAGCGTGGTCAAGATCCGTGCGATTGCACCGAGTTGTCAGAAGGTGTTGGAGGGCAGCGGTTTTGTCCTCTCTCCAGACCGCGTGATGACCAATGCGCACGTGGTGGCCGGCGCCAACAGCGTCACCGTGGAGGCCAGCGGCAATCCTTATGACGCCACCGTGGTGTCCTACGACCCGACTGTCGACATCGCGATCCTGTCGGTGCCCAACCTGCCGTCCGGACCGCTGGCCTTCGCCAACACCCCGGTGACGTCGGGCACTCAGGCAGTAGTGATGGGCTACCCCGGTGGTGGTGGCTTTATGGCAACTCCGGCCAGAATCCGGGAACTCATCGAGCTCAGCGGACCCGACATCTACCGCAGCGCGACGGTCAACCGCGAGGTCTACACCGTCAGAGCGAGTGTCGAGCAAGGGAATTCGGGCGGACCATTAATCGACCTCAACGGCCAGGTGCTCGGTGTGGTGTTCGGCGCGGCGGTCGACGACAGCGACACCGGTTTCGTCCTGACGGCCAAGGAAGTGGCCGCCCAGCTGGCGCACATCGGCGACACTGCGCCGGTGGCCACCGGGGAGTGTGTCAGTTAAGGGGCGACCTGTACACCCGGTCGAGGAAGCGCTTTAGGTGCGCG
>NZ_DATMLH010000154.1:0-7491 GCF_035570115.1 Mycobacterium sp.
GTCGATGCGCGACTGGGCATCCCACTGCTTGTCCTTTCCCTTTTGGTATAGGGAAAGGAGCCGGGCGCGCCCGTCGTCGTACTCCCACGTGAAGCGCGCGTCGCCGGCACTGGCGACCTCCCACGAGTAGGGCGCGGGCACGTCCGTGTACTTGTCCCTCGTGGTCATGAGCTGCCGCCTTTCTGCCCGGTGTGACCAGTGGTCATATGACGTGTATCACATTGCACCGCATGCGGCAGCGGGTCAAGCCAGCGGTCCGCCGAACGGACCGCGGACCGCTCCAGCGCTCAACAAACGAAGGCACCCACGGCCAATTGACCGGGGGTGCTTCACTACAAAGTGCTTCTGGTGCTGGTGATCGCCGTGACCATGCCCGTGCTCATCGTCGTCGGCGGGCTTCTCGACAATTGCCGTTTCGGTGGTGTGGGATTACAGCCCCCTAGTTCCGGGTCGGCTCGCGGTCATCCCAGGGGCGAGGTGCGCTGGCCGATCTTGTCGGTTGTTTCCATCGGCACCCTGGTGCCGTTGAGAAACAGACTCAGGAGGCTAAACCACGCAATGGTGGCAATGTATTTACGCGTCGTTGTCGTCCCGAACGTGTCGAGCAGGGCTTGCAGGGTGTCGTCGGTGAGCGTGCCGGACGTGAGGAGCTCATCGGTGGCTGCGATCAACAGCTGATAGTCAGCGTCGAGGTTGTCCAACGTGAGAGGGCCGTCGCCGGCGATCGTGTCGATCTCGGACGTCGTGAGGCCCGCATTGTGGGCCATCTGTGCGTTCGCCTGCCACTCGTAGGGGCAGTTGAGTACCGAGGCCGCACGCAAAATGATGACTTCACGGTGCTTAGCGTCGATTTCGCTCTCACCGAAGACGGCCTTCACCATGCCGATCAGCGCAGGAAAGAAGTCTCCGGTGCCGCTCATCATCTTCAGGACATTGAGTGCGGTGTCGGGGTCATACCCGTTGCCAAATGATCTGGCGATCACATCTTCGTCCGGGAGCGGAACCACCACCGACGCTTGGTACGGAGTGGGCTTTCCCATGGGCTCGTCCTCCCAGTTGTTCCGCCGGATCGACGTTACCGCGAACGTTGCGAGTGAGCATCACGCTGGCGCCGATTTCGACGCAGCCGCACACAAGTTTCACACCCGCGGCGGAACAGGTTCGCGTGACGCGGGGTTGCACCGGGTTATGACCGCATCGGACACCGCAAACCCCGACCTCGGCCGATTCGGCTTCTTCGGACTCGGCGCCACGCGCGAACAAGCGCAGGAGATCGAACGGCTCGGCTACGGCACAATTTGGGTCGGAGGTTCGCCGCCCGCCGAATTGTCGGCCGTTGAGGCAATTTTGGAAACGACGACCACGCTGAAGGTAGCCACCGGCATCGTCAATATCTGGACGGCAGCCGCCCAGCCCGTCGCCGAGTCGTTCCACCGCATCGATGCCGCCTACCCGGGCCGCTTCGTGCTCGGCGTCGGGGTTGGCCATCCCGAAGTCCAGGGGCAATACCGCAAGCCGTACGAAGCGCTGGTGTCGTACCTCGACGAGCTCGACGAATACGGAGTGCCGGCCAATCAGCGTGTGCTCGCTGCGCAAGGGCCGCGCGTACTGAGGCTGTCAGCCGAGCGCACGGCCGGGGCGCACCCGGCCAACGCCACGCCCGAACACACCGCACAGGCTCGCGACATCATCGGGCCGAATGCGCTGCTGGCGCCCGTCCACAACGTTGTGCTGAACACCGACCCCGAGGAAGCCCGCGCGATCGCGCGCACGGCGCTGGACCACTACTTCAGCCTGACGAACTACATAAATAGTTGGAAACGGCTAGGTTTCACCGACGCCGACGTAGCGCGGCCAGCTAGCGACAAGTTCATCGACGCCGTGGTCGCCCACGGGACGCCCGAACAAATCGCCGAGCGCCTCGGCGAGTATCTACCGGCCGGTGCCAATCATGTCGCGATCCTGGCGCTGGGCGTGTATGACAATCCATTGCCGATATTGACCGAGCTCGCTGGGCCACTTGGCCTGTCACGTCAGCAGGCCTGACCGCCCGCACGCTGTCCACTCCGTGACCGCTACGTCACAGCGACCGACGAAGACACCCCCGGCGCTAAGCCGGGGGTGCTTCGTTACGACGTGTTTCGTTAGTGAGCGTGGCCGTGGTGATGACCGTGGCCGTGGTCGTCCTCGTCGGCCGGCTTCTCGACAATGGCCGTCTCGGTGGTCAGCACCATGCGTGCCACCGACGCCGCGTTAAGCACCGCGGACCTGGTGACCTTGACCGGGTCGATGACCCCGTCGGCGGCCAAATCGCCGTACTTCAACGTCGCCGCGTTGAACCCGTGCCCGACCGGCAGTTCAGCGACCTTGTTGACCACGACCGAGCCGTCCAGACCGGCGTTGGCCGCGATCCAGTACAGCGGCGCACTGAGCGCGTCGGAAAACACCTGGACGCCACTGGCCTCGTCACCGCTGAGCGACGCATGCAGGTCGGTGAGCGCTTTGCGGGCTTGCAGCAGCGCAGTCCCGCCACCCGTGACGATGCCTTCCTCCACGGCGGCCTTGGCAGCGGCAACCGCGTCCTCGACGCTTTCCTTGCGCTCTTTGAGCGCGGTCTCGGTGGCGGCGCCGACCTTGATGACGGCAACCCCGCCGGCCAGCTTGGCCAGCCGCTCTTCCAGCTTCTCGCGGTCCCAGTCGGAGTCGGTGCTCTCGATCTCGGACCGCAGCTGCTTGGCCCGGTCGGCGATGGCCTTGGCGCTGCCACCGCCCTCGACGATCACGGTGTCGTCCTTGCTGACCACCACGCGGCGGGCCGAACCGAGCACCTCGAGCCCGACCTCACGCAGCGTCAGCCCGACGTCGGGGTTAACCACTTGGCCGCCGGTGACCACCGCGAGGTCGTCCAGGAACGCCTTGCGACGGTCACCGAAGAACGGCGCCTTGACCGCGACCGCTTTCAGCGTCTTGCGGATCGCGTTGACCACCAGCGTCGACAACGGCTCGCCTTCGACATCCTCGGCGATGACCAGCAGCGGCTTACCCGCCTCGGCCACCTTTTCCAGCAACGGCAGGAAATCGGGCAGCGAGCTGATCTTGTCGCGGTGCAACAGGATCAGGGCGTCGTCGAGCACGGCCTGCTGAGCGTCGAAATCAGTGACGAAGTACGCCGACAGGAAGCCTTTGTCGAAGCCGACGCCCTCGGTGAACTCCAGCTCGGTGCTCAGCGTCGACGACTCCTCGACGCTGACCACGCCGTCGTGGCCGACCTTCGTCATCGCCTCGCCGACCAGCTTCCCAATCTGCTCGTCACGCGACGACACCGTGGCTACCTGGGCGATACCTTTCTTGCCCGACACCGGGGTGGCCGATGCCAGTAGCGCCTCGGACACCGCGTCGGCGGCCTTGCTGATCCCCAACCCAAGCTCGATCGGGTTGGCGCCGGCGGCGACGTTGCGCAGCCCGCCTTTGATAATTGCCTGCGCCAGCACGGTGGCGGTGGTGGTGCCGTCGCCGGCGACGTCGTTGGTCTTGGTGGCCACCGACTTGACCAGCTGGGCGCCCAGATTCTCGAACGGGTCTTCCAGGTCGATCTCACGTGCGACGGTGACACCGTCGTTAGTGACCGTAGGCCCACCAAAAGCCTTGGCCAGCACCACATGCCGACCGCGCGGACCCAACGTCACCCGCACCGCGTCAGCGAGCTTGTCCACGCCGGCTTCCATCGCACGCCGTGCGGTCTCATTGAACTCAATCAGCTTGCTCATAAGTCTTTCTTGTTCCGTCTGGAAAGCGGTCCGCCCCGGAAATCGCCCACGTGTCGACGTGGGGATCGCCGGGGCGGAACACGCTCTGCGTTACTTGGAAACGACGGCCAGCACGTCGCGGGCCGACAGGATCAGGTACTCCTCGCCGTTGTACTTGATCTCGGTGCCGCCGTACTTGCTGTAGATGACGGTGTCACCCTTCGACACGTCCAGCGGAATCCGCTTCGAGCCATCGTCGTCCCACCGGCCGGGGCCGACGGCGACGACGGTGCCTTCCTGCGGCTTCTCCTTGGCGGTGTCGGGAATGACCAGACCGGATGCGGTCGTGGTCTCGGCCTCGTTGGCCTGTACGAGGATCTTGTCCTCGAGTGGCTTAATGTTCACGCTCGCCACGATTGGAGCCCTCCACTTGTTGGATGGGGGTCCGGGACCGTTGCCCCGAACCTTCGGATTACCAGGTGTTCGGCATTCGTCCGTGCCCTCGCGTCGTCGTCGCGGGTGCCGGCGCAGGGGTTCGTCCGATTGCCACCTAGCACTCTATACATGCGAGTGCTAGCACTCAAGGTCGGCCTGCTGCTTCCCTGTCAGCGACCCGGAAACCGGCGTCTGCCGAGCCAAAACCGCAGGCAGAGGCCGTGCCGGTGATTCTCAAGAATTCGCCAAGGGCGAAGACCCAATAATGGGGCCATGTTCACCGGTATCCCCATTGCGACCCGCGCCGCCGGCGTGGCCACGTTGATCGTCGCGGCCGCTATCGGCTTGGCTGGAGTCGCCCGAGCCGACGGCCAGCTGTACGGCGACCCCGAGGCCGCCGCCCCCTACTGGCGCTACCAGCACCAGCAAGACTGCGGCCTGATGGCCGTGGCCGACGTGGTCGGCCAGCTCACCGGCAGAGAACCCTCCCAAATCGGCATGGAGCTACGCGGGATATTCACCAAGAGCGAATCGCACCGCGGCGACGTCTACCACTTTGACGGCACCTCCCCCCAAGACATGGTCGTACTGCTGCAGAAACACGGCATCGAGTCCGACCTCACGACCGGTAACAGCATGGGGACACTGGAGCAGGACCTGGCCGGCGGCCACAAGGTCATCGCGGCGCTCAACGCCGAAACCATCTGGAACTCCCCCCGGGGCAATGGGAGCCGGACCACGCCGGACCACGCCGTCGTCGTCACCGGAGTCGACACCGGCACCAACATCGTCCACCTCAACGACAGTGGCACCCCCGACGGCCGCAACGAGCAGATCCCGCTGGCCACCTTCAGCCACGCTTGGGAAACCAGCGACGACCTGTTGATCGTCACCCAAGAAACCGGCTAGCTGACGATCAGAACAACTGCCCTTTGACCACCGGCAAACCGGGGTCACTGGCCACATCCAGCGCCGACGGCGACGCACCCGCCGCCACCAGATGCGCGGCGAAGGCGGCGATCATCGCGCCGTTGTCGGTGCACAGCCGCGGTCCGGGGATCCGCAGCGCCAAGCCGGCCTGCGCGCAGCGCTGCGCGGCCAGCTCGCGCAGCCGCGAGTTCGCGGCCACTCCCCCGGCGATGAGCAGCGTGGACACCCCGAGCCCGGTGGCCGCGCGCACCGCCTTCATGGTCAGCACGTCGGCCACCGCCTCCTGGAATCCCGCCGCGATGTCGGCGCTCGCCGCCTCCGGATGGCCCTCCACATACCGCGCCACCGCGGTCTTGAGCCCGGAGAAGCTGAACGCGTGCGGCTCATCGGCCGGTCCGGTCATGCCGCGAGGGAACGCAATCGCGTCCCGGTCACCGCTGCGCGCCAGATCGTCGAGGGCCTTGCCACCCGGGTAGCCCAAACCCAACAGGCGGGCCACCTTGTCGTAGGCCTCTCCGGCGGCGTCGTCGACGGTGCTGCCCAGTTCGACGATCGGCTCGCCGAGCGAACGCACATGCAACAGGTGGGTATGCCCGCCGGACACCAGCAGCGCCACACTCTCGGGCAGCGGCCCGTGCTCGTAGACGTCGGCGGCCAAGTGCCCGCCCAAGTGGTTCACCGCATAGAACGGCACCCCCCAGGCAGCCGAATAGGCTTTGGCCGCAGCCACTCCCACCAGCAGCGCACCCGCCAGTCCGGGCCCGATTGTCGCCGCAACGATGTCCGGTTTTTGAACGCCCGCGGTGGCCAGCGCGCGGCGCATGGCCGGACCGAGCGCCTCCAGGTGTGCCCGCGAAGCGATCTCCGGAACGACGCCGCCGAACCGGACATGTTCGTCGACGCTGGAAGCCACCTCATCGGCCAACAGCGTCACCGCGCCGTCAGCATCGAGCTGGGCGATGCCGACTCCGGTTTCATCGCAGGAGGTTTCGATGGCGAGGACTACGGTCATCGGCGCCGCTCCTCCTCATCGCTGCGTCCCCCTCGCCGCTGCGCGGCTGGGGGTGCCCCCACTGCATCGTCGCCGGCGCGGGTCATTAAGCCTCCCGCCGCATGGTGTAGGCATCGGCGCCGCTGAGTCGGTAATACCGCCGGCGCAGGCCCACTTCGGCGAATCCCACGCTGCGGTACAGCGCGATTGCCGGCGTATTGTCGGTGCGCACCTCAAGGTGGACGACGGCGCCCGCGGTTAAGTTCAGCAGTTCGTCCAGCAGTCGGCGGCCGACGCCGCGGCCTTGGTACGCGGGGTCGACGCCGATGGTGTGCACTTCGTATTCGAACGGCGGGGTGCGGCCCAACCGCGAGATGCCGCCATAGCCGACCAGCGTCTCGGCGGTGCGGGCGGCCACATAGTGATTGTGCTCGGCGGCGAGTTCGCGGACGAACGCGGTCTTCGGCCATGGATCGTCGCCGGGAAACAGAATGGCCTCCAACTCAGCGCAGCGGTCCGCGTCGGCCACCGTCAGTGCCCCGATCGTGACGGGCTCGCTACCGGCGGTCATCGGGAAGCCTCACGCTCGGCCAGCGTCTTGGCGTCCGGCCGACGCAGATACATCGGCACCAGCGCGGCGGGGCGCGCCGACCAGTCGCCCACCGCGGCCACCAGCCCGGCCGGTGTCGGGTATGACGGTTCGCGCAGCGGGAGCCCGAACAGCGCCGCATGCTCGGGCGAGCCGGCAACCGCCCGCGCGACACCCGGGTTAACGTCGGCCGGGGCGCTGACGGTCGGGCCATCGATCCGGACGCCGTCGCGATAGCGCGCCCAGTAGACCTCGCGCCGGCGGGCGTCGGTCACCACCAGTGTCTCCCCGGTGGTCTGGCCGCCGATGGCATCGAGGCTGCACACGCCGTACACGGGGACGCCGAGGGCGTGCCCGTAGGCGGCAGCGGTCGCCATACCGACCCGCAGGCCGGTGAACGGACCCGGGCCGCACCCCACCACCACGGCGCCGAGGTCGGCCATCGTCAGACCTGCATCGGCTAAGGCGGCCAACACATTCGGGGTGATCCGTTCGGCGTGCGCGCGGGCGTCGACGCTGACCCGCTCGGCCACCACTTCGCCGTCGGCAACGACACCCGCCGTCACGGCGGGAGTCGCTGTGTCGATCGCCAGCACGACGCGGCCGCGGCCGCTCACGAGCAGCTCCACTGCCATGTCGCGGTCCGCACGTCGGAATTGCTGATGCGCTCGAGGCGAACGTCCAGGTGCCGATCGGACAGCCGTTCGGCAAGGCCCTCGCCCCACTCCACCACGACGACGGCATCGTCGAGTTCGGTGTCGAGATCTAATGATTCGAGCTCGTCGAGCAGGTCGGCGCCG
>NZ_DATMLH010000155.1:0-2728 GCF_035570115.1 Mycobacterium sp.
AGGCCATAAAGGAGATGGACGCGCTGTTGGCCCGGTTGCGGTCCACGCGCATCGTTGAAGCCGCATAGGTGGCGCTTCCTGCAATCGGCGGGCTGTGGACGTTCGCGCGCAAGATCGAGGACCTGTTCGCGCTTCATAAGACCGTCCAGGCATCCCTCCTGGTCATCGAACGACGGCTGAAGGCGCTCGAAGACCGCATGCTCAAGCTTGAGGCCGACGAAAGGCAGGTCGTCACCGAGGCGCGGCGTGCATCGACCGCGGGAGCGACCATGGTAGGGGGCGCGATCGTCTCGGACACCGTGACACGCATTACTCGGCTTGAGGGTCGCACCGACCAGCTTGAGCAACGGCGCTTGCCGGCGTCGGAGGCATGACCCGTGCCCGTCCGCTTCCGCCACAGCTTCCCCATCGCTCCGGGCATCCGGCTGAACGTGGTCCGGTGGGGGCTATGCCGCTTCCGCTGCCGCATCCGCCTCGCCCCGGGCAACCGGTGGAACATCGGCCAGTGGGGGCTGCTCCGCTTCCGTCGCAGCTTCCACCTCGCCCCGGGGATCTGGTTGATCCTCGGCCGGCGGGGGCCCTTCCGCTACCGCCACAGCTTCCGCCTCGCTCCGGGCATCCGGTTGAACATCGGCAAGCACGGCCTGTCCACCTCACTCGTGGGTCGCGGCGCGCACGTCAAGGTCGGCCGCAACACCAGGGCGACCGTCAGCGCGTCAGGCACCGGCCTCAGCTATACGGCAACGGCACCACACCAACGTTCAGTAAACGTCGTCACCGTCGTCATCTGGGGCGCGCAGCTGCTCGGTGCTGCCGTCATAATGGCGCTGTTGTTCTTATGGGCGGCCGGATGGCTACCGCTACAAGCCTCCGCCCCGGAAGCGGACGGCGGTCGCGCTCGCGGGGCCGGCGATCGTCACTCCGCCGATCTGGCGGACGCCGACAGACGCCGCCCGTCAATGACGAACCAGACGGCCGCTCCATCTCGGCCTAGACCCAACAGTCGTGTCACCAGCCGCCAAATCGGGAAACACCCCCGAAGCAGAGCCTTTTCGGCAGTACTTTTGACATTTCGCCCATTGAGCGGTGCCGGATGCCGTGGGTCAAACTCGCAAGACGCCGTAGTCTGGACTTACCCCGGTTTCGTGGAGTGTTGAGCGTTTGGGATCAGGCTATCTGATCTGACGGCATGTTGCCCTCCCGTTTCGAGGCATTCTTTGGTTCGGCCCCTGGCGGAGCCATTCTTCCGTCCCGACCCGCACGATGGTGCGGCCGTCGCGCACAGCGGCGGTCAAGGACGGCCCCGCTTGGGGCTGCCCGAAGGGCTTGTCCTTGACGGCCGCGAGCACGATGGCAGGCTGGCATGCGTCGGGGTTGACCACCGCAGCGCGACGCTGACGCTCGTAGTCGATCGGTGAGAGATATCCGATCGAGGAGTGACGGCGGCGCGGATTGTAGAAGCCCTCGATGAATTCGAACACCGCACGACGCGCTTCGGCCGGTGTCTTGAACCGACACCGATCGAGCAGCTCGCATTCGAGGGTTGCGAAGAAACTCTCGCACATGGCGTTGTCATACGCGTCGCCGACCGAGCCCATTGAGAGGCGTACGCCTGCATCGCGGCAGCGGCGGCCGAACTCGATCGAGGTGTACTGCGAACCCTGGTCGGAGTGATGGATCACGTCCCTGGGCCGTCGCGTCTGCAGCGCCATGCTCAGCGCATCGAGCACCAGTTGTTTGGCGAGTGTCGTGGCCATCGACCAGCCGACAATGCGGCGGCTGAAGGCGTCGAGCACGACGGCGAGATAGAGAAAGCCTGCCCAGGTCGAGATGTAGGTGATGTCGGCGACCCACAGCCGATCAGGCGCTTTCGCCGTGAAGTTGCGCTCAACCAGGTCGGGCGCCTGGCGGCCACCATCCTTGACCGTGGTGGTGACGAACTTGCGCCGACACACACCGGCAAGACCGGCCTGCGTCATCAGTCGCGCAACCCGCCTGCAGCCAACCCGAATGCCCTTGGCGGCAAGCTCTGCATGCACGCGCGGCGCGCCGTAGGTGCCGCGCGAAGCTGTGTGCGCAGCACGGATCGCCGCGATCAGCACCGCGTCTCTCTCGGCACGCTGCGACGGACGCCGCTTCACCCACGCATGATAGCCGCTGGAGGAGACACCCAGCACTCGGCACATCGTGGCGATTGGATAGTTGGCCTGGTGATCGCTCACAAACCGGAACCCTTCGGTGGGATCGCGTTCGTCTCCCGAGCGAACCAGGCCGCCGCCTTTGAGAGGATCTCCCGCTCAAGCCGGAGCTGGCGGTTCTCACGCCGCAGCCGGCTGAGCTCCTCGCGCTCCGCTGTCCTCAGGCCGCCGTCGCCGCGACCGCCGTTGCGTGCCCACTGCGCCACCCAATTCCTGATCGACTGCGCTGTTGGTTCGAACTCATGCGCCAGTTCCTCAGGCGTGCGGCCAGCATGCACCAACTCAACCATCTGGCGACGGAACTCAGGTGGGTAGGCTCCTCTTGTCTTGGCCATTGTGGACTCCTCGAACACAAATATTCCGGTGTCCACGAAACCGGGGCAACTTCAACCCGAGTGATCTGACCGAGGAGGAATGGTCGCTGGTGGCGCCGTTGATCCCGCCCGCGAAGCACGGCGGGCGCAAGCGCGAGGTGGATGCGCGGGAGGTGGTCAACGGCATCATGTATGTGCTGAGCACCGGTTGTCAGT
>NZ_DATMLH010000156.1:0-28318 GCF_035570115.1 Mycobacterium sp.
AGCGGCAGGTGCGGCCAACCGGGAGGGCGACGGCGGCGACCAGGTGAACGAGCGGGTGTGTAAGCATCTGGGGTTCGGCGCGGGCGAGCATCGTTGCCGCGCTAACCATCTCGTCCGGGCTGTGCTGCGGGTGCTGGTGGACCTGCCGTTGACGTGGCAGACGTAGAACCGCCCCTGGTGGTGCCTACGCGTCCACGCGCTCCAGGCGGACAGCGTGTTCCAGTAGATCGGCGGCGCGGGCAACGCTTACAGCAGGTTTGGTCATCTGGGCGGCGACCTCACGGGCTCGAGTGATGCATTGCGGATCAAGGATGCAACGCAGGTCTGCGACCAGCGAACCTAGGTTGCTGGCCGAGAAGGCCCGCCCTGAGCCGACATTCAGCCGCGTGACGGCGTCTGCCCAGATCTGCTGATCGTTGATCGGGTGCCAGAGGACCAACGAGAATGCGGGGCATCGGCGCTGAATCTGCTGGGGCACAATATGGTTCACAAGGAAAAACTCTCGTTCTGTTGCGTGAACATAGGCGCCAATATCTCGGCCTCCTGGTCGGAGTGCTGGACGTAAGCGCCTGCTGAACAGCATCGCCGCACCCCTATGACCTGCTCCGCAGTCCGCTGTGATGCTGTGCGCGATTGAGGCGGAGTCAAAAACCATCGGGTACCGTTCCAGGCATTCGGGACTGTTGGAGGGAGTCATGGCGTCCGCTGAGCCGATCATTGTGGTGCTGGGCCCGTGGTGCGGAGGCACATCGGCCGTTGCCGGCGTACTGCGCCACCTCGGCGTATTGATGGGCACTGAATTTGACTGGAACTACCGCGAACTGCACGACACCTGGGAAGACTCGCGTCTAAGTCAATTGTGCCGCAAGGCCTTCACCGAACCTGGCGCTCAGCTGCAGATGGATGCTCGCTCTCTTGAGGCGAAACTTCGCAGTTGGGCCGACAGTCATCGCCGTGCCGCCCGCGCGGCGGGGCAACGGCCTGGCGTCAAGCACCCGCTTCTGTGCGTTGCGATGGATTTCGTTCGGGAGGCCTGGGGTCCGGTTGTGCCGTTAGTGGTGGACCGGCCCGTAGCGAACGTGATCGCGTCGTTGAACAGACTCGGATGGTGGCAAGACGAACAGGAGCGGGCTGAGTCGACCGCGCGGCTCATCGCTGCGCGCGACCAAGTGCTGGCCGGCGCGACGACGATCCGGGTCGACTTTGAGGAGCTGCGCGCGACACCATCCGTTGTGATCCGCCGTCTCGCCGAGGACCTGGGCCTCGACGTAACGGAGGCCCAGGTGCAAGCGGCCGCGGATAGTGTTGTGAAACCCGCCGATATGCCCCGCGACGTGGATCCTCACCAGCGTTTCATCGATCTACTACGCCCCCAGGTGACACGCAACCCCGGAGATACGCGACCGGTGTTTTCGTTGGCCGAGGTCTACTTCCATGCGGGCGATTTCGCCAACGCGCGCAAGTGGTTTGCGCGGCGGCTCGAGATGGATAGCGGGGAGTCGACTGAGGAGGTCTACTGGGCGATGCTGCGGCTCGGGCACTCGATGGAGAAGCTCGGTGAACCATGGGTCGATGTTCAGGACGCTTACCTGCGGGCTTGGGAGTTTCGGCCGACCCGCGCGGAGCCCCTGTATGCCCTCGCCCGACGGTATGCCAACGAGAACCGCCACCGGCTGGGCTACCTCTTTGCCGTGCGCGCCGCTGAAATCCCGCTGCCCGAAGACGACATGACGATTCCGCACCCAGACCTCTACGCGTGGCGGTCAGCCGAGGTGCAGGCCATCTGCGCGTTCTCCATCGGTAAGCAGACTGAGGCGTTCGTGCTGAGGCGGTGCCTGCTGGCCCGCCCCGACATCCCCGGTGGTGATCGGCAAAGAATTGCGCGCAACCGCGACTTGTCGGTGCCGGCCATGCTGGAGGTGGCATCGTCGTACCCGGATGTGCTGGCGCGCAACCTCATCGCTGGACCATACGACAGCGAGGTCACCGTCAGCCTGATCGCCGGCGCGGATCGAGCTGCCAGCGAACAAACACTCAACTCGTTTCTGCGCTGCTGCACCGACGTGTCACGGGTCGGACGCTTCCTGATGATCGACGCCGGCCTATCAGCCCAAGATCGCGCGAAACTGCATGAGCGCTACCCGTTCCTCGAATTCACCGACGGCAGCCCCGGGCACACACCCGGCGCTGCGCTCAAGGCGCTGCGCGACCAGATCCACGGACGGTATTGGCTGCATCTGGGCGAAGGCTGGCGGTTTTTTGCCCCGGAAAATTTGATCACCCGCCTCATCGCGGTGCTTGACGCCGAAACGCAGGTGTTCCAGGTAGGAATCAACCTCGCCGACGCGGTCGGGCTCATCGGCATCAGCGCACCCGAACAGACGGTGCGCCGAACGACCGTTGCGGGCCGCTACGTCCTGGGTGAAACGGTGGCCCAAGGCCCGTCGATGTTCGACACCGCACGATTGGATCGGACCGGCGGCATGGACTCCGCCGGACTACAGACCGCCAGCCTCGACGAAGTACTCTGCATCACCACCGTCTGACGCGGTGGTGCCTACCCGCCCACGCGCCCCAGGCGGACAGCGTGTTCCAGCAGATCGGCGGCGCGGGCAACGCTCACAGCAGGTTTGGTCATCTGGGCGGCGACCTCACGGGCTCGAGTGATGCATTGCGGATCAAGGATGTAACGCAGGTCTGCGACCAGCGAACCTAGGTTGCTGGCCGAGAAGGCCCGCCCTGAGCCGACATTCAGCCGCGTGACGGCGTCTGCCCAGATCTGCTGATCGTTGATCGGGTGCCAGAGGACCAACGTGGGTATCCCGGCCCGCATGCCTGCCGCCGTGGTACCGGCGCCCCCTTGATGAACCACCGCGCGGCAAGCCGGAAAAATGGCCGAGTGGTTGACCGCGCGCACAACCTTCACCTGGTCAGAATGCGGGGCACCGGCGAAGTCACTTGCCCCGGAGCAAATCAATGCCCGCTCGCCTAACCGCGCGCAGGCCACGCTGATCAGACCGAACGTCTGAGCGGCGTACGGGAGCCACACGCCGCTGCCAAAGCCGAAGTAGATCGGGGGCGTTCCGGCGGCGATCCAGGACAAGACCTCGTCGTCGGCTTCGGTCGGCAATTCCAGCGTCAGCGCGCCCACGAAGGGCCGCCAATCATCTCCGTCCGCCCACTCGGCTGCCAGCTCGGGAAAACAGAGCGCGTCGTAGGCCTGAATCTCCAGGGATCGCGTCGAGGGTCCCGTCGCGTCAGGCAGGCCCAGTGCACGGCGATGAGCATCTTCAGCCTCCTCCGTTGTGTCGCCGGCCCAGCCACTCAGGCGTGCATGCGCTCCCGGAAAGAAGTGCAGCGCCGCCTGCGGAATGCCGTAATACTCCGCGACGTTGGCGGCCAGCCCCTGCTCGATTCTGCCCGTAAGTAACAGGTCGGCCCCGTTTGCCAGCGCCGTCAGCGTCGTACCCCACTCCTCCATGGCCCGGGACAGGTACTCCTTCTCGTCTACCACCCCGCTGCCCGGAGCCTGGGCCATCCGCTTGCGGCTGGACGCCAGCGACTCCGGGCCGAACGGGACCGCATCAAGTTCCGCCAACTCAAGGAACCCAACCATGTTGGGCGGGACCGCCATGCACACGTCGTGACCTCGGCGCAGCAGCTCGCGACCGACGGCGGCGAAAGGCTCGACATCGCCCCGAGTTCCGTAGCCGGCGAGTACCACTTTCATCGGCGGAGCCTAACTGACGGTGTGCCTAAACGTCCGAGCAGCTGCTCGATCCTGACGCGCTCCGGAGTCGCTGTGACGCAGTGCGCGACTGAGGCGGGGCCAAAGACCATCAGGTACCGTTCCCGGCATTCGGGAACCGTTGGAGGTGTTGTGGCGTCCGCTGAGCCGATCATTGTGGTGCTAGGCCCGTGGTGCGGCGGCACATCAGCCGTTGCCGGCGTGCTGCACCACCTCGGCGTATTCATGGGCGCAGACTTCGTGTGGGCCTATCGTGGACCACACGAGACCTGGGAGGAATCGCGGCTGAGCAAGCTATGCGTACGGGCCTTCACCGAACCTGGCGCTCAGCTGCAGATGGATGCTGGTTCGCTGGTGGCGAATCTTCGCAGTTGGGCCGACAGTCACCGTGGTGCCGCCCGCGCTGCGGGGCGTCGGGCTGGCGTCAAGCACCCGCTTTTGTGCGTTGCGGTGGATTTCATTCGGGAGGCCTGGGGCCCGGTTGTGCCGGTTGTGGTGGACCGGCCCGTAGCGAACGTGATCGCGTCGCTGAACCGACTTGGCTGGTGGCAGGACGAGCGGCAGCGGGCGGAGTCGACGGAGCGTTTGATCGCCGCGCGCGACCAAGCGCTAGCGGGTACTACAACGGTCAGGGTTGACTTCGAGGAGCTTCGCGCCGCGCCGGCCGATGTGATCGGCCGCCTCGCCGACGAGTTGGGCCTCAAGGTGACAGAGGCCCAGCTGCAGGCGGCTGCAGAAAGTGTTTTCAAACCTGCCGATGTCCCCCGCGACGTGGACCCCAACAAACGTTTCATCGACCTACTAAGCCCCGAGGTGACAGCCAACTCCGAAGATGTGAACTCGGTGTCCATGCTGGCCCAGGTCTATTTCAATGCGGGCGATTTCGCCAACGCGCGCAAGTGGTTTGCGCGGATGATCGAGATCGGGGGCCCAGACGAGGGGACATTCTGGGCGATGCTGCGGGTCGCGCAATCGATGGAGATGCTCGGTGAACCATGGCCCGATGTTCAGGACGCCTACCTGCGGGCTTGGGAGTTCCGACCGACCCGCGCGGAGCCACTCTACGACATCGTCCGCCATTACATTGCCGAGAAGCGCTGCCAGCTCGGCTACCTTTTTGCCGTGCGCGCCGCCGAAATCCCGCTGCCCGAAGACGATATGACGATTCCGCACCCAGACCTCTACACGTGGCGCACAACCTTTCAGCAGCTGGTGTGCGCGTACCACATAGACAATCAAGCCGAAGCGTTTGCGCTGTCCCGCCGCCTGCTGGCCCGCCCCGACATCCCCGACGATGATCGGCAAGGCATCGCGAGCATTCGAGATTTGACGGTGCCGACGATGCTGGAGTTGGCATCGTCATACCCAGATGTGCTGGCGCGCAACCTCATCGCTGGTTCGCACGACAGCGAGGTTACCGTCAGCCTGGTCGCCACAGCGGATCGAGTTACTACCGAGGAGACGCTGAACTCGTTTCTGCACTGCTGCACTGACGTCTCACGGGTCGGACGGTTTTTGGTGGTCGATGCCGGTCTGTCGGCCGAAGACCGCGCGATACTGCACCAGCGCTACGCGTTCCTCGAGTTTGTCGACTGGGCCCCCGGCATCCACCTCCGCGACCACGTCCACGGACGCTACTGGCTGCATCTGGGACAGGGCTGGCGGTTCTTCGCCCCCGAGAACCTCATCACCCGCCTCATCGCGGTGCTCGACGCCGAAACCCAAGTGTTCCGAGTCGGAATCAACCTCGACGACGTAGTCGCGCTCACCGGCATCAGCGCGCCCGAACAGAGGGTGCGCCGAACGCCGGACGCCGGCCGCTACGTTCTGAGCGACGTGGTGGTCAGAGGCCCGGCTATGTCCGACACCGCACGACTGGATCGAGCCGGCCGCATCGACACCACCGACCCCGATCCCGTCGCCGAATTCCAACAGCGCGCGGCCGCCGCCGGGCTACAGACCGCCAGCCTCGACGAAGTACTCTGCATCACCGCCGTCTGACAGGCGAAGTCAGGGTGTTGTGCCCGATTTCAATCATCTTCGGAAGGCGGGAAGCGTGTCAGGCAGTACGTCGTCAAGTCAAGTATCAACGCGTCTCGCTGAGCCTGACGCGGCACCCCGCCGGCACTGGCACCTTGAATTGTCATGAACAGCCGTACGATTGCGAGAGGATTGAGCTGGTTCGCGGCGTCCTGAAAGCTCGCCAGAATTTTCGGGACATCTTCGGCGTCCAGGGCGACTAACGCCATAATCTTCTGGACCCGGTCGGTTATCTCGGCTTCATTAGTCAACTCACATATGGCGTTGCCGTGTGACTCGATCCCCGTGTACATGTCGAGCAAGCCTCGCCCGTAGACCATTTTGAGGTCATTGATGTAGCGCCTGAAGTCGTCCGCGTCCTGCGGGTTCGGTTGCTCGATTTCTGCTAAGTGCTTCGGGATCAGTTCCTCTGGACGTTCACCGAGCGCCGTCAGGAACCCATTGATGTGGGCCTCCAGGTCAGCGTCGGCCATGTCATTTGTCATGGCCTACCAGCGCAGCTTCAGGCGACGCAGGTGGGTCACGCTGGTCGGCTTATGCACGACCGCCGGCGTGAAGCCTGGTTTGAGTTCGAAATTTGGGATGCGGTTCAACCATTCGGTCAAAAACGTGTCCATTTCAAGGCGAGCCAGGTGCATGCCCAAGCATCTGTGCATGCCGGCGCCGAATGCCCAGTGGCGTTGGCGCCGGACCTCTCCGTGGCTGCCCCTCGATATCTCCTCGCCGCCGTTTGTTCTGCCCGCCGCTTCCAGGGCCAACCACACCGAACTGAACGCCGGGATTGCGACACCACCGATCTCGACGTTTCTCGTGGTGACGCGCGGAATGCCCGGCCCTGGCGGCTCCAACCGGAAGATTTCCTCGGCGAACGCGGGGATCTGTGCTGGGTCCTCGCGCAGCTGGGCCCGCAGTTGCGGGTCGCGTGCGAGATATAGCAGGGCGAAAGTGATTGCCGAGGACACCATTTCAATGCCTGCAACAGAGAACAACAAAAGGATGACCGACACTACTTCGACGTTGGTGAGCGGAAAATCTTTATCACCGGCGAGTTGTTCCAGTAGCGGCCACAGAATACCGGGCGGCCGCTCGGGATCGCGCAGCCCGGCGTCGAAGCTGGTGTTTAGCCACTTGACGAGTTCAAGTTGGGCTTGCCCGCTGGTGTCGCCGATGACCGCGGCCCTGGTCATCTCGTGCGCCCGAGCGTCGTCTGGCGGCAGCCCGCACACCATGAATAGCGCTTGGCAGGCGTAGTTGTCGGCGACGCTGACAGCATCGCACTGCCTTCGAGCAGCGACGGTGTCGACCAGTTTCGCGGCGCGGGCCCGCAACTCCGGAGCGAAGGGAGCCAACGCTCTGGGGCTGAAGAGCGGATGCAAGACCTTGCCGAAACGGGCATGCTCCGCTCGCGTGCCGCAGGACAGCGGCACCTGCGGAAGCGGTGCGCCGAACAACTGGATCGCGAAGGTCTTCGGCGGCGACGCAAATGTCTCCGGATCGAGCAACGCCGCACGCACGTCGTCCCGGCGGGTCAGATAGTAGCCCCGCAGCGTGGGATCGCCGGTGTCTATTTTCACTACTGGGCCCAGCTCGCGAAGGTGGCGCCAGTAGGCGGCGCGGTCTGCAGCGAAGAACGGACTCTCCTTGTGGTGCAGCGGAGGCGAAGTCAGGTCGTTCTGGTTCATCGCCTGGGTTAGCTCCGGTGTTGTCGCAGTGGTGTCGAGGGCGACCAGGATCGCCAGGAGCGTGGCTCGGCGTTGTCGCAGCCCTCGGGGAGTCGTCGGATCACGTCAGGTTACCCAACTCGTCTCGCGACGGCGCACCAACGTTGCGGCCAGGCGACGCGCCCCGCTGTGTCGCGCGGCCTGTCCATTTCCGCGGAAATCACCACCAGCGCACCGAGCGGCGCTTTTGGCGAATGTGATTTGGGACTCTTTTCGGTCGCCAAAGATTAAGGAAATCACATTCAAAAATAATCGGCTCGTGATCCGTTCTCGGTTAGCGAAAGTCACGAAACACCTGGCTACACCGCCGGTTCCGTTTGCTGCTTTGGGCAGGGACCGGAGCGTAATAAATCTTACTTAAGGGCACCCTGAGGTGCCGACGTGACATGCGCAACAATTGGTCGAACTGTGCCTTTTCGGCCCAAATTCGGCCGGTAGACTCGCTCGAAACCGGCGCCCCGACGCGCCTGTTCCGAGGATTCCGGGTTTGCGTTGCGGAAGCGTTCGGCCGCCGGAAGCGTTTCAACGCTCGGGTGTCGAACGCCCGGTCACCACGGACCAACAAGAAGAGGCTGGTGTCACTGTGAACGATGCGAGCGGTGCGAACGAAGTCGGTACTGCCCCCGGCTTCACGGTCACGGCCGAGATCGCCGTGCAGCGCGGCGCCATCAGCGGCATCGCCGCCAGTCCCGACGGCATGCTGCTGACGGTCACCCACTACGGTGACGACAGTTTTTCGCTGATCGACACCGCGAGTGGCGCCGTCGTGCAAACAGTCGTCGACATCGACGAACCATTCGCTGTGGCCGTGTCGGACACCCCGCAACACCGTGCCTACATCAGCACCGTGTCGACGGCGTATGACTCGGTTTTGGCATTCGACATGGATGCCAAACTGATCGTCGAGGCGCACCCGGTGGCGCACAGCGTGACCGATCTGGCGGTCAGCCCGGACGGAAGGCACGTCTACGCCAGCCGGACCGCGGTGAACGGCGCCGACGTCGCGATCCTCGACACCACGACGGGCGAGGAAGACGCCATCGGCATCGCGGCCAGCGCCGGCACCACCGCCGAGTGTGTCCGCGTCAGCCCGGACGGGCGCCGGCTGTACGTCGCGGCCAACGGGCCATCCGACGCAGAGCTCGTCGTGATCGACACGCAATCCAAGCGCGTCCTGAAAACCGTCGAAATTGGTTCGCCGATCCGGGATATCGCGCTGAGCCCGGACGGCGCCACCGCGTATGTCGGCAGCTGCAGTCCCGACTTCGGCGCGGTGCTCGACGTCGTGGAGAGCGGGGAGACTCGGACCGGCGCCATCGCCAACACTTACAAGATCGGCGAGATCGCCGGCTACCTGACCCAACTGGCATTGAGTCGCGACGGTGGGCGGGCATATCTCGTCGGCGACAGCGGCGTGACGGTGTGGTCCACCGCAACGCATGACGTCATCGGCAGCATCGTGACCGGCGCGCAGCCGTCCTGCGCGACCGAGAGCCCGGATGGGAACCGGCTGTACATCGCCGACTACGCCGGCGCGATCACCGTTCTGACGGTCGCATCGACCACCGTGTCGGAGGACGCGCTGACCCCGGACGAGGTGCCCACCGCCCCGCACCAATGGGCATTCGCCAACCTGCTTGGACTCGAGCCGACGCTGGCCTGACAGGCGCCCGCGCCACATCGCCGCCAAGGCGGTTGCTTCGGCGTGCGATGATCGCCACGCGGGCGGCCGTTTCACGGGCCGGCCCGGAACAGCAGGCGGCGGAACATAGGGCGGTTCATCGATGCAAAGCACCATGCAGAGCTTTCCCCTGACGATCACCGCCATCCTGCGACACGCCTCGGGCGTCCACGGGGCTCGCAAGGTCACCACGGCGACCGGGGCCGGCTACCGCGACTGCAGCTACGCGGAACTCGGTCGCCAGGCAGCTCAGCTGGCGAATGCATTGCGGCGCGTCGGTGTTACCGGCGACCAGCGGGTCGCCACCTTCAGTTGGAACAACGCCGAGCATCTGACGGCGTATATGGCCGTGCCGGCGATGGGTGCGGTGTTGCACACGCTCAACATCCGGCTGTTTCCTGAGCAGATCGCCTACGTCGCCAACGAGGCCGAAGACCAGGTCGTGTTGGTCGATTTGTCGTTGGCCAAATTGCTCGCACCTATCCTGGCCGACCTCGATACCGTGCACACCGTGATCGCGATCGGAGAGGGCGACACGGCGGCACTGGACGAGTCGGGCAAGACGGTGCTGCGCTACGCCGATGTGATCGCCGACGAATCGACCGAGTTCGACTGGCCGGACGTCGACGAGAACTCCGCGGCCGCAATGTGCTACACCAGCGGCACCACCGGCAACCCCAAAGGCGTCGTCTACAGCCATCGTTCGAGCTATCTGCACACGATGGCGAACTGTACCGGCAACGGCCTCTCGATCAGCTCCGGCGATTGCCTGCTGCCGATCGTGCCGATGTTCCATGCCAACGCCTGGGGCCTACCGTATGCGGCGTTGATGGCGGGCGCCGACCTGGTGCTGCCCGATTGCCATCTGGACGCCAAGTCGCTGATCGACATGATCGAGAAGCTGCGCCCGACCGTTGCCGGTGCGGTGCCCACCATCTGGAACGACGTCATGCACTATCTGGACAAGCATCCCGGCCACGACGTGTCGTCGCTGCGGCTGGTGGCCTGCGGCGGCTCGGCGGTGCCGGTGTCGCTGATGCGCACCTTCGAGGACAAGCACGGCGTCCAGATCCGCCAGCTGTGGGGCATGACCGAAACGTCGCCGATGGCCACCATGGCCTGGCCGCCACCGGGCACCCCCGACGAGGAGCACTGGACCATCCGTGCGAGCCAGGGCCAGCCGATATGCGGTGTGGAAGCCCGGATCGTTAACGACAACGGGCAGGTGCTGCCCAACGACAACAAGGCCGTCGGTGAGGTGGAAGTTCGCGGCCCATGGATCACCGGTTCCTACTACCGGGGACACGACGCGTCGAAATTCGACTCCGGTTGGCTGCGCACCGGCGACGTGGGCCGCATCGACGAACGAGGCTTCATCACGCTGACCGACCGCGCCAAAGACGTGATCAAGTCTGGCGGGGAATGGATTTCGTCAGTCGAACTGGAGAACTGCCTGATTGGGCATCCAGACGTGGTCGAGGCCGCGGTCGTCGGGGTCCCCGACGAACGCTGGCAGGAACGGCCGCTGGCCGTCGTCGTCGCCAACGAAGGCTCCGCCGTCAGCGCTGGTGATTTGCGAAACTTCCTGGCCGACAAGGTCGTTCGATGGTGGTTGCCAGAGCGCTGGACGTTCGTCGACGAGATTCCCCGCACCAGCGTCGGCAAGTACGACAAGAAGACCATCCGGTCCCGGTACGCCGACGACGTCTATCAGGTCAGCGAAGCGCGAGACTGACGAGGAGAACCGACTATGAGCCTGCGGGTCGTTCAATGGGCAACCGGGTCGGTCGGTGTGGCCGCGATCAAAGGCGTGCTCGAGCACCCCGAACTCGAACTCGTCGGTTGCTGGGTGCATTCGGAGGCCAAGAGCGGCAAGGACGTCGGCGACATCATCGGCACACCGGCGCTGGGCGTGACCGCAACCAACGGTCTCGACGACATCCTCGCGCTCGACGCAGACGCGGTGATCTACGCGCCGTTGTTGCCCAATGCCGACGAAGTCGCGGCACTGCTGCGCTCCGGCAAGAACATCGTCACCCCGCTCGGCTGGTTCTACCCGAGCGAGCACGAGGCCGCTCCGCTGGAGGTCGCCGCGCAGGCCGGCAACGCGACCCTGCACGGCGCCGGTATCGGTCCGGGTGCGGCGACTGAGCTGTTTCCGTTGCTACTCTCTGTGATGTCGACCGGTGTGACTTTCGTTCGCTCCGAGGAGTTTTCCGATCTGCGAACCTATGGCGCGCCGGATGTGCTGCGCCACGTGATGGGTTTCGGCGGTACACCGGATCGCGCGTTGACCGGACCGATGCAGAAGATCCTCGACGGCGGATTCATCCAATCGGTGCGGCTGTGCGTCGATCGGTTGGGCTTCGCCGCCGAACCCGAGGTCCGAACATCACAGGAGATCGCCGTGGCGAGCGCGCCGATCGACTCGCCGATCGGGGTGATCGAGCCGGGGCAGGTCGCTGGGCGCCGTTTTCACTGGGAGGCGTTGGTCGGCGATACCGTGGTCGTCCGGATCACGGTGAACTGGTTGATGGGCGAGGAAAACCTCGACCCGCCTTGGTCGTTCGGTCCGGCCGGCGAACGCTACGAAATCGAGGTCCGTGGCAACCCGGACGCCTTCATCACGGTCAAGGGCTGGCAGCCGGAAAGCGTCGAGGCCGGGCTGAAGAGCAACCCCGGCATCGTCGCGACCGCGGCGCACTGTGTGAACGCCATCCCGGCGACGTGCGCGGCCCCGGCCGGCATCCAAAGCTTCTTCGACCTGCCCCTGATTACCGCTCGGGCCGCACCCGGGCTGTCGCGGTAGCCTGCGGCTATGACAAGATCGCTGGCCGTCGAGCAGTCCCGCCTCATACCTGTCGGCATCGACGAGGCGTTCGCCGGCACACTGCCGCTGCCGCTTGAGAAGGTTTTCAACCGCTGGTACGGGCCGATCGGACCGGTCCGAGAAGTCCGCGACCAGACCGGCGAATGGGACGCGGCCGGGCAGACCCGAGTGCTGGTGCTGGCCCCTGCGGGAAGCATGCACGAGGAGCTGACCAGCCTGGACCCGCCGCATTCGTTCGGCTACGCCCTGACCGGGATCACCGGCCCGTTGGGATTGCTGGTGGGCCGCGCCGACGGCCAGTGGGTCTTTACCGCGAGCGGCGCCGCGACGACGGTCACCTGGCGCTGGAACATTCACGCCCGCTCGGCACTCACCGCGCCGCTGTTACCGGCGTTGGGCTCCGTGTGGAAGGGCTACGCTCGCCAGTCGCTGGAAACCCTGTCGGCTCTGCTGACGGGCTGACCAACGCCATGTGCCGACTTTTCGGGTTGCACGCCGGAACCAACGTTGTCACCGCGACGTTTTGGCTACTGGACGCTCCGGACAACCTCGCCGCCCAGAGCAGAAAAAACCCGGACGGCACGGGCCTGGGCGTCTTCGACGGCCAGGGCCGCCCGCAGGTGCGCAAACAGCCGATCGCGGCCTGGCAGGACGCCGACTTCGCGACCGAAGCGCACGATCTGACCGGCACCACCTTCGTCGCGCATATCCGCTACGCAACCACGGGAGCGCACGAGGTGGTCAACACCCATCCGTTCCTGCAAGACGGCCGGATCCTGGCGCACAACGGCGTGGTGGAAGGTCTGGATGTGCTCGACCAGCGGTTGCGTGAGCTGGGTACGGCTGATCTGGTGTTGGGGCAAACCGACTCCGAGCGGGTGTTCGCGTTGATCACCGCTTCGATCCGTGCGCACGGCGGCGATGTGCGGGCCGGTTTGGTCGACGCATTGGGCTGGCTGGCCGCAAACGTCCCGATTTATGCGGTCAATGTGTTGCTGAGCACCGCCACCGACCTGTGGGCACTGCGCTACCCGGAGCCCAACGAGCTCTACCTCTTGGACCGTCGAGAAGCGCCGTCGAATCACCGATTCCATCTGCGCACCAACCGCATTCGCGCGGACAGCGACCATCTGCGCTCTCGGCCGTCGGTGGTGTTCGCCAGCGAGCGGATGGACGACGATCCGCGATGGCGGCTGCTGGCACCGGGAGAGCTGGTCCATGTCGACTCCGCGCTGCAGATCACCAGTGACGTGGTGTTGCCGGATCCGCCTCGACACCAGCTGCGCGCTGAGGATCTGAACGCGACGGCGCAGGCTGCACAGCACACATCGGTGTAGCGGGCCCGGACGTGGCGATCAAACGGGCGCTAGTGCTCGGCGGCGGCGGTGTGGCTGGAATCGCTTGGGAGACAGGTATTCTGCAGGGTATCGCGGACGAGTCGCGCACCGCGGCACGGGCGCTGCTGGATTCCGATGTGCTGGTGGGCACTTCGGCCGGTTCGGCGGTGGTCGCACAGATCGGCAGCGACTCGAGCATCCAGGACCTGTTCGCGCGGCAAGTCCAGGAAGCCTCGTCGGAAATCGATCCCGGCGTCGGGGTCGACGCCATCACCGACCTCTTCCTGGCCGCGCTGTCGCAACCGGACACCACGGTGGCGCACAAGCGGCAACGGATCGGGGCGGTCGCGCTCGCAACCGAAACGGTGGCCGAACCGGTCCGGCGCAACGTGATAGCTCAGCGACTGCCGACGCACACCTGGCCCGACCGGGTGTTGCGCGTCACCGCCATCGACATCGCGACAGGCGAACTGGTTGTGTTCGACCGCAACTCGGGTGTCGACCTGGTCGACGCAGTGGCCGCCAGTTGCGCGGTGCCCGGAGCGTGGCCGCCGGTTACGATCGGGGACAGGCGGTATATGGACGGCGGTATCGGCAGCGCAATCAATTTGGACGTCGCCGACGACTGTGACATGGCCGTGGTGCTGGTACCCATGGGCGTGTCGGCACCATCGCCCTTCGGCTCCGGACCCGCCGCTGAGATCGCGGCGTTTCGTGGCACGACGTTGGATGTGTTCGCCGACCCTGAGTCGCTGGCAGCTTTCGGGCCGAACGCGCTGGACCCGCGCTGCCGCATCGCCTCGGCAGAGGCCGGGCGTGTGCAGGGCAGGCGCGAGGCGGCCGGCGTCGCCGCATTCCTGGGCGTAGGCCCTGGCTAGCCGATCACCGGAATGAGCAACCGGGCAGCGTGATCCGGGCCCCAGTGCAGCGTGCATCTGCAGTGTGGGCCGGGCTCGTAGGCCGACGGGAACTGGCCGGTGAGCGGGTTGCGCGGCCACAACCACCGACCCGCTACGACAAGCCGAAGTTGCTCGCCGGCCCGGAACAGCGTGGCCGACGGCCCGAGCGGGACGTCGACCTGTACGACCTGACCCGGCCGCAGCGGGCGGCGCGCGTCGAGCGTAGGCACCGGCTCGAAGGGCCGGGAGCGGGCTTCGTCCAGGCCTCGCATCGATGCCGTCAACCAGCCGGTGGTGATTCGATCGCGTCCAAAGCCGTAAGAACCTTCGAACGGCACATACCGGCCGCCACGCCACTTTTCGACACCGACGAAAAGGTCTGCGTCGTCGCTGCCGTGCACTTCGGCGAAAAGTCGCACCGCCATCGGTCCGGTGACCTCGGTGTCGGCCTCCAACGTCCAGCCGAAACGTGCTCCGCCCGAATGGGTATCGAAGGTGATGGATCCCGCTTGTTCGGCCGGTGCAGCGCGCAGGCCGGCATTGGCCAGGTATAGCGGCGTCCATCTGGTGGATTCCAGCGGCCAGCTGGTTTCTTCGCGGACCTCCACGATATGGTCGCGGTCTTCACGCACTTCCAGGCGGACCCTGGGTTGCGATGTGCCCTTTCCATCGCGGAGATGCTGGTCGAGGAATGCCAACTGGGTGTCGAGCGCCGCCTGGGAATAGAACGTGGTCCACTTGCCACCTCGGTGGGTGTAGAGATGGCGTTCCGGCGAACTGATCTGTTCAAAGGCGCGCACCGATCCGCGGCTGTGCAGGTTGTTGTCCGAGAAACTGCCGCAAATCAGTGCCGGCACTTCGACTTTCGGCAAGTCGGGGACCAGTGCCTGCCACCATTCGTCGCGCAGCGGTCGTTTCGCATTCTCCTCGCCCAGGCTGTATTTCAGACGTGCGGCCTTCAGGCCGCGGCTCCAGATTTTGAGGAAGCCGATCTCCTTGATACCGCCCGGCCGGGCCACGTCGCGGTAGGCGTCGGTGAATCCCTCCCATGGGACGATCGCCTTGAGGTGGGGCGGCCTCAGCGCAGCGGCCTTCCACTGCGAGATGGCAAGGTAGGACACCCCGATCATCCCGACCCTGCCGCTGCACCACGGCTGCTGACCGGCCCACTCGATGAGGTCGTAGACGTCTTCGCCTTCCTGATCGGACAACAGCGAGCAGACACCGTCGGAGTGGCCGGCGCCGCGCAGGTCGCAGTTGGCGACGGCGTATCCGTGCGCGGTCCACCACGCCGGATCCGGTGCCTCCCAACCGGTGAGGCTGGAAAACCGGAGGCTGGACGGTTGCCGTAAGAGGCGGTACTGCTGCGAAACCGAATAGCCTCGGCCGCGCTTCTTTTCGGGGAGGTTGTCCTTGCCGTAGGGATGAGCGCACACCAGCACCGGAAATGGACCCGCGCCGGGCGGCCGATAGACGTTGGTACGCAACACAGTTCCGTCACGCGTGGTGACCGGTATGTCGTTCTCGATCACGATACTGCCCGGCGCCGGAGCGTAAACATCGGCGGGAGAACGCAAGAAGCCGCGCAGACGTGCCATGGCGTAGCGCACCGATCCGGGGCGCTTCCAGGGCTGATCGGGTGCCGCCGCGTCGGGTGAAGCCTGTTGTGCCATGCCTTTTCCTTCTCGTCAGTTCTCGATCTCCGGCGATGCGCCTCGGGGTGGGTCGGCGCCGTCCAGCGCTCGGGCAGCCAACACGCGGCCGATATCGATCACCTCAGCGGCACGGTGGAATTCCAAGCCGCGGCAGGCTGACCGGGGCACCTCGATCAGCAAGTCGGGCGGGTAGGCGGCCAGCGTGTGGCGCGCCAAGGCGGCCTGTGCGATGTCGATGGTGCGGTTCATCACTTCGAAACCACCGAGCTTCGGTACGTCGGGTTCCTCGTCGGCGGCGGCTTCGGCGTGCTCGGCCATTTCGGCAGCCGTTTCGCCGCCCTCCGGGATCGACGCGCCGAACCGGTTGAGCACTGCGCGCGCGGTCGGCCGGTCGAGTAGCGCCGATGTGCTGCTCAGCATGCGGTTCAGCCACTCGGTCGTGGGTCGGGGTTCGGGCTCGGCGTCGCCGATGGTCTCGCTGCCGGACAGGCTGACGGCAATGGTCAGATCGGCGTTGACGGCGGAGATCGGCGCCATCGGCAGCGGATCGAGGATCCCGCCGTCGGCGAGCAGCCGACCATCGACGACGTGCGGCGCGATCATCCCGGGGATGGCGATCGATGCCCGGATGGCCTCGTCGACCGGCCCGCGCTGCAACCACACCGACTTGCCGGCCAACAGGTCAGTCGCCACCGCCGTGTAGGGGATCGACAGTTGCTCGATGGTGACCGCACCGAGGATGTCGCGCACCGCGTCGAGGATTTTTTCGGCCCGCAGCACACCCGCCGCGGTGATCGACGGATCCAGCAGCCGCAGGATGGCGCGCTGCGTCAACGACCGCGCCCAGTCGGCGAACTCGTCGAGCCGTTCCGCCGCCTGCAGACCACCGACGAGTGCGCCCATCGACGAACCGGCGATCCCGACGATCTGGTATCCGCGGTCATGCAGCTCGTGGATCACCCCGATGTGGGCATATCCGCGTGCGCCGCCACTGCCAAGCGCCAGCGCGACCCGAGGCCGCGACGAATCGCGGTCGGCGTCGAAGTCGGGCATGCCTTCATTGTTCCCCGCGTCCTCGGCTGCCTGCCCGTGGCGGCACGGGGCGCCGAGCCCGCACACGCGAGGAGTGTCCAGCGGGCACCCGACAGTGACTACTGAAGCCCTCCGGGGAGGGGAGATCAGTTGCGGTGAGCGCTCACCAGGAACGACGGCAGCTGCGCGCGGCCGTCGGACCCGATCGTCACGTTGCGGTATTCGAAACCGTCGGGCAGCGTCCTGGGTACGTTGATCCGCGCGCGCGCAGGCCGGACCTCATCGACGACGAGGTGCCTGCCGACGATCTCACGCAATTGCGTCTCGGCGAATGGCCGTGGTCCGAAGTCGGCGTCGGGCGGGAACGCATCGGTAGAGAAAACCAGGGCAAAAAATCTCCCGCCCGACCGCAGCGCCTGTGCGCTCGATTCGATGTATCCGTCGCGGAGATCCTCCCGCAGGCAGTGAAAGACCAGTCCGTCGATGACGGTGTAGAAGTAGCTTTCGTACCCAGTCGTTTTCGAGAGGTCGGCGACGCTAAATTTAGCGTTCAGGCGTCGGTCGGCCGCAACCCGCTTGGCTTGTTTGATGGCGCTGGCGGAAAGGTCGAGACCGACAGCGTCATATCCTTTTGCGGCCAGCTCTAATGTCGTAACGCCGACGCCACAACCGGAGTCCAGAACTGGACTGCGGAAACGCCGTTGACGCTCAAGGGCGGCGAATTCGGGTTGCAATTCACCGATATTCCAGCCGGGATTTCCGGGCGCGTAGGACGCCTCTCCGGTGTAAAGCTCATCCCAGTTCACGGTGTTCACATTGAATGTAGGCATGGCACCGAAGGTAAATGCGCCGTGCACCGGCTGCTACCCGCCGAAGCTTTTTTAACGACTTCGATACGGCGTCCCGGTCGACGTAATCGGTTGTACACGCCGTAACCGGTTCACGCAAATTCTACACCAAAAGACTGGATAAACGCTGGGGATTTCCGTAGCGTATCCCAAAGCTACGCGGCGCCTATTGCGGCAAATGAAAAAGAATACGCGCCGACAATAAAAAAGAACTCCTGAGGAAGCTGTGAATGCCGGAAGAGTGGATTTGCGGGCGTTCGGCCAGTCCGCACGTCCCTGTCCCGGAGCCCTCGGCGAACCGCCGGCAAACGCCTCAGTCCGTAGTTTCGCCCGGCGTGATTCAATCCTGGCCGCTCCTCATGTCAGCCGCATTCGGCGGCGGCGGCGGCGCGCGCCGCCACGATCACTGCCGCCTGCCGCGCCGGGCTTAGCCGCGCCCACGGGACGTTCCAGGTGCCGGCCCCGGTGGCGTCCGGTGCCTGAACGGCCGCCAGGTACGCCTCCACCAATGCCGGCGGGTCGCCGGGTCGGTCCTGCATCCACGTCTTCGCAGCGTGGCACGCCTGGAAGTACTCTTCCTCGGTCGACTGCGCGGGGGCGTCAACCCGGGTCGTCACCCCGCTGGGCGAGACGCCCGTACGGGCGAACGGCAAGGCCGGCGAGGGACCGGGGGCGACGGGTGGAGATACCGGCCGGGCCACGTCGTCTCCCGGCGAGCAGCCCGTCGCCGCCGACGCGGCGGCCGCGACGACAACCATGCCCCACACCAGGGGATGACATGGGTCCCAGCGCACCCCGTCAATCTATGCAACACTGACGGCCGTGACCCGGCGAACCGGATTTTGGGAGTGTTGTCGGCCGTAACGTGCCCACGCCCCCTGGTCCGCTCGTTCGTTCTGGAGTTCCTACATGGTTTCCGCAAGCCTTGTTGCTGACCGCGTCCTGTCCCGCCCCTCAGCTGTCCGGTCGGCCTCCGGCCCCACCCGGCTGCGGCTGGCCGACCTGCTGCATATCACCGACCGAATGGCCGACGAGGTGCTCAGCGGGCGCTACGACCACGTGGTTCCACCGGGTGGCGTGCCCACCGACGACCGTTGGTTCGCTCGGCTGCTCGGTGACGACGAAGTCGACGTCTGGCTGATCAGCTGGGCGCCCGGGCATCGCACCGAGCTGCACGACCACGGTGGATCGCTGGGCGCGCTGACGTTGTTGTCCGGGTCGCTCGATGAATTCCGCTGGGACGGCGAGCGGCTGCGCCGCCGGCGTCTCGAGGGCGGCGACCAGGCCGGGTTCCCGCTGGGCTGGGTGCATGACGTGGTGTGGGCCCCGACCGCCGCGGTCGCGTCGGTGCCGCCTGCTATCGAAATTCAGGGGCCCACCCTGAGCGTGCACGCGTATTCGCCGCCGCTGACCGTGATGTCCTACTACGAGGTCACCGAGCAACACACCTTGCGCCGCAAGCGCACCGAGTTGACCGACCAGCCGGAAAACTTGTGAGCCGTATCGATCAGGTATTGGACTCGGCCCGGGCCCGGTTGCGCCGGCTGGCCGCCGACGAGGTGCCCGCCGCGCTGGGTCGCGGCGCGTTGCTCGTCGACATCCGGCCGCAGGCCCAGCGGACACGTGAAGGGGAGGTGCCCGAGGCTTTAAAGGCCTTAGTCATCGAACGCAACGTGCTGGAGTGGCGGTGCGATCCCACCAGCGAAGCCCGACTGCCGCAGGCCATCGGCGACGACGTGGAGTGGGTGATCCTGTGCTCGGAGGGCTATACGTCCAGCCTTGCCGCGGCCGCCCTGCAGGACCTCGGCCTATACCGGGCCACGGACGTCATCGGCGGCTACCACGCGCTGGCCGCCGCCGGAGTGCTGGCAGGACGTTAATTCGTCTCAGCCGCCGCCGCCCCCGCCGGCGCCGGCGTCCCCGCCGCCGTAACCCCACCAGTCATCGGTGTAGCCGTAATTTGACTGCACGGGAGGTGGTGGTGGCGGTGGCGGCGCCGGCTCATTGGTGGGCGGATCGGCTGGCAACGGTGCCGGAAGCACATTCGAGGCGCCACCGAGATCGGGCGCCGCATACGCCGGGAAACTGACAGCGGCCGCGGGTATGCCGATCAGCACCCCCGCCACCGCGATCTTCGTGATGCTGCTGCGGACGCCGGATGACCGTGTCCAAGTCATAGCTCACTCCCTTCACCGGGTCCCGAATGACATTGCTTTATCGGGCCCCGAGTTACTGATGTTTCCACGTAACGGGTCGATTCGATAAAAATTCATCAAGGCTTAACGACTTTCCGACATCCGACACCCGTCCCACACCCAGCGTCTACTCGCCGAACGTCAGGTGTCGCTGGCGTGCAGCAGCGGGCGTAGCTTTTCGGTCTTGGCCGCCGTCCATCCTGGCGGCTGCAGCACCGCCGCCCAGCCATTGGCGACATCGGCGACGTAGACGTGACCGTGGCCCTGCGGGACATCGACGGCCACCGCCATGTCGGCCGACACCTGCAAAAACGTCACCACCGGGATCCATTCGGACTCGGGAAGCACGTCGTAGCCACGTTTTTCGCGTAACCAGTCGGGTTTGCGGAACAGCAAGTCGGGATTCCACCACGCGATGGGGTCGGATGCGTGTTGCAGATAGATCACTCGCGGGTGTTGCCATGCGTCGTGCGGGCGATCCAGGTTGTCTGGACGCGCGACGAAACGCACGTGGCGTCCGTCGTCGTAGATCGGCAGCCATTCCGGGGAGCCGCGATCGCGGGTCGCGGTGAGGTCGGTCCAGATGGTGTTCTGGAAGGTCGGCCCGGAAAACAGCGCACCGTCGGTGCGGGCCAGGACGTTGTTAAGGCTCATGAACGGGGCTTCGCCGCCGAATGAGCCCAGGCTTTCGCCGAACACGACCAGCTTGGGGCGCTGCGCTTCCGGCAGCTCGCGGACCAGGCTGTCCACCGCCTCGAACAGCGCCTGGCCGGCGTGGCGGGCGTTTTGCTTGTCCACCAGAAACGACAGCCAGCTGGGCAGGAACGAGTACTGCATGCTAACGATCGCGGTGTTGCCGTTGTACATGTACTCCAAGGCATCGGCTTCCGCCTCGTTGATCCAGCCGGTGCCGGTGGTGGTGCCGACCGCGACGACGGCGCGGCGCAGTCCGCCGGTGCGCTGCAACTCGCGCGCGGCCAGCTCCGCGGTGGCGGTGATGCCGTCGGCGGATTCCAGTCCGGCGTACGCGCGGATCGGTTCGGTCGCCGGGGCGCCGTTGAATGCGGTGAGCTGGGCGACGGTGGGCCCACCCTCGACGAAGATGCGGCCCTGATGTCCCAGCGATTCCCAGGACACCATCGACTGCGGCCCGCCGGAACGCAGCGGCGTCTTCGGCGCGGCGGTGTCGGGATTCATTTCGTTGTTGACCGACTCGAACGTGTTGTTCATGGTCCGCATCGCGAACTTGACCACGACGCCGTTGAGCAACGCGACCGTCAGCGCCAGCAACAAGAACACCACGATGACGGCCGAAACCCGCGGCGGCACAAAGCGATCCAGTCGGAGATCCAGGAAGCGGAACAATCGCCGGATGAGCTGGCCGGTTTCGACGACGCCGAATAGCACGACCAACGACAGCGCGGTGGTCAGCGGGTAGTCGAGCCATACCAGGTGTTTGACGCCCATCAGATCGCGCACCCGGTCCTGCCAGACGTGGAACCAGATCACCATCGCGACCATGCCGATCGCGCCGACGACGATCAGCACCAGCCACGCCCGCCGTGGTGCCGGTGGGCTGGAGTCCCGGGAGAGCATGAAGCGCACCAGCCATACCGCGAAAACGCCGATGGAGTAACCGATTGCGCCGGATAGGCCGCTGACCAAACCCTGAAACAGCGGCCCGCGTGGCAACAGCGACGGCGTCATCGAAAACCACAGGAACACCAAGCCGACCGCGGTGCCGGTGAAGGTGTAATGCCGAACCCACCATGGTTTCGTGCCGGCCACGGGGGCGGCCGGTGGTGGCTCGGCTACGTCCGCTGCGCCGTTGGGCCCGCCGGCCGGCTCGCTCATCACAGCATTCTCAGCGATGGGTGAAGTTGGCAGGCCGTTTTTCGATGAATGCCGCCATCCCCTCGGACTGGTCATCGGTGGCGAATGCCGAATGGAACAGTCGACGTTCGTAGAGCAGCCCCTCGGCCAACGTGGACTCGAAGGCGCGGTTGACCGCCTCCTTGGCCATCCGGGCCGCTGACCGCGACATCTGCGAAATCGTGGTGGCGACGGCTTTTGCCTCGGTGAGCAAATCGTCGGCGGGCACCACCCGCGACACCAGGCCGCTGCGCTCGGCCTCGGCGGCGTCGATGGTGCGGCCGGTCAGGATCAGGTCCATGGCCTTGGCTTTGCCGATCGCCCGAGTCAACCGCTGCGAACCGCCCATGCCGGGCAGCACGCCGAGTTTGATCTCCGGTTGGCCGAATTTCGCTGTGTCGGCAGCGATCAGCAGATCGCACATCATCGCCAGTTCGCAGCCACCGCCCAGCGCGTGTCCGGCCACCGCGGCGATCGTCGGAGTGCGCACGGCAGCCAGCTTGGCCCAGGGTGCGAAGAAGTCGCCGTCGAAAACATCGGCGAACGCCTGGTGCGACATTTCCTTGATGTCGGCGCCGGCGGCGAATGCTTTCGCCGAACCGGTGATGATGATCGCGCCGATGCCCGAATCGGCGTCGAATTCCGCTGCAGCGCTGGTGACTTCATGCATCACCTGGCTGTTGAGCGCATTCAACGCCTGCGGCCGGTTCAGCGTGATGGTGCCGACCCGCGCGTCGCGTTCGACCAGGATGGTTTCATAAGCCTTTTCAGTCACTGGAGCTGCCTTTCTAGAACGTCAGGTCGTCGTCGACCGGTGCGAAGTATGCGTCGACGTCGGCCGCGGTCACCTGCCCCAGCGATGCCGGCGACCACTTCGGATTACGATCTTTGTCGACCAGCTGAGCCCGGATGCCCTCCACCAGATCATGTGAATGCAGCGACGCGCACGACACCCGATAGTCCTGGGTCAGAACATCTTCCAGCGTGTCCATCTTGACGGCACGGCGCACCGCCTCCAGAGTCACCGACAGCGCGATGGGAGAGCGGGTGTCGATCAGGTTGGCAGCGTCGTTGGCGGGCCCGGCGTCATGGCCGCGCAGTGCGGCGACGATATCGGCAATGGTGTCGCCAGCATAGCACTGGTCGATCCAATCACGTTGCGAAACAAGGCCACTCGGCGGTGGTTCGATGGCATGGGCGGCCAGCGCCTGCTCGACGCCGTCGGCGACGATGGCCTGGCTGAATGTGTCGAGTTTGTCGTGCGGAACAAAGTGATCGGCGAATCCCAGTGCGATGGCGTCGGCGCCGGAGAACGGCGCACCGGTGAGTGCGGCGTGCAAACCCAGCGACCCCGGCGCGCGCGACAGCAGATAAGCGCCGCCGACGTCGGGGATGAAGCCAATACCCACCTCGGGCATGGCGAGCTTGGACGTATCGGTCACCACTCGGGTGTTCGCGTGTGCGCCCACACCCACGCCCCCGCCCATCACGATGCCGTCCATCAACGACACGTAAGCCTTCGGGAAACGGCCGATGCGAGCGTTGAGCAGGTACTCGTCGTGCCAGAACCGTCGCGCCGCGACCCCGTCGGCGCGGGCGCTGTGATAGATCGCCACCACGTCCCCGCCGGCGCACAGGCCGCGCTCCCCGGCGCCGGAAAGCACCACCACACCGACCGTCGCGTCCTGCTCCCATTCGGCAAGAACCGTGCTCAGATCGTCGACCATGCCCTGGTTCAGCGAGTTGATCGCCTTGGGGCGATTGAGCGTCACAAAACCGACACCGTCTTCGACGCGGCTCAAAATATCGTCGGATTCGTCGGTCACGCGTGTCGTCTCCCGTCGATGGATGCCGGTTCATTGCTGGTCAGGACTCGACCAGCAATCTAGATCGTCACCCGCAGCGGAGCGCTCGCGGGTAAGGTTTATCTAGAGTAGGTCCAGCCGTCACCGAGTAAACGCTCCGCTGGGAACACGGCTGGACTACCGTTCGTTGATCAGTTGTTCGCACAGATCGAAGTCACAGCTCAAGAGAAGAGGATCCGACGGTGCGGGAGACTAGTAACCCGGTATTTCGTTCGCTGCCCAAGCAGCGGGGCGGATATGCGCAGTTCGGGACTGGCGTCGCGGGCGCCGCGACCCAGTATGGGCATCAGGCGGACCCCTATGCTCCGTATGTCGACCAGCGGGCAGGCGTCGCCCGGCCGCTGACCATTGACGACGTCGTCACCAAGACCGGGATCACCCTGGCTGTGCTCTCGGCGGTGGCTGTCGTCTCCTACTTCATGGTGGAGGCCAACCTCGCGCTGGCCGGCCCGTTCACCTTCATCGGTGCTTTCGGTGGGCTGGCACTGGTACTGATCGCCACCTTTGGGCGCAAGCAGGACAGCCCCGCGATCGTGCTGACGTACGCGGCCCTGGAGGGGCTGTTTTTGGGAGCCATCTCCTTCCTGCTTGCCCACTTCTCGGTGTCGACCACAAATGCCGGTGTGTTGATCGGACAGGCGATCCTGGGCACTCTCGGCGTTTTCATAGGGATGTTGGTGGTCTACAAAACCGGCGCCATACGGGTCACCCCGAAGTTCACCCGGATGATCGTCGCCGGCGTCTTCGGTGTAGTGGTCCTCATGCTGGGCAACCTGGTGCTGGGGATGTTCGGCGTCGGCCACGGCGAGGGGCTGGGGCTGCGTAGCGGTGGACCGTTGGCCATCATCTTCTCGCTGGTCTGCATCGGTTTGGCCGCGTTCAGCTTCCTCATCGACTTCGACGCCGCCGATCAGATGATCCGCGCCGGGGCTCCCGAGAAGGCGGCCTGGGGTATCGCGTTGGGCCTGACCGTGACGCTGGTCTGGCTCTACATCGAGATCCTGCGCCTGCTCAGTTACCTACAGAACGATTAGCGCTTGACACAAAAAAGCCGGCACGTACGGAACGTGCCGGCTTTTTTGTGCACCGCGCAAGTGCCGGGGCCGGTTCGCCTTAGCCAGACAGTCCGTTCTTGATGACCGTGTCTTGCTTTTGTCCGAGGTCGGTGACGAAATCCGGTGGCGGCAGCATGTCAGGAGGGCCAACGAAGTTCAGGGTGGCGAACGCCTTGCCCTCGGTGAACAGCACCATCATCACTCCCTTGGAGCCGTCCGGCGAGTTGCCCGAGACTGTGGTACCGCCAGTTCCCACGGCGGCCGGTCCGGGTGTTCCCTGGACGGAATCAGCCAGCTTCGCCTTGGCGGCGTCCAGCGCGCTTGCCGCCGCAGCAGGATCACCAAAAACGAGGATGGTGTCGTGGATCTGGCGAGTTTTGTCGTCGTTGCTGAACGTCGTCTCCACCCCGGCTTGGCCATTCGGGTTCGGTGTTACCGGGCCGGCGGTGAAGGCCATGGGCGTCTGGATGTCACTGGCCTGGATCAGCAGTCGGGTGTAGTCGGCGGACTGGGCTTGCGCCGAACTCGCTGTCGAGCTGTGGCTTGTCGTGGCCGCGGTGGCTGACGTCGACGAGGCCGTCGGTGACTTCGGATTGCTGCTGCAACCGGCCGCCGAAGCTGAAGTGACTGCCGCCGCGGCCGTCACTAGTGCAATTGTTTTCCGGGAAATACTCATCGCGCCGCTCCTCTTCGACCGAGTCATCTCGAACTCGGATGCGTAGGCCACCGGGCGGCAGCCGGCAAACCGTAACCCAGTCCGCGTGATTCCATCCCCGAACCGTGCGATTACGCCGGTCTTGGCGGCAAACCAGAAGACGCGTGCTGCGGTGTCAGCTCAGCCGCTCGATCACCATCGCCATGCCCTGGCCGCCGCCGACGCACATGGTCTCCAGGCCGAACGTCTTGTCGTAGGTGGTCAGGTTGTTCAGCAGCGTGGTGGCGATCCGGGCGCCGGTCATGCCGAACGGGTGGCCCAGAGCGATCGCTCCGCCCGACACGTTCAGCTTGTCCTCGTCGATGCCCAGTTCGCGGGCGGAGCCGAGCACTTGCACCGCGAAGGCCTCGTTGATCTCGAACAGATCGATGTCTTTGATCGACAACCCCGCATTCGCCAGCGCCTTCTTGCTCGCCTCGATCGGTCCGAGGCCCATGATCTCCGGGGACAGGCCGCTCACCCCGGTGGCGACGATGCGTGCCAGCGGAGTTAGGCCGAGTTCTTTGGCCTTGGTGTCGCTGGTGATCACCACCGCCGCGGCGCCGTCGTTAAGTGGGCAGGCATTACCCGCGGTCACGGTGCCGTTGGGCCGGAACACCGGTTTGAGCTCGCTGACCTTCTCGTAGGTGGTTCCCGGTCGCGGACCGTCATCGGTGCTGACCGTGGTGCCGTCGGGGAGGGTGACCGGTTCGATCTCGCGCTCGAAGAAACCGCTCTTGATCGCTTCCTCGGCCCGGTTCTGGCTACGCACCCCCCAGTGGTCCTGGTCTTCCCGGCTGACTCCGGTGAGAATGGCGACGTTTTCGGCGGTTTGACCCATCGCGATGTAGATATCGGGCACTGCGTCATCTTTGCGGGGATCGCGCCAGTCGTCGGCGCCCTCGGCCGCTTCGACCGTGCGCTGCTGGGCCTCGTCGAACAGCGGGTTCTTGGTATCCGGCCAAGAGTCCGAGTTGCCCTTGGCGAACCGGGAAACCGTCTCGACGCCGGCGGAGATGAACGCGTCGCCTTCACCGGCCTTGATCGCATGGAAGGCCATCCGGATGGTCTGCAGCGACGACGAGCAGTATCGGTTGACGGTGGTGCCGGGCAGGAAGTCGTAGCCGAGTTCGACGGCCACGACGCGGGCAATATTGAAGCCCTGCTCACCGCCCGGCAGGCCACAGCCCAGGATCAGGTCCTCGATTTGGTGCGGGTTCAGCGCGGGCACCTTGTCCAATGCGGCCCGGACCATCTGCGCCGCCAGGTCGTCGGGGCGCATGCTGACCAGCGACCCTTTCATGGCGCGGCCGATCGGCGAACGGGCGGTTGAGACGATGACGGCTTCGGGCATGACGGCTTCCTCCGGTGGGGTGTGGTCTGGACCCGAATCTAGCCCGGCGACGATGCGGGCCGTGTAGTGGCCTGAGGAGGAGCCGGGCAATCAGTTCTAGCCCGGCGACGATGCGGGCCGTGTAGTGGCCTGAGGAGGAGCTAGCTTTGGGCGGGTACGACGAGGGGCGCCGGCACCCCGGTGGTGGGCCGGCGCCACAGTCGAGATAGCAGCCTCAGCGTCAAATGGCCGGGGCCGGCCTCGGTGCCGGTTGCCGACGACAGGGCCGGCTCGCCGGCCCATTCGCCGAGCGCCTGGCACAACGCCGGCAACATCTGGCTCGCGGCAAGTGCATATCCGGCGGCCGAGGGATGAAACTGGTCGTCAGACAGCATCAATTCGGGCGCACGCCGGAACTTGTCGTTGACCAATGAGGCCAGCGGCACCGGCACGCCGCCGGCCGACCTGACCGCGCCGGCCTGGGCGCGGGCAAGCCGCAGACCCCGGGTGCGGACCGTCCAGCGCAGCGGCTGGGGGATCGCTCTGACCACGCCGAAGTCGGGGCAGGTGGCGACGACGACCACCGCGCCGCTGGCGCACAGCCGCCGCACTGCCGAACCGAGTCGCCGTGCGGAGGCGGCGATGCCGTTAAGCGCGGTGACGTCGTTGGCACCGATCAAGATCACCGCGGCGTCCGGCGGCGGGCCCGCCACGAACATCGCGTCGACCTGGCCCGACAACCCCTTCGATGTGGCGCCGACGATCGCTTTGGTACTCAACCGGATGCATTTGCCGCTCTGATCGGCGAGTCCGCGCGCGATCAGCACCCCGGGAACTTCCTCCGCGGTGCGACAGCCGTACCCGGTTGCCGTCGAGTCGCCGAAGATCATCAGGTGCAGGTCGAAGGACATCCCGCGCTCCCAGCGCTGCACGGGACCGCCTGAGGGGGCATAGACGCCGTCGGCCCGCGGCGGGACGTCCCACGATTTCGGGATGACGCTGCGCGCTTTCGCGGCTTGGACGATCAGCAGGTTGCGGGCGCCCAAGTAGGCAGTGCCGGTCGACGCCAGCGCACCTGCGGCGGCCAGCGCAACCATCGAACGCCGCGGCGCGCGTAGTACCACGTGATCAGTTTATGTCGCCCGCGGCCGGGGTCCAGGGAGCCGAGGGTCGACACGATTACGGGACGGATCAATTCTGGTATCGAATGCGACTCTTTGATTGTTGAAGTTCTCAGAGGTGTCAAGCTAAGTTTGCGAGGTTGGCTGAGTGCTAGGCCGGCTACGCCCACTGGGTTACAGCTGAACCTGATGCTCCGTTGCTTCGTCGACTGACTACAACGACGTAGGAAGTGTTGAGCATGACCGCACCCAGCAAGGTTTCGGGCGCGCCCCGGAATGCGATTCGTGCCCGTGACGCGTTGCGGGCAAGCAGGTTTCCCGTCAGCGATGGCGCCCCCGTGGAGGTCGTCGAGAGCGGTCCCAGCCTTGCGGGAATGGTCGCGTCGCTGGCC
>NZ_DATMLH010000157.1:0-15227 GCF_035570115.1 Mycobacterium sp.
GTTTCATCGAGCCGCGGGCGACCAGCCTGTTGTACAGGCCCTTATCCAACCGCACATCGGAATACTGCAGATCAACGAGGTGCAGCCGGGGCGCCGACCAGCTCAGGTTCTCCCGCTGCCGGAAACCTTCCAGCAGCCGCAGCTTGGCCGGCCAGTCCAGCAACTCGGCGCACTCCATCGGGTCGCGCTCCAACAGGTCGAGCACGTGCGCCCAGGTTTCGACAACGTGGGAGGCCCGCGGGTCGGGGTCGCGACCGTCCACCAGCTTCGCCACCCGATCGAGGTAAATCCGTTGCAGCGCAAGGGCAGTCAGCTCACGGCCGTCGGCCAGGGCGACGGTGGCACGCAGCGACGGGTCACGGCTGACCGCGTGCACGGCATGAACCGGGCGGGCCAGCGCCAAGTCGCTGAGGTCGATTCCATGCGCCGGGCCGTCCTCGATCAGGTCGAGCACCAGCGCCGTGGTGCCCAGCTTCAGGTACGTCGACGTCTCGGCCAGGTTGGCGTCGCCGATGATGACGTGCAGCCGCCGGTAACGGTCGGCGTCGGCGTGCGGCTCGTCGCGGGTGTTGATGATGCCGCGCTTCAGCGTGGTCTCCAGCCCGACCTCGACCTCGATGTAGTCGGCGCGCTGGGACAGCTGGAAGCCCGGCTCGTCGCCGCTGGGGCCGATCCCGACCCGGCCGGAGCCGGTGATCACCTGACGGGAGACCAGGAACGGGGTCAGCCCCACGATGACCGCTGAGAACGGCGTCTGCCGACTCATCAGATAGTTCTCGTGCGACCCGTAGGAGGCGCCCTTGCCGTCGACGTTGTTCTTGTAGAGCTGCAGCTTGGCTGCCCCCGGCACGCTGGCCACGTGCCGCGCGGCAGCCTCCATCACCCGCTCGCCGGCCTTATCCCAGATCACCGCGTCCAGCGGGTCGGTGCACTCCGGCGCGGAATATTCCGGGTGGGCGTGGTCGACGTAGAGCCGCGCCCCGTTGGTCAAGATCATGTTGGCGGCACCGACCTCGTCCGCGTCGACCACCGGCGGCGGGCCGGCCGAGCGGCTCAGGTCGAATCCCCGGGCATCCCGCAGCGGCGATTCCACCTCGTAGTCCCAGCGGGTCCGTTTGGCGCGCTGAATGCCGGCGGCGGCCGCGTAGGCCAGCACCGCCTGCGTCGAGGTGAGGATCGGGTTGGCGGTCGGGTCCGACGGCGACGAGATGCCGTACTCGACCTCCGTCCCGATAATCCGTTGCATGTCCTAAAGCCTAGGCGCGGCGACGATGTGGGCCGAGGTCGGCCCGAGGTGGAGCTCTCATCGGTCAGTCGGTGATCCCCGCAAATACCCAGCGTGTGCGTTATCGTTGGCGCGTCGAGGTGCGTGGAGGACATGTTTGATCGAGCCTGTGCCGTATAGATCTGGGGCGACTCCGCCGCCGCATCGCCACGTTGCTCCCGCAGCAGATCGGCGCTCGTTGTCGCTGCTGCTGATCGAGGACGACCGCGCTGATGCGGTGCTGGTCGAAGAGCTGATAGCAGACTCGGTCGCTGATATTCGGATGGCGTGGGCACCATCGATGGCGCACGCCGAGGGTGTCCTCGCCCGCGAGCGCCCGGATTGCGTCCTGTTGGACCTGAATCTGCCGGATGCCACAGGGTTCGATGGCATCGCCCGTATAGCCGAGTGGGACGGCACCCTTCCGGTAGTCGTGCTGACGGGCTTGAATGACGAACAATTCGGGGTGTCTGCGGTCGCCAGTGGTGCGCAGGACTATTTGGTCAAGGGGCGGGTCGAACCCGACATGCTGCGGCGGACCCTGCTCTATGCGATCGAACGTAAGCGTGCCGAGCTCATTGCGGTGGATCTGCACGCGAGCAATCTGCGGGCGCAGGAAAATGCGCGGCTGGAGCGTGGTCTGCTGCCCTCGCCGCTACTACCTGAAGGCTCGGAAGTGGGCGTTGTGACCCGATACCGGCCCAGCCGCGCTAACGCGTTGCTGGGTGGAGACTTCTACGATGTCGTGCAAACTCCGGATCGGACCGTACACATCGTTATCGGTGATGTCGCCGGGCATGGGCCTGATGAGGCGGCTTTGGGGGTGGCATTACGGATCGCATGGCGCACGTTGACGTTGAGCGGCATTCACGGCGACGCTGCGATGCGGCAGCTGGAGCGGATCCTTCACGCTGAAAGCCCAAGCCGCGGCATCTTCGCGACGATGCTGAGCCTGGCAGTCGGCCCCGACAGTCCGCGGGTTGTAGCGGTCCGCGCCGGTCATCCCGGCATGCTGGTGCACGGCCGCGGCACCGTGGAGTGGGTGGAGCCGCCGGCCGGCCCCGCGTTGGGATGGGGCGGCGACAACTGGCCGCAGCATGCGATGGAACTCCCCGAGGGCGGCGGTTTGGTGCTCTTGACCGACGGACTTTTCGAGGGACATTCAGGCCGCGGTGCCGAACGGCTCGGCGAGGACGGTTTGCTGGAATTGGCCCGGCCGCTGGCGGCGCTGCCCGGACCGGCATTCGTCGACGCGCTCATCGACCAAGCCGAGGCTCGGGCCCAAGCCCATGGCGGCTTCAGCGACGACGTCGCGGTGGTGCGGGTAGAGCGCAGCGTCGTGTGAGAATCGGACCGACGGCGCAGGCGAACACCCCCGCGCACGCCCCGCAGCTGGGATCTCGACTGACGGTCGCGGGCTGGCAGAACCTGGTGTTGGCGGTCATGGGAATGGCGGTGCTGGCTGGCGCGGCCATCGGTGCCGTGCTGTTGATCCGCACCGATGCGGTGACCCGGGAGTTGACCGATGACATTCTGCCCGCGCGCGTCTCGGCGTATCAGTTGCAGGGTGCGCTGCGTGACCAGGAGACGTCGCTGCGCGGCTACGTGATTGCCGCTGACCGGCAGTTTCTCACCCCGTACGTCGCCGGTGAACGCGTCGAACAGCAGGCGGCCCAGGACATCACGGCGCAACTCGGTGACCGGGTCGATCTGATCGCCGACCTGACCGCGATCGAGCGCGCCGGCGCCGCGTGGCGTAGCACCTATGCGCAGCCGTTGATCAGCAGCGTGATCCCGGGTGCGCCGAATGTGGTGAACTCCTATACCGCCGACCGCGGGAAGGCCGAGTTCGACCAGATCCGCGCGCTGTTCGACACCCAAAACGCCCATCTGGCAGCGGCGCGTACCGTCGCCGTCAACGAGCTGGATGCGATGCGCAGCTGGCGTGACCGCGTCCTGATCGGCATGGTGGCAGTGTTCGCCGCCGGTGCGATCCTGCTGGCGTTGTTGATGCGACGCGCGGTGACCCGTCCCCTGGCGGTGCTGGCCGCGTCGTGCCGGCGGATCGCGGCGGGCAATTTCGCCGAGAGCATCGCCGTGCGGGGATCCAAAGACATCCGCGCGATCGCGGGCGATGTGGAGAACATGCGGGGGCGGATCGTGGCCGAGCTGGACGTATCCCGATCAGACCAGGCTCGTCTGGCCATGCAGGCGCAGGCGCTCAACACGCAGGCGGTCGAGTTACGGCGATCCAACGCCGAGCTCGAGCAGTTCGCCTACGTCGCCTCCCATGACTTACAGGAACCGCTGCGCAAAGTGACCTCATTTTGCCAATTGCTCGAGAAACGCTACGGAAGCGCGCTCGACGAACGGGGCATCGAATACATCGGATTCGCTGTCGACGGTGCCAAACGCATGCAGGTGCTCATCAACGATCTCCTCACCTTTTCCCGGGTCGGTCGGCTCACCGTGACTCACGCCACCGTTGCCCTCGACACCACCTTGGACACCGCGCTGGGCAATCTGGCCGCCGCGATTGAGGAATCCGGGGCTCAGATCAAGCGGCGGGACGGTCCGCTTCCTCAAGTCACCGGCGACGCCACCCTTATGACGATGCTCTGGCAGAACCTCATCGGCAACGCGGTTAAGTTCCGCCGCGAGGATCACGCACCCCGGGTCATCATCGACTGCGAACGGGGCACTGGTGATCACGACGGCTATTGGGTGTTCGGCGTGACGGACAACGGCATCGGCATTGCGCCTGAGTTCGCCGAAAAGGTGTTTGTGATCTTCCAGCGTCTCCATGGCCGGGATGCCTACGCTGGAACGGGCATCGGGTTGGCGCTGTGCAAGAAAATCGTCGAGTTGCACGGCGGTATCATCGGTATCGACACCAGCAACAGCAGCGGAACTCGATTCTGGTTCACCTTGCCCATTACTGCCGCCAGCGACGAGACACCCATCGGCGCAGCCGAAGGAGCCCACCGATGACACCGGATACCCGCGCTATCGACGTCCTGCTCATCGAAGACGATCCCGGAGACATCCTCATCACTCGGGAAGCCTTCGAACACCACAAGATTCACAACACGTTGCGTGTTGCACACGATGGACAAGAGGGTCTCGACTACCTCTACCGACGCGGTCCTCATCACAGCGCGCCACAGCCGGATCTGATCCTTCTCGACTTGAATCTGCCGAAATACGACGGCCACCAACTGCTCGAACAAATCAAATCGGATCCCGACTTGTGTCACATCCCCATCGTTGTGCTCACCACCTCGGCCGCCGAGGAAGACATTCTGCGCAGCTACCGACTACACGCGAATGCCTACGTCACCAAACCCGTTGGTTTCGAACAATTCATGAAGGTCATTCGCGAGATCGACGAATTCTTCGTCCAAGTGGTACGCCTCCCACCCCGTTAATCCGCCTGGTGTTGGTTGACGCAGGTGAAAGAAGTGATTAACTTCACCCTGGTGTCCAACGACCCCACGACCGGCCTGTCCGGGAAACGCTATGGCGAAGTCCTTCTGGTGACGCCAGGCGAGGCGGGGCCGCAGGCCACCGTCTACAACAGCTACCCGCTCAACGACTGTCCGGCCGATTTGTGGTCGGCGCTCGACGCGCAGGCCATCGCGACCGAAAACGGTGCTGCCACAGCACTACTCAACGGACCGCGGTACTGGCTGATGAACTCCATTGAAAAAGTCACCCAGGGCCCGCGGATGATCAAAAACTTCGGCGGCATCGACATGCTGCTGCAGGCCACGGTGTTGCTGACAGCGATGAACCCGGCGCCCTACACCGCAAATCAGGTCAACCGGCACACCGTCTTCACCTTCGACGCCGGCGAAGAGGTCTTCGAACTGCAAGACCCCGCGTACCGGCGTTGGGTGATGCAGACCTGGAGCCAGATCGTTGATCCCGACCTGTCCCGGGGCGACCTGCCGAAACTCGGCGAGCGGCTCGATCTGCCAGAAGGATGGACCTACCAGAAGCGGGTGCTGGAAAGCCCACTGCGCATCGACAGCGCCAACCGCACCGCGCTCGTCTTGCAGGACGACCTGACCAACAGCTATTCGCTGATAACCGACTGATCCTGCCGCTACAGGTACTGGCGCTACAGGTACTGGCCGAGGTTGGACTCGGTGTCGATGGCCCGCGACGCGCTCGAACTCTTGCCGGTGACCAGGGTGCGGATGTAAACGATCCGTTCGCCCTTCTTGCCTGAAATCCTGGCCCAGTCATCGGGATTGGTGGTGTTGGGCAGGTCTTCGTTCTCGGCGAACTCGTCGACGATCGAGTCGAGCAGGTGCTGGATGCGCAGCCCGCGTTGACCGGTCTCCAGCACCGACTTGATCGCATTCTTCTTCGCGCGGTCGACGACGTTCTGGATCATCGCGCCGGAGTTGAAGTCCTTGAAGTACATGACTTCCTTGTCGCCGTTGGCGTAGGTGACCTCAAGGAACCGGTTGTCGTCGATCTCGGCGTACATCCGGTCGACAACCTTTTCGATCATCGCCTTGATGCACGCCCCTCGGTCGCCGTCGAACTCGGCGATGTCGTCGCCGTGCACCGGCAATTGCTCGGTGAGGTACTTGGAGAAGATGTCCTGCGCCGACTCGGCATCCGGACGCTCGATCTTGATTTTGACGTCGAGACGCCCGGGCCGCAGGATCGCCGGATCGATCATGTCCTCACGGTTGGACGCGCCGATCACGATGACGTTCTCCAGGCCCTCCACGCCGTCGATCTCACTCAGCAGCTGTGGCACGACCGTCGTCTCGACGTCGGAAGAAACCCCGGTACCGCGGGTGCGGAAGATCGAGTCCATCTCGTCGAAGAACACGATCACCGGCGTGCCTTCGGACGCCTTCTCGCGGGCCCGCTGGAAAATCAGCCGGATGTGACGTTCCGTCTCACCGACGAACTTGTTGAGCAGCTCGGGGCCCTTGATGTTCAAGAAGTACGACTTTGCCTCGCGCGCGTCGTCGCCGCGAACCTCGGCCATCTTCTTGGCCAGCGAGTTGGCAACGGCCTTGGCGATCAACGTCTTACCGCAGCCGGGCGGCCCGTAGAGCAGCACACCCTTGGGTGGCCGCAACGCATATTCCCGGTACAGCTCCTTGTGCAGGAACGGCAATTCCACGGCATCGCGGATCTGCTCGATCTGCCGGCCCAGCCCGCCGATGTCGTTGTAGGTGACGTCCGGCACCTCTTCCAGCACCAAGTCCTCGACTTCGGCCTTGGGAATGCGTTCGAACGCATACCCGGCCTTGGTGTCGACCAGCAGCGAGTCGCCGGGTCGCAACTTGCGGGGCCGCTGGTCATCGTTGAGAGCGTCGGGGTGCCCGTCGGGCAGATCCTCGGCAACCAGCGGATCGGCCAGCCACACGATGCGTTCCTCGTCGGCGTGTCCGACGACCAAGGCTCGGTGCCCGTCGTTGAGAATCTCACGCAGCGTGGAGATCTCACCAACCGATTCGTAGGTGCCGGCTTCGACGACAGTTAAAGCCTCGTTGAGCCGAACTGTCTGGCCCTTCTTCAAAGACTTGACGTCGATGTTGGGCGAGCAAGTCAGGCGCATCTTGCGTCCAGAGGTGAACACGTCGATGGTCTCGTCGTCATGCGTGGACAACAACACGCCGTAGCCGCTCGGCGGCTGCCCGAGCCGGTCGACCTCTTCGCGCAGGGCCAGCAGTTGCTGCCGGGCCTCCTTCAGCGTTTCCATCAATTTGGAATTGCGCGCCGCGAGCGAATCGATCCGGGCCTCAAGCTGGTGAATATCGCGGGGACTGCGCGCGACACTCTGCGTTTCAACGGCAGTATCGAGTTGCTCACGCAGTATTGCCGCCTCGCGCCGGAGCTCCTCCAACTCGGCCGCATCCTCCGCGGACAGGTCTGGCTCGCGAGGGTTACCGAACGTTTCGCGCTCTGACTCACCCATCGTGCGCTCCTTTCCCGCGACCGGAAGGTGGTGCGGCGGATACCTCAACGCTACCGGCGATTTCCAATTCATGCGGGAACTCGAAATGGGGCAGACTGGCGCCAGCGTTAACATCATGTTGAACCTGCCTGATCGAGAGGACATCTGTGACCGTGAAATCCCTAGCCACGGGCGTGGCGGCCGTCGCGGCAATCGGCGCGGCAGCTGCGGGTGTGACCTGCATTGCATCTGTTACCGCCACGTTGCCTGAGGTTCAGCCGGTCGTGTTCAGCGCGCCACTCCCGCTGGACCCGGTCCTCCCCGGCGCCAACGTACCCACGCCCGACCAATTGGTCAGCCTGCTCAACAGCCTGCAGGACCCGAGCGTGCCGTTCGCGAGCAAGAGCAATCTGGTCGAGGGCGGGATCGGCGGCGTCGAGGGCCACTTCGCCGACAAGAAGCTGCAGCAAGCCGCCGCCAAGGGCAGCCTGCCGCTGACGTTCAACATCACCAACATCCAGCCCACCGGCCCGGGTGCCGCGTCGGCCAATATCACCGCGACGGGTCCGCACCTTCCTCCGACAACCGAGAACCTCACGTTCGTCGACCAGGGCGGCTGGGTTTTGTCGCGCACCTCGGCGATGACGCTGATCCAGTCGGTGCAGTCGGCGGGCGGCTGACCGCTGCTGGATGGATCGACACCTCACCGCAGTCCTGAGCGCCGCCACGATTGTGGCGGCGCTTGGCCTCTCCGGGTGCTCCGGCGACGAGAGCGGTACGTCGCCGGAGCCTGAGCCGCCAGCGTCGACGTCGCTGACGTCGACGGCAGTCGCGCAGGTCGCGCCGCTGCCGCCGCCCGACGACCTCGCCAAGGTGCTCTACCGGCTGGCCGATCCTGGGGTGCCGGGCAGTCAGAAACTTAACCTGGTCGAAGGTGCCACCCCGGACAACGCTGCCGTGTTCGATCAGTTCGCCACCGCGCTGCTCAACGGCGGCTTTGCGCCGATGAAGTTCGACGTGCGCGACGTCGCATGGTCAGACCGGGATCCGGCCGACGTGGTGGCCAACGTCAACGTCAGCTCACCCAAACCCCGCGGGCCCAGGTTCTCCTTTCCGATGGAGTTCACACCGTTCCGGGGAGGGTGGCAGCTGTCGGCGCGAACGGCCGATGTGCTGCTTGCTTACAGTCCCGCACAAGTCGCGCCCCCGGCGGCGACGCCAGGCCGCTGACCCGCGATGTGGATCGGGTGGCTCGAGTTCGATCTGCTGCTCGGTAACGTGCGCTCACTCAAGCAGAAGCGATCGGTGATCCGCCCCGTGGTGGCGGAGTTGCAGCGCAAGTTCAGCGTCTCGGCCGCCGAAACGGGATCGCATGAGCTCTACCGACGGGCGGGCATTGGGATGGCGATCGCGTCGGCTGACCGCGGCCACGCCGTCGACGTGCTCGACGCGGCTGAACGACTGGTGGCCGCGCACCCGGAGTTCGAACTGCTGTCGGTGCGCCGCGGCCTGCACCGCAGCGACGACTAGCCCGGCTCAGCGCTTGCGGCGCAGCGGCGTCGGCGTGACGGTGCCCGGGGCCAGCCGACGCGCGGACACCAGGAATCCGGTGTGTCCGCGCATATTGTGCTGCGGACGCACGGCCAACCCGACGACGTTCCACCCGCGTTGCAGCGTCTCCCAGGCGCGAGGCTCGGTCCAGCATTGCTGCTCGCGCAGCGCCTCCACCGTTTTGGAAAGCTGAGTAACGGTGGCCAGGTAGACGATCAGCACGCCACCGGCAACCACCACCCGCGAGACGGTGTCGAGCACCTCCCACGGCGCCAGCATGTCCAACACCACCCGGTCGACCGAGCCGTCAGGCAGGTCGGTATCCGCGACATCGCTGAGAATCAGCCGCCAGTTGTCGGGGACGCAGCCGGAGAACGTCTCTACATTGCGATGGGCGTGTTCGGCGTGATCGGCGCGCACCTCGTAGGAGATCACCCGCCCCTGCGGCCCGACCGCGCGCAGCAGCGAACAGGTCAGCGCCCCGGAGCCGGCACCGGCCTCCAAAACCCGGGCGCCCGGAAAGATGTCACCCTCGATCACGATCTGGGCGGCGTCTTTGGGATAGATCAACTGGGCACCGCGGGGCATGGACATCACGTAGTCCACCAACAGCGGGCGCAACACCAGGAACGGGTCACCGTTGGCCGACTTCACCACGCTGCCTTCCGGCAGTCCGATGACCGCGTCGTGTGCGATCGCGCCACGGTGTGTATGAAATTCGCCGCCGGTGCTGAGCAGCATCGTGTAGTGCCGACCCTTGGGGTCGGTGAGCTGGACACGATCGCCGACGGCGAACGGCCCGGTTGCAGACACAGCTGTCTAGCCTGCCAGCAGACGCGCCGGGAAAGGTCCGCGGGGTTGTCGGACCTCGCCCCTAGGCTGCGGATATGAGCGGCAAGGTAGCCAGGTCCCGGCCTGCGTCGCGGCCGGCGTTGTCGCCGTCGCGGGCGGCCGACTTCAAACAGTGCCCGCTGCTCTATCGGTTCCGTGCGGTCGATCGGCTGCCTGAGCCGCCATCCACGGCACAGCTGCGGGGCTCGGTGGTGCATGCCGCGCTGGAGCAGCTGTACAGCCTGCCCGCACCCGAACGCGGCCCGCAGGCCGCTGGCGCGCTCGTCGGCCCGGCTTGGGAGCAGGTGATCACCGGCGAACCCGATCTGGCGGGCGAGTTGGACGCCGACCAGCAGACCCAACTCCTCGACGAGGCTCGCGCCCTGCTGTCCGGCTACTACCGGTTGGAAGACCCGACCCGGTTCGACCCGCAGAGCTGTGAGCAGCGCATCGAGGTCGAGCTTGCCGACGGCACGCTGCTGCGCGGAATCATCGACCGGATCGATGTCGCGCCCACCGGCGAGTTGCGGGTGGTGGATTACAAGACCGGCAAGGCGCCACCGGAAGCGCGGGCACTCGCCGAGTTCAAGGCCATGTTCCAGATGAAGTTCTATGCGGTCGCGTTGCTGCGCTCGCGGGGCGTGCTGCCGACGCGGCTTAGGCTGATCTACCTCGCGGACGGTCAGCTACTGGACTACTCCCCCGACGAAGACGAGCTGCTGCGCTTCGAGAAGACCCTGATGGCGATTTGGCGGGCAATTCAATCTGCCGGTGTGACAGGCGATTTCAGGCCCAGGCCGTCACGGCTGTGCGACTGGTGCGCGCACCACGCGCACTGCCCCGCCTTCGGCGGGACGCCACCGCCGTATCCGGGTTGGCCGAAGCATCCTGACGAAGGTGACGCGGACGCCGTCCTGCATCAGGCGGATCCGGCCGCCTGAGACTTACTGCAGCGGCGACATCTCCTCCAGCATCGTCGGTATCAGCTCGCAGACCGTCGGGTGGATGTGTACCGTGCGCGCCAACGTTGTGTAGGGCGCCTTGGCGGACATCATATCCAGGATGGCGTGGATGGCCTCATCGCCGCCGACACCGAGAATGGCCGCTCCCAGGATCTGCTGCGTTTGGGCGTCCACCACGACTTTCATAAAGCCTTGTGTCTCACCCTTTTCCACCGCGCGACCGACCCTGGTCATGGGCCGCTGACCGATCAATGCAGGGCGGCCTGCCGCGCGGACCTGCTCGACGGTCATTCCGGCTCTCCCCAGCGGGGGGTCGATGTAGAGGGCATAGGTGGGGATGCGGTCGCTCACCCGGCGTGGGTCGTTGTCTAGCAGGTTGGCCGCGACGATTTCGAAGTCGTTGTAGGAGGTGTGGGTGAACGCGCCCTTGCCGTTACAGTCCCCCATCGCCCAGATGTGGTCGACGCTGGTTTTCAGCTGGTCATCGACGGTGATGTAGCCGCGGGCATCGGTTTGGACACCGGCGGCCTCCAGGCCGAGGTCGTCGGTGTTGGGACGGCGCCCGACCGCCAGCAGCAGATGACTGCCGGCGATCGACCCGACGCCGTCTCGCGGTGTCACTTCGAACCCTTCGGAAGCACTGTCCTGCTTAGCTATCCGGATATCGGCGGCATCGACGACGATGTCGATGCCCTCGTTTTGCAGGATCGTCTTGATGGCGTCCGAGACGTCGTGATCTTCGCGGGATGCCAGCCGGGGCCCTTTCTCGACGACGGTCACCCGGGCGCCGAACCGCCGATACATCTGGGCGAACTCGAGGGCGATGTAGCTACCACCGATGATGACGAGATGTTCAGGCACGGTGTCGAGTTCGAGGATCGAGACGTTGGTGAGGAACTCGACATCCGCAAGGCCCGGAATGTCGGGCACCACCGCACGACCACCGACGTTGAGGAAGATCCGCTCGGCTTGCAGAACTTCGTCGCCGACGCGCAGTGTGTGCGGGTCCTCGAATCGAGCATGCGCGCGAATGACCGTGCAGCCGTCCATTCCGTTCAACCAGTCTTCGACGCCCTTGCGGTCGTCCAGCATGATCTCGTCTTTGCGCGCCTTGACTTTCGGCATGTTCACGCTGACCGCACCGGTGCCGACGCCGAAGTCGGCGCCGCGACGGGCCAGGTGCGCGGCATGCGCGCTGGCCACCATTGTCTTGGTCGGGATGCATCCGTTATTGACACAGGTGCCGCCGATCAGCTTGCGCTCCACCACGGCAACGGTCTGGCCGGCCGCGGTCAGTCGACCCGCCAATGAAGGCCCGGCCTGACCGGCGCCCACCACGATGGCGTCGAAACGCCTTGTCACAGAGCAGCTGTTACAGCGGCAAGTGCGAATGCACCCAGCACCGCGACCGCATCCTCGAGCAAGGCGATCGGCAGGTCGTGGCCGTGGGCGGCCACGAGGCGGGTACGCGCCTGGTAGCCACCCAAAGTCCCAAGCACGGCGCCGACGACGCCGGCGCCGAGCGCGCTCCAGGTATAGCCCCAGGCGGTGCCGATGACAGCACCCGCGAACGCGCCCGAGACGATCCGGGCGCCGAACGATGGTGGCGCCGTGCGTGGCGGTGTTTTGGGTTGTTTGTCAAGGAATAGTTCGCCGACCGCGAGAAGACTGAAGACGATGACGGCCGCCAGAGTGCCGACCCAGGACGCCCACGTGTGACTCAGGTTGATCCACTTCAGAAACGCGGCCCAGGCGACGACGGCTGGAGCAGTGAAGGACCGAAGCCCCGCGATGACACCGATCCCCAGAGCTAGCAGCAGAACATAGAAATGCGTCACGGCGACCCTCCCTGGGGCTCAACGACAGAACGCGGCTCTAGCGGACGCTAACACAGCATTGGCCGGTTGCACCGGCGCATTCAAGATCAGAAACGACAGAACCGGATGTCCGAGGCCAGGATCGCCTTGGCCCCGATGGCCGCCAGCTGGTCCATGATCGCGTTGACGTCCCTACGCGGCACCAGCGCGCGCACCGCGACCCAATCCGGGTCGGCCAGCGGGGCGATCGTCGGGGACTCCAAACCCGGTGTGATCGACGTGGCGTCGTCGAGCGCCGAACGCGGGCAGTCGTAGTCCAGCATCAAATACTGTTGACCGAACACCACGCCCTGCACCCGCGCGACCAGCTGTTCGCGCGCAGAGGTATGCGGTCCGTCGCCTGCGTCGTCAGGGTCGGTCTGTTCTATGAGCACCGCCTCCGAATCGCACAGCGGTTCACCGAAGGCCACCAGATTGTGCAAGTTCAAGGTGCGACCCGAACCCACCACGTCGGCGATCGCATCGGCGACCCCGAGCTGCACGGAGATCTCTACGGCGCCGTCCAGGCGGATCACGGTCGCATCGATACCGCGGGCCGCCAAGTCTTCTCGCACCAAATTCGGATAGGCGGTGGCGATTCGCCGACCGGCCAGGTCGTCGATGGTCCAGTCGCGTCCGGCCGGTGCGGCGTAACGAAAGCTGGACGACCCGAAACCGAGCGCGAGTCGTTCGTGCACCGGCGCGCCGGACTCACGCGCCAAATCCCGTCCAGTTATTCCGAAGTCAAGCTCCCCCGACCCGACATAGATAGCAATGTCTTTCGGCCGCAGGAAGAAGAACTCGACGTGGTTGTGCGGGTCGATCACGGTCAGGTCTTTGGGATCGGTACGCCGACGGTACCCGGCCTCAGCCAGGATTTCGACGGCCGGCTCGCTCAGTGCCCCCTTGTTGGGAACTGCGACCCGCAGCCTCGTGGACCCGTTTCGGTGCAGCGCTACCATCACAGCTTCCGGTACACGTCGTCGAGCGTCAGCCCGCGAGCGATCATGAGCACCTGCGTCCAATACAACAACTGACTGATCTCCTCGGCGAGTGCGTCGTCAGATTCGTGCTCGGCCGCCAACCACACTTCGCCGGCCTCCTCGAGGACCTTCTTGCCCACCGCATGCACCCCACCGTCCAGCGCGGCCACAGTGCCGCTGCCGGGCGGGCGGGTGCGGGCACGCTCGCCGAGTTCGGCAAACAGATCCTCGAAGGTCTTCACGGCCAGCGATTGTTTCATGGGCGGGTAAGCAAAGTCACGGCGGTTTCAGGTCGAGGAGACTTCGTCGGGCATGTCTTCGAGGGAAACGCCGTTGGTTTCCCGGACCCATCGCCAAACGAAAACAAGGGACAGCAGCGCACACAGCGCGTAGAAGCCGTAGGCCAAGCCGAGCGCGTGCCGCAGCGCCGGGAACGTCACCGCGATGGTCCAGTTGGCCATCCACTGCACGCCCGACGCCAATCCCAGCGCAGCCGAGCGGATGCGATTGGGGAACATTTCGCCCAGCAGCACCCATAAGACCGGTCCCCAGGAGACAGCGAATGCGACAACGAACAGGTCGGCGGCCACCAGCGCGACCACCCCGGATGCCCCGTCAAGTTGTGGCTGACCGTTTGTCACCGGTGCGCTGGCGAACACGACCGTCATCGTCGCCAGCATCAGTGACATCCCCGCGGATCCGGCCAGCAACAGTGGCCTGCGGCCCAGCCGGTCGATCAGCGCGATCGCCACCAATGTGATCAGCACGTTGACGCCGGTGGTCACCAGGGCAATGGTGAACGACGACTTCTCACCGAATCCCACTGCCTCCCAGAGCAAATCGGAATAGGAGAAGATCACGTTAATACCGACGAACTGCTGAAAAACGGCCAGCCCCAGGCCCACCCACACGATGCCGTACAGCCCGCCGGTCGGCTTACGCAGATCGCGCCACGACTGCGGCTTTTCCTGCTCCAACGTGTCAGCGATCCGACTGATCGTGGGTTCGACGTCGCGGGCGCCGAGCAATGTGGAGAGTACCCGTCGAGCTTGTGAAAGCTGTTGTTTGGCAACTAGATAACGCGGCGACTCCGCGATCGTGAAGAGCAGCGCGAAATACAGCAGCGCGGGTGCCAGCTCGCTGAGGTAGGTCCAGCGCCAGGCGGCCAGACCCAGCCAGAGCGGCTTACCGGAACCGCCGGCGAGGTGGAACGGCAACCAGGTCAGTGCCAGTGCGCCGAAGATGCCGCACACGATCGCGAGCTGCTGCAGCGAGCCGAGCCGGCCGCGGAACCGCGGGGGCGAGATTTCGGCGATGTAAGCCGGGGCCGCAACTGAGGATAGGCCGATGCCGATGCCGCCGATGGTGTGGAAGATGATGAACATCCAAATGCTGCTTGCCAATCCGGCGCCGAGCCCGCAGACGAAGAACAAGACGGCCGCGAGCTTCATCATCGCCCGCCGCCCCATCCGGTCCGCGATTCGGCCGGCCAGCACCGCCCCGACCGCGGCGCCCATCACAGCCGAGGCGGCGGCGAAACCCAATAGCGCGTTGCCAATCTGAAAGTTGGCCTGCAGCGCCTTGACTGCGCGGTTGGTCACCGAGATGTCGTAACCGAAGCACAGTCCCCCGATCGCGGCCACTGCAGCGAAGCGAGTGGCGGACAAGAAAGCGGCACGGGCGGCGGCGCTGTCGACGGGCAGGTCTTCGTGATGAGCCGACGGCGTCTGGCCGCGGGCGTCGTCAGCGGCCATGGCGTCCTTCGATGCTGTCGGGGTCTCGACTGGCGAGAGGATACCGCCGTCCGCGCGCGGACTGTCGGATGTCAGACGTTGAAATACTCGGCTTCGG
>NZ_DATMLH010000158.1:0-6664 GCF_035570115.1 Mycobacterium sp.
GCGACGCCGACGCTGCTCGAATCCATAATCACCGAGCGTTCCTTGGACAGCACCGTGTAGGAGCCGACAGGTGTCGGGAATTCCGGCCTACCCATCGAGGCCAGCATTACGCCCTGTTCTCCCCAGTGGGGTCGGTGGTGCGGAGCTGGTAGTGGAGGTGTGGGTCCCGCGCCTACTCCGTCGACGGCCACAGTGAACGTGTGATCTGAGATATCAGCAACACCGAGGACGGCGGGACCCGTTTTGAAGTCCGTCGACAGACCACCCACCGAGAGCGCGACCGTGCTATGCGACGGCCAGAATCCGTCAGGAACCCACTGGACCACGTCGGTGTCCAGCCATTCGAACTTGCCGGTCATCGCGGGCGTCGTTTTGATGTCAATGGCACGCTCGGCCGCGTGCCGGTCGGTGACGGGCGCGCTCAACGTCACCACCACCGGGTGCGCCACACCCACCAGCTCGCCGCGCGTCGGCAAAACCGATGCAACGGCGAACCTTTCCGACTGATTCGCCGCCGCCCGGCTTACGCTGGCCGGCCCGACAACCAGGGTCGCAGCGATCACAATCACCGCAAGAATGCACCGAACAACCGCCCGCATGGCTCCGACCCCTTTAATCGACACGGTTCCAATTGGGATCGTAGGTGCGCCGCGAGATTGGAAGGGTAAGGGCGCGTGAGCAATTCGATCACGCCTTTATCACGTTTTGACCACAGGGCGAGACGCCCGTTGGAGCGTGTCGCGTTCTGCGACCACCGCGAGCCGGCGTCAATGGATGCGGGCGCTGCCGCCGAGGCCGATCTCTAGAACACTGCCGGTGATGACCCCGGGATCGGTCACCAGGTAGAGCACGCCGCGGCTGACGTCCTCAGGCTGCAGCCATGGCTGAGGTATTGGATTCCCCTTCATCATCCGGCGCACTAGATCGTCTGGGATGCCCTCGCCGCCAGCGGGTTGCACCATCGGTGTTTGAGTTGTGGTCGGGCAGATGATGTTGACCGTGATGCCCTCTTTGGCGACCTCCAGGGCGACGGACTTTGCGAGGCCGATGACACCCCACTTCGTGGCGTTGTACGCGGCCAGGTCCGGGATGCCCATTCGGCCGCCCATCGACGAGGTCACGACGATCCGTCCGAACCGCTGCTGTCGCATCACCGGTATGGCCGCCCGCAAGGTGTGAAATACGCCGGTCAGGTTGGTGTCGACCAGCTGCTGCCAAACCCCGTCGCTGACCTCTTCCAGTCGCCCGGTGCTGACGATCCCGGCGTTAGCCACCACGATGTCGAGGCTGCCCATGTCGGCGACCGTCTGCTTGATCGCGGCGCCGACGGCGGCCGAATTGCGCACGTCCAGCGTTAACGGCACGCACCGCCGTCCCAGCGCTTCAACGAGCTTTGCGGTCTCTTGTAAGTCGTCCTCGGTGCCTAGGGGGTAGGTCAGGTCCGTCATCGCATCGGGGGCATCGGCCGCCACGATGTCGGCACCCTCGGCTGCCAATGCCAATGCATGTGCGCGCCCCTGCCCTCGAGCCCCACCGGTGATCAATGCCACGCGTCCGTCCAGAGCACCCATAGGCGATTAAGCTACCGGCCCGGTAATCGGTTGTATGGCGGCTGCTCGTATGGTTTCTTTCACGCTCGTAGATCGGTTGGTGATGGTCGGCCGACCATGACGATCAGGGCCCGGACCGACGATCGCCAGCAACGTGATCAATCGTGTCTTGAGCGTGCGTCCGTGATCGGTCGCATCCATCCGGATCCGGCCGAAAGCGCCCTCAATGTCGCCGAGGTGCGCGCTGTCCAGCACCGCCGAAGTAGTGAGAACCTCACGAGCGGTGCCCGACACAGAACCCTGGCTCGTTGGCTCAGGCACGGGTCGGTCCACCCGGGTTGTCCAAATCCGAGTTCTCCGCGGAGGATTCGCGGATCGGGCGTGGTGCAGGTTCGCGTCGCCGCCAATCTTCTGGCACCGTGGCCTCCAGGAGATCGTCAAAGGTCACCACACCCAGGACGTGATCGTGTTCGTCGACGACAGGGATAGTGACCAGGTTGTAATCGGCCATCAACAAGGCGATATCGGTCACGTCAGCTGCCGGGGTAACCCGGACCGGGTCCAAATCGGCCACTTCCAGCACCGGCGTATCGGGGGCCGACTGCAGCAGTTCGATCACCGACACCACGCCGACCAGCTCACCGGCCGCACCGAGAACATGGATGTTCAGCAGCGCCTCGGGCTGCAACGTACTTGCAGCCGCAACAATCGAAATCGCCTGCGCAGCGGTAGCATCCGTCGGACACGACGCCACATCAACGCCCATCAATCCGCCGGCGGTAGCAGGGTTGAAACCCATCAGGGTGACCACTTTGGTGCGCTGACCCGCAGGCAGCAGCTCCAGCACAGGGCGGCGACGAGATTGACGGAGCTCGAAGATGGCATCGGCGGCATCGTCAGCCCGCATTCGGGCCAACACCCCGGCGACATCGGCGTCACTCATATTGCCGAGCAGCTTGTTGGCCTTATCAGGGTCGAGTTCTTCGAAAACGTCGGCTTCCAACTCGGGGTCATCGTGAATGCGGTCGAGAATCTCGCCGCCCTCGCGCTTGTCGGCGTCTTCGAGCAAGTCAGCGATCTGCGCCGGTTTGAGCTTGCCAAAACGCCCCCTGGTGCGGCGCTCGAGACTGCTTTCCTGGTGCCCGATCAGTGGTTCAAACGATTTCCAGTCTCGGCTGGCGTTGCCGCCACCGGGGTGTATCAGCCCGAACAGGCGCGGCGGACGGCGGGTATCGAGGCGCGCCAGCACCCAGTTCGTCCCGGTGTCTTCCAACTCGACGTCGTAGGCGTGCACCAACTCCGCGGCCGGCACGTCAATCAGTCGATGGTCGAGCAGATCGGCCCGCAGCAGCACCTCGCCGGGCTGGCGCTCAAACGCGCGCAGGTTGACCTTGTTCTGCGACAACAGGACCTGGCCGTGCGCCCACTCCGCGATCTGCTTCCACGACACATACACCCGGTTCCCGCCGATCCCCGCCACCAGCCCCGTCACTGGCGGGTAGACGTCGGCTTCCCCTAACCGCACAACCACGTCCTCGACCTTGCCGACGATGTCATCCGACCTGGCGATTACCGGCTGACCTAGCAGTTCGGACAAATGGATTGCTCGCGACGTCGACGCGGAACCGGGGACCTCAGACGAAGCGGCATCACTCATGGCGAGCCTTTCCACGAACAGAAACCGGCGACCATCGACGGCGCTGCGGCTCAATAGCAACAGCCTGAGGTAAACAAAGCACAACGCAATTCGGCCCCGACGTGGCCACGCCGGGGAGAGGCGCGCGGGCGTTCTTGCGCTTACGCAGGCGCGGCCCTTTAACTCCTGCTGAAACCATCCAAGGGCTGTCATCGTTAGTTTCGTGGCCGAAGCCAAACACGTCGTGTTGATTCACGGCTCCTGGAGCCGTGGGGAGCAGTTGGCTCCGGCCCGCACCGCATTCGAAGAGCGTGGATACACGGTGCACACCCCGACGCTGCGGTACCACGAATTGCCCATGCAGGAAGGTGCGATCAAGGTCGCCTCACTGAGCCTTCGGGACTACGCCGACGACTTGGTGGCGTTGGTGAATTCGCTGGATTCGCCGCCGCTTCTGGTAGGTCACTCGATGGGCGGGCTGCTGGCGCAATTGGTCGCCGCGCGCACACGCCAAGCTGGCTTAGTGGCAGCATGCCCCGGCCCGGCGGCGGGCATCCTCGGTGGGACCCGCACAACCTTCCGCATGTCCCTGCCGCACTTGTTACGGCCACGTTCCTGGACCAAGCCGTGGCGCCCCCCGACGTTCGAGCAATCTCGACGCTGGATCGCTAACACGCAGACCGAGGACATCGCCCGGGAGATGTATGACGGTTTGGTCTGCGAATCCGGACGCTATCTCTGGGAGCTGCTCCTCGCGGTGCCAAGGCTTTCGAAGGCCGCCGTTGTCGATTTCGCGGCGGTCACTGCCCCCGTGCTGGTGATGGGGGCCGAGTGTGACCGCATCGTGTCGGCCGGAATCGTGCGCCGAACCGCAGCCCGGTACCAGCACGGGACCTCCGTTGAGATTCCCCACTCTGACCACATGGTGTTTTCAGGGGCGGCTCTACCGGTGGCTATGAGCTACATCGACGATTGGATGGCGAGAAATCATGTCCTAGGCGCTGAGGCTTGATGAACCGCGCCGTCACGGCATCGCCTCGGCCAGGGCGATATGCCCCTCGAAGCCAAGCGTTTTCGACATGTCGCGGTAGCGATCCCGCAAGTGCGCATAGGTCGCGGCGTCGCCGTGAGCCCGCGCGAGAAGAGCCCGCAGCCGCAGCAGCGGAACCTCGAACAGGACGTATCCCGGGTCGGTCGGCTCCGCTGCCAGCCGGTCGGTCGCGGCCTGCGCCTCCTTGAGGTCGGCGCTGGTGCCGCGCTGCAGCAGTGCTTCCACCAAGACCCTGACGGCCTCTCCAAGGGAGAGCGCATCGCCCGCGTCAAACGTGTAGTCGACGACCGCGCGTGCCAACTCGATGGCGCCGTCGACATCGCCGGTTCTGGCTTTCTCCTTCGCGATCTCGGAGTCGACAGTCCGCACTACGTTTTTCGCGTACCCGTGCCGCAAGTTAGCTTCACGAAACTGGGCGAGCAGCGCGAAACCGGCCGCGCGTTGCGAACCGCCCTGATTGATCAGGACAAGGCCGCGGCTCACCCGGGCGGCATCCACCTGGAAGTCATCGCCGGAATGCTCGGCCATCTCCATCGCTTCGGCGGTGTCCCGGTCAGCCGCCGCGTCGGGGAGCAACGCCCCGGCATGGGCGGCGAACCGGTACTTATACAGCACGGTAACGTGAATGGACGTCGGGTCGATGCTGCGGGCCATCGCGGTCGCCTGGTCGAGGTCTTCCCTCCAGCCTGGAACACCGAGGGAATATCGACAGCTGCCACGCATGAGGATCGCCATCGCCAACGGTGACCCGATGGGGCCCAGACTGCCCTTGGTGGGATCGCCTTCGGCCAGGTCGATGACGCGCTGCGCCAAGCGCAGACCTTCGGCTGCATGGCCCGCCATCCACGTGGATTGCGCGACGAGCAACATCAACGTCAACGCCGGATCGGCGATCGACTCGAGCAGCCGGCTGCAGTCCGACGCAAGCCGCGCCGCTTCCCGGTAGCGGTTATGGAATACCAGCGTCGCCATCAGGCCGCCCATGCCGAGCGCCAGCGACACTGTGTCGCCGGCGGCGCTGCAGAGGTCACGCAGTTCGTCGAAGCCAGTGTCGGCGATGCTGCCGGCCACCCGGACGGTGTTCATGCACAGCAGAGTCCGCGGGGCGATGCGCATCGACGCCCGGCCCGGGTCATCGGTGGGCAACCGGTCGGCGACCGTTCGGGCCCGTTCCCAGCTGTTGCGCGCGGCCCGGATATCGCGGGATTGCGCCCATGCCCCGGCGCGCATGTGCCAGCCGAAAGCGGCGCGCAGGTCATCGGCGGCCTCGAAATGCTCGGCGATCAGCGCCGCGTTCTCATCCAGAGAATCCGGGTAGCGTTGTTGGATCGCGGTTGCCAGGCGCCGATGCAGCTCGACGCGGTCGGACTTCAGCTGTGTTTCGTAGGCCACGGTCCGGATCAGCGGGTGGTGGAAGGCGTACTCGTCGTGCGGGGTGAACCGCACCTGGTCGACGAGTTCGGCAGCGATCAACTCGCCCAGCTCGGCCTCACCATCGAGCAACGCCAACTGCTCTGCACCAAACCGCAACCCGATCACCGCGGCGGTATTCAGAGTCTGCTTGGCGGCCAGGGCGAGCCGGTCGATACGGGCGGCGATGGTGGCCTGCAGGGTCGCCGGCACGGCGGCATCGGCATGATCGACCTGGCAGACATAATTAGCACGGGCTCCGGTCAGCACACCCCGCTCGGCCAGATCGCGCACCAACTCCTCGACGAAAAACGGATTGCCGGCGGCCCGCTCGGCGATCATGGTGGCCAACCCGCCGACCGAAGGGTCAAGTCCGAGCAGCTCAGTGACCAGTGCTGCCGTCTCCGAATCGCTCAACGGGGCCAGGGCGATGCTCTGCGCACCGGGCACCCGGCTCAGTGCGCCCCGGTATTCGGGGCGGTAGGTGATCAGCACCAGCGCGTGCGTCTGCGGGATCACGGTAACGAAGCCGGCGATCATCGATTCGCTGACCTGATCGATCCAATGGGCGTCCTCGACGACGTAGACTGCCGGGGCTTGGCGGGCCAGCGATGCGGCGTTGACCAGCGCGGTCAACCGCCGCCGCCGGGCATCCGGATCGACCTTGGCCAGCGCCACCTCAGGGTCGGCGATGCCCAGCAAGTCCTCCAACAGCAGCACGTCCTCGGGGTCGGCATCAGGGAATTGAGCCCGCACCCCCGCACGAGCGGCCGCATAGTCGAGGCCGCGCACGCCGGTGGCGGCACGCAGCAACCGCGCCACGACGCGGAAGGGAATGTCGCTGGCGTGTGATTCGCAGAAGGCGGTGAACACCTCGACACCCCGGGCCGCTGCCATTGCGGTGGCCTCGCGCACCAGCCGGCTCTTACCGATGCCCGGTGATCCCACCACGCTGACCACCGCGCCGTGGCCGTCGATGGCGCGGTCCAACAAGCCCTCGACCGCGGCCATCTCCCA
>NZ_DATMLH010000159.1:0-12991 GCF_035570115.1 Mycobacterium sp.
CCAACGACGCCTTCCAGAACTTTCTCGCCAGTAACGATTCAACCGGCGGCATCCTGGGCATCGGGGACAATACCAGTGGTGGGGCGGGCGAAAGCCCGTTCCAGGCGGATGGCTATGACGGTGTGACCGTCGACGAACCCGGCGGCTACTTGATTGCCAGTGACAGCAACCCGGGAACGCCCTACGCAGATCTGCCGAGCACCGGCTCGACCCCGACAAGTGACCTGACCGAAACAGTAACGACCAGTAGTCCGATTACTGATCCCACACAGACGCCTGTCGGTACCGGTCTGGTCTCCGACGACCTCGACTCCGGGGGTGTCTACGGAACCATCCCGTCATCCATAGAGTCCAACGCCAACGGAGTGCCGGACGGAGACTATGTCAATGTCTACGACGGCAACACGTTGCTGTACTCCTACCAGGTGGAGAACGCCGGAGGAGACCAGCTACCGAACGAGACGCCGACAGAGGTCTCGGGAAGCTCGATCGATAGCGGCTACGAGGCATTCGAGAATAACCCGGTCTACATCGACTACGACAACGGCGACCTGTACTACGACGACACGTTGAGCTAACGCCGGTCTGAGGCCACCACTCACCGGCCGGTAAGCTGCCACCCATGGAATTGGCCCTGCAGATCACCCTGGTGGTGACCAGCGTCCTGGTGGTCCTGTTGGTGCTGTTGCACCGCGCCAAGGGTGGCGGTCTGTCGACGCTGTTCGGTGGTGGCGTGCAGTCCAGCCTGTCCGGGTCGACGGTGGTGGAGAAGAACCTCGACCGACTGACGCTGTTCGTCATCGGCATCTGGCTGGTGGCCATCATCGGTATGGCACTGCGCATCAAATACAACGCCTGAGCGGCTCTGCTCGCAGCGCGGGCTAGCCTCCGCGCCCCGATACTGGATTCATGGTTGGCGTTTCCGACACCGGGCTGGAGCCAATCGGCGCCGTCCAACGCACCCGCACGGGCCGTGAGGCGACCGAGCCGATGCGCGACGACATCCGGCTGCTCGGCACGATCCTGGGCGACACGGTGCGCGAGCACAACGGCGACGAGGTGTTCGCGCTGGTCGAGCGGGCCAGGGTGGCGTCATTTCGGGTGCGTCGCTCGGAGATCGAACGGGCCGAGGTGGCCCACATGTTCGAGGGCATCGACATCCACCAAGCGATTCCCGTCATCCGGGCGTTCAGCCACTTCGCATTGCTGGCCAACCTGGCCGAAGACATCCACCGGGAGCGCCGCCGGGCAATTCACGTCGCCGCCGGTGATCCACCGCAAGACAGCAGCCTGGCCGCCACGTACGACAAGCTCGACGCCGCCGACCTGGACGCGGCCACCGTCGCCGAGGCGTTAACCGACGCGCTGGTCGCTCCGGTCATCACCGCACACCCCACCGAAACCCGCCGCCGCACGGTGTTCGCTGCCCAACACCGGATCACCGAACTGATGCGGCTACGTGCCGAAGGTCACGCCGACACCGACGTCATCCTGCCCGAGCTGCGCCGCCAGATCCTGACCCTGTGGCAGACCGCGCTGGTCCGGTTGTCGCGGCTGCAGATCACCGACGAGATCGACGTCGGGTTGCGCTATTACCCGGCCGCGTTCTTCGAGGTGATCCCGAAGGTCAACGCCGAGGTTCGGGAAGCGCTGCGCAGCCGCTGGCCGGACGTGGATCTGCTGCCCGAGCCGATCCTGCGGCCCGGCTCCTGGATCGGCGGCGACCGTGACGGCAATCCCAATGTGACCGCCGACGTGGTCCGGTTGGCCACCGCCAGCGCCGCCTATACCGCGCTCGGGCACTATCTCTCCGAATTGACCGCGCTGGAGCAGGAGCTGTCGATGTCGTCGCGGCTGATCACGGTCACACCCGAGTTGGCCGCGCTGGCCGACTGGTGCCAGGAGGCGGCCCGCGCTGACGAACCCTACCGGCGCGCCGTACGCGTGATCCGTGCCCGCCTCAGCGCGACCACGGCCGAAATCCTGGACCGCGAGCCGGAAAACCGGCTCGACCTGGGCTTGGAGCCGTACGCCGACCCGGCGGAGCTGCGGGCCGACCTGGACACCGTCGACGCCTCGCTGCGTGCGAACGGCAGCGCGCTGCTGGCTGACGACCGGCTTGCCCAGCTGCGAGAGGCTATGGACGTCTTCGGATTTCATCTGTCCGCGCTGGATATGCGACAGAACTCCGACGTGCACGAAGAGGTGGTCAGCGAGCTGCTGGCCTGGGCCGGCGTGCATCCGGACTACGCATCACTGCCCGAAGATGAACGGGTCACCGTGCTCATCGACGAACTCGGCACCCGCCGGCCGCTGCTCAGCGAGCGTGCCCAACTCTCGGATTTGGCCCGCAGCGAGCTCGGCGTCATAGAAGCCGCCGCTCGCGCGATCGAAATCTACGGACCGCGCGCGATACCCAACTACATCATCTCGATGTGCCGATCGGTGTCCGACATGTTGGAGGCGGCGATCCTGCTGAAAGAGGTTGGCCTGCTGGATGTTTCCGGGCCGGAGCCATACTGTCCGGTTGGCGTCGTGCCGCTGTTCGAGACCATCGACGACCTGCGCGGCGGCGCGGCGATCCTGGAGGCGGCGTTAGAACTGCCGCTGTACCGGGCGATCGTGCACGCCCGCGACGAGAACCAAGAGGTGATGCTCGGCTACTCCGACTCCAACAAGGACGGCGGGTATCTGGCGGCGAACTGGGCGCTGTACCGCGCCGAACTGGACTTGGTCGAGTCGGCCCGCAAGACCGGAATTCGGTTGCGGCTCTTCCACGGTCGCGGCGGCACCGTCGGCCGCGGAGGGGGACCCAGCTATGAGGCGATCCTGGCCCAGCCGCCCGGAGCGGTGAACGGATCGCTGCGGCTCACCGAACAGGGCGAAGTCATCACCGCCAAATACGCTGAACCGCTGATGGCGCGGCGCAACCTGGAGACCTTGGTGGCTGCCACGCTGGAGTCCACCCTGCTCGACGTCGAAGGTCTCGGTGACGCCGCGGGTCCGGCGTATGACATCCTCGACGACCTGGCCGGCCGGGCGCAGCGCGCCTACGCCGAATTAGTGCACGACACACCGGGTTTCGTTGAGTACTTCCTGGCGTCCACCCCGGTCAGCGAAATCGGGTCGCTGAACATCGGCAGCCGGCCGACGTCGCGTAAGCCCACCCAGTCGATCGCGGACCTGCGGGCGATCCCGTGGGTGCTGGCGTGGAGTCAGTCGCGGGTAATGCTGCCGGGCTGGTACGGCACCGGTTCGGCCGTCGAGGGTTGGCTGGCTGACGGTGGCCGCATCGAGGTGTTGCACGATCTGTATCAACGGTGGCCGTTCTTTCGCACCGTGCTGTCGAATATGGCCCAAGTGCTGGCCAAATCCGATCTGGGCCTGGCGGCTCGCTACGCCGAGCTGGTCGACGATAAAGCGTTGCGCCGCCGAGTGTTCGACAAGATCACCAAGGAGCACACCCGCACCATCAACGCGCAAAAGCTCATTACCGGTCAAGACAACCTGCTGGCCGACAACCCGGCGCTGGCACGGTCGGTGTTCAACCGCTTCCCGTATCTGGAACCGCTGAACCACTTGCAGGTGGAGCTACTTCGGCGCTACCGCTCCGGCGACGACGACGAGCTCGTCCAGCGCGGGATCCTACTGACAATGAACGGGCTGGCCAGCGCGCTGCGCAACAGTGGCTAGACCGTTGCGGCCCGCCGAGTGTGCGGCCAGCTTCACCTTCGCTGTCGAGTGTGCGGCCAGCTTCACTCTCGTGGCAGTCTCGCGAGGTAATGCAACACGCATTGTCCGTCCGCCCTTGCTACGCCACCGATCTGGGCCGGGACGGGCCGCGGGTGCGTTGTCCAATCCGGCGTCATCTGATAGCGGCCGCACAAATGCGTCATCGCCGCCGTCATGGCCGACAGCGAGAACGGCTGGGCCGGACACGAGTGCCGTCCGTGGCCGAACGCCGTCACCAACATGGGCGAGGGGAGTGCCTTCTCGTCGGTCAGCCGGTGCAGCGTCCATCGGTCCGGGTCCCAGTTTTCCAGCCCCGGTGCAACGGACGTGTTGAGCAGGGGCAGCAACGTGGCGATGGTCCACCCCGGCGGCACCTGGTAGCTGACCTCGCCGGTGTCCAAACGGACCGGGGACAGCACGGTGCGGGACATGATCGAGCGTTGCGCCAGACGGGTGGACTCCAGCGCACAGCGCTGGGCCAGGTCGGCATCGGCGGCGACGACGCGCGCCAGATGTTCCGGGTGCTCGAGCAGATCGATCAGCGCCCACCCGAGCGCGGCGGCCAAATTGGACATCGAGGCGATGTGTATCAGCGCGACATCGAGCGCGATTCCGCGAAATCGGTTGTCCTGCGCCTCCGAACACCACGCGTCCACGATCCTGCCGAACAGACCCTGATCGTCCGTACCGCCGGTGTCCCAGCGGCGCGCGGCGGCCGCGACGATATCGACAACCTCGTCGAGGGCCGCGTGCTCGGCTCGCTTGTTCGAGGCTGCGACGGCAGCCATCGCGTCGGGATGCACGAATGCGTCGGCACCGTCGAGGGTGTCGAAGGCCCGCACGAGGCGATCAAACCCCTCGCCTTCGGCACATCCGGGCCCCGCCCAAGACGCAAGCCCCATCCGGTGGCCGAGTCGGCGGGTCAGGTCGAAGACGTCCACCGAGCCCGACGGGCCCAGCTCGATGGTGGTCTCCCGCAGCGCCCAATCCAGGTTGGCCAAGTAGCCGGCGACGTCGTCGCGGCGGAACAGGGTGTTGGGCAGGATGCGCCGGCCGTCGAAGATCTCGTCGGGAAGTTTGCGGCGCAGCATCAGGTAGTCGGCGACGCCTTTGCTGGCCTTCTCCTCGGGCAATCCGTAGAACGATTCGACGCCGGCGGCAGAGAACGTGAACAGGTAGTGATCCTGACCGCTCTGCACGGCGAAGGTGTCGCCGTGTCTGGCCCGGGCCGCCGCGATAGCGGCGACGGCGTCAGAGACCGGGACGTCCCAGGGCAGGCCGATTCCTTCGGCGTAGGGCGCGTCTGAAGCCGAGCAGGCGTCCGGCACCGTTTAATGCGCCGTCCGATTTCGCAGTGAATTGAACAGGTTTCGCACTGCGTGGTCGGCCACCGACAGCGGCGACATCACCGTCTCGCCCACGCTCACCATGTAGTCGATTCGTTCGACAATGGCCTCGACCGGCGCGACGAGCGTGACCAGCCGGCCCATCAGGTCGTCAATCCTGACGAGCGTGGCCTCGAAGTGGTCCAAGCCGGCGTCCAGGCGGTCCACCGCCTCGTTCAAGTGGGAGAGCGAATTGTTCAGGTCCGAGAGGGTATTACCCAGGCCGCCGAGCACGTCTTCGAGTTGCCCCACGGTGACGTCGGCGTTCATTGCCGCCTGGGTGAGCGTCCTGATGCGCTGTCGCGGCGGGCGGCTGCCGGCGCTTTTGTCTGCCATGCGCTCATTATTACTGGCCGGTCGGGAACCCCCGGACTCGAATCGGCATCTGATCGGGTATGCAACCCAGACACTGCGAACATTGCCGCCCCGCCGTGACGACGGGCGCTGCGCCACCCGACATCATTCGGCGGCTGCAGGACTACGTGCTCGGCTACGCCGATCGGCTGGCCGAGCGGCGGCGTTAGCCGGACAGTTTGGCTGCCGCCTGGGTGTCGAGGAACCAGACCGTGTCTTCCCGGCCGACCGCACCGGCGGCCGGTACCGACACCGGGTCGGCGCCGCCGATCGCGGCGGCCACCGCGTCGGCTTTCTCCGCGCCTGACACCAATATCCACACTTCGCGAGACCGCTGGATTGCGGGCAGTGTCAACGTAATTCGTTGCGGCGGGGGCTTGGGTGAATCCTCCACACCGACCACCAGCCGGGTGGTTTCGCGCACGGCTGGAGTGTCCGGGAACAGCGAATTGATGTGGCCTTCGGGTCCCATGCCGAGCAGGTGGACGTCGAAATTCGGTGCGGGGTCGCCCGGTTCGGCGTTCGCGGCCAGGAGTTGCTCGTACGACAATGCGGCGGCCGCAAGATCGCTGCCGAATTCGCCGTCAAGCGCCGGCATCGGGTGCACGTTGCGCGCCGGAATGTCGATGTGATTCAGCAGCGCATCGAGGGCCTGCTTGTCGTTGCGTTCGTCGTCGTCTTCGGCCACGTAACGTTCGTCGCCCCAAAACAGATGCACCTTGGCCCAGTCGATGCGCTGCCCCTGGGCGCCGAGATAACTCAACAGCCGGTTGCCGTTTCCGCCTCCGGTCAGCACGATCAGTGCCCGCCCACGAGCGGCGGCGGCCGCGTCGATGGCGCCGATCAGGCGCTCGCCGGCCGCCGCGGCCAGCCCGTCGCTGTCGGCGAAGGTCTCGACAGTCGTGCTCACACATACTCCACTCGGTCGATGCCTTCGAGCGCCGAAAGGTAGATCGCGTCCGCGTCCAACCGGCGCAGATCCTCGGCGAGACACTCGCGGGTTTCCCTGCGCTGCAATGGGACAAGCGCATCCGGCTTGGCCGTCCGGCTCAACGTCGCCGTCACGCCGTCCTGCGGTCTGCTCAACGTCACCGTCTCGCTGTTGCGCACCAGTTCGACCTTGAGCTCACCGACCGCGCGTCGCACCGGCCCGTCGATGCGGCCCGCCAGCCACCCCGCGAGAACATCCAGCGCAGGCTCGGTCTTCAACCCGGACACCAACGCCGAGCTGATTGGCTCGTGCGGCGGCTGGTCGATCGCCGAGGTGAGCAGTGCCCGCCAGTAGGTGATGCGGCTCCAGGCCAGGTCGGTGTCACCCGGGGTATAACCGGCAAGCCTGCTTTTGATGCAAGCCAATGGGTCAGTCCCGTTGGTTGCGTCGGTGATACGCCGAAGTGCCAGTTGGCCCAACGGATCGCGCGCCGGCACGGCCGGGGCGAGATCCGGCCACCACGCCACCACCGGGATATCGGGCAGCAGGAACGGCAGGACGACGCTGCTGCTGTGTCCGGCGAGTGGGCCCGAAAGCCGAAGCACCACCACCTCGGTGGCGCCGGTGTCGCCGCCGGCCCGCAGTTGCGCGTCCAAACGCGCCTCGGCGGCATCCGCGTCGCCGGTCATCACCACGATTACCCGGCTGGGGTGTTCGTGGCTGGCCGCGATGGCCGCCTCGATGGATTCTTCGAGGATGGTCTCGCTGTCGGGCGCGATAACCAATGTCAGTACCCGGCCGAGAGTCACTGCGCCGACCTTCTCGCGCAGCTCGTCGAGCCTTTTGTTGATTTCGTTAGTACTGGTTTCCGGCAAATCGACGATCATTTGCGCCGCTCCTCCCCGCCCGGGCTCATGGCCGCCGCCATTCCCGGCCGGTCCGGCCGAGCATCTCGAACGACGCTGCCGGTCCCCAGGTGCCCGCCTCATACGGTTCGGGTTTACCGTGTTCGGCCCAGCGGTCGAGAGCCGGATCCAGTATCTCCCAGGCCAATTCGACTTCCTCATTCACCGGAAACAGTGACGGCTCGCCGAGCAGCACATCGAGGATCAGCCGTTCGTAGGCCTCGGGTGATTCTTCGGAGAACGCGGAGCCGTACGAGAAATCCATATTGACGTCGCGTACTTCCATGGCGCTGTCCGGCACCTTGGATCCGAATCGCAAGGTAATCCCTTCGTCGGGCTGTACCCGGATTACCAGCGCATTGGCGCCCAGCTCATCGGTCATCGTTGCGTCGAAAGGCAGATGCGGTGCGCGCTTGAACACCAGGGCGATCTCGGTCACCCTGCGGCCCAGTCGTTTTCCGGTGCGAAGATAGAACGGCACACCGGCCCAACGCCGGGTGTCGACTTCCACGGTGATGGCGGCGAACGTCTCGGTGGTCGAGTCTTTGGAGAAGCCCTCCTCCTCAAGCAGCCCGACCACATGCTCGCCGCCCTGCCAGCCCGCGGTGTACTGGCCGCGGCACGTGGTCTCGTCCAGCGGCTGGGCAAGTTGAACGGCGGAAAGCACCTTGATCTTCTCGGACTGCAGTTCTGAGGGATGGAAACTTACCGGCTCTTCCATCGCGGTCAGCGCCAGTAGTTGCATCAGATGGTTCTGAATCACGTCGCGGGCCGCGCCGATTCCGTCGTAATAGCCTGCACGCCCGCCGAGACCGATGTCCTCGGCCATGGTGATCTGCACGTGGTCGACGTAGTGGGCGTTCCAGATCGGGTCGAACAACTGATTGGCGAACCGCAGCGCCATGATGTTCTGCACCGTTTCCTTGCCCAGGTAGTGGTCAATGCGGAACACCGATTCCTCGGGGAACACACTGTTGACCACATGGTTGAGCTCGCGTGCACTGTCCAGGTCGTGGCCGAACGGCTTTTCGATGACCACCCGCCTCCAGCTGTCGTCCTGGGGACGGGCCAACCCGGCTTTGCTCAACTGCTCGCAGACCGCCGGAAAGCTGTTGGGCGGGATTGCCAGGTAGAACGCGTGATTGCCGCTCGTGCCGCGTTCCGCGTCGAGCTTGTCCAAGGTCTCGGCCAGCTGCGCGAATGCGGCGTCGTCGTCGAAGGTGCCTTTGACGAACCGGCATCCCTCCGCCAGCCTGTCCCAGATCGACTGGCGGAACGGCGTGCGCGAATGCGCCTTGACGGAGTCGTAGATCTCCTTGGTGAAACCTTCGTGGTCCCAGTCTCGGCGGGCGAACCCGACGAGCGCAAAGTTGGGTGGCAGCAAGCCACGGTTGGCCAGGTCGTAGATAGCCGGGACAACCTTCTTACGGGCCAGATCCCCGGTCACGCCGAAGATCACCACCGCGCAAGGCCCGGCGATTCGCGGCAGCCGCTTATCGCGCTTGTCTCGCAGCGGGTTTTGCCACCGTGCGGCACCGGCCGCGCTGCGGGCCGGGCTCATTTGGCGGCGTTGTCCAGCTGCTCCTGAGTCGCGTCGAGGAGCTCCTTCCAGGACGCTTCGAATTTCTCCACGCCCTCGCTCTCCAGCACGAGGAACACGTCCGTCAGGTCGATGCCGACCGCCGTGAGGTTGTCGAAGACCTCTTGGGCGGCCGAGGCGGTGCCGGTGATCGTATCACCGGTGACCACACCATGATCGGCGACCGCGTCAATCGTCTTCTCCGGCATGGTGTTCACGGTGTTCGGGGCGACCAGCTCGGTGACGTAGAGCGTGTCGGAGTAGTCCGGGTTCTTCACGCCGGTCGACGCCCACAACGGCCGCTGCACCCGCGCACCGTCTTTCTCGAGCTGCGAGTAGCGATCGCCACCAACGAAGACTTCCTGGTAGGCGGCATAGGCCAGTCGTGCGTTGGCCACTCCCGCCTGTCCGCGCAGCGCCAGCGCTTCATCGGAGCCGATCTTCTCCAGGCGCTTGTCGATCTCGGTGTCGACTCGTGAGACGAAAAACGATGCCACGGAATGAATCTTGGAGAGGTCGTGTCCGGCCTGCTTGGCCGCCTCAAGTCCCGCCAGGTAGGCGTCCATCACCTCGCGGTGCCGCTCGACCGAGAAGATCAGCGTGACGTTGACCGAAATCCCCTCCGCCAGAACGGCGGTAATGGCGGGCAGCCCGGCCTTGGTGGCCGGGATCTTGATGAATAGATTCGGCCGGTCGACGATCTTCCACAGCTCGATGGCCTGCTGGATCGTCTTGTCGGTTTCGTGCGCCAACCGCGGGTCGACCTCGATGGAGACACGACCGTCGACCCCGCCCGACGCCTCCCACTGCGGTGCCAGCACGTCGCACCCGTTGCGGACGTCGTCGGTGGTGACGGTGCGGATGGTGGCGTCGACGTCGGCGCCGCGCTCGGCCAGCTCTGCGATCTGAGCGTCGTATGCTTCGCCGTGCGACAGCGCCGCCTGGAAGATCGACGGGTTGGTGGTGACACCGACGACGCTCTTGGTGTCGATGAGTTCTTGTAGGTTGCCGGACTGTAAGCGCTGTCGGGACAGGTCGTCCAGCCACACGGATACGCCCGCGGCGCTGAGCGCGGCGAGGTTGGGATTCTGAGTCATCGAATTTCCTTCTTTTAGTTATCCAGTGTTCGTTCCGCGGCGTCGACTACGGCTTCCGGGGTGAACCCGTACTCACGGAACAAAGTCTTGGCATCGGCGGATGCCCCATAGTGCTCGATCGACACGATCTCGCCGGTATCGCCGACCAGCTTGTGCCAACACTGCGCGATGCCGGCCTCGACGGCGACGCGTGCCGACACCGACGGGGGCAGCACGCTGTCACGGTATTCGTACGGTTGCGACTCGAACCATTCGACGCACGGCATCGACACCACGCGCGCGACAATGTCCTTGTCGGCCAACAACTTTTGTGCCTCAACGGCTAGCTGGACTTCGGAGCCGGTGGCGATCAGAACGACGTCTGGTTCTTTGCCGCCGTCATTGCCCAGGATGTATCCGCCCTTGGCCACACCCTCGATGCTGGTCCCCTCCAGCACCGGCAGGCCTTGGCGGGTCAGGATGAGGCCCGCCGGACCGCTGCCGCTGCCGCGCGCCAAGATCGTGCGCCAGGCGTACGCGGTTTCGTTGGCGTCGGCGGGACGCACCACCGACAGGTGTGGGATCGCGCGAAGCGCCGAAAGGTGCTCGATCGGCTGGTGAGTCGGGCCGTCTTCGCCGAGCCCGATCGAATCGTGCGTCCACACGTAGATGGTGTCGATATCCATCAGCGACGCCAGTCGCACCGACGGGCGCATGTAGTCGGAGAATTGCAGGAAGGTGCCGCCGTAGGCGCGGGTCGGGCCATGCAGCACGATGCCGGACAAGATCGCGCCCATCGCGTGCTCGCGGATACCGAAATGCAGGGTGCGGCCATACCAGTGGGCGGTGTAATCCTTGGTCGAAATCGACGGCGGGCCAAAGGAGTCCACGCCCTTCATGGTGGTGTTGTTGCTGCCCGCCAAATCGGCCGAACCGCCCCACAGCTCAGGCAGTTTCGGTCCCACCGCGGTGAGCACCTCCCCGGACGCGGCGCGGGTGGCCAGAGCTTTGGATCCCGGTTCCCAGTGCGGGATGTCGGCGTCCCACCCGTCGGGCAACTTTTCCGCGGTCAACCGGTCCAGCAGCGCTTTGCGTTCCGGCTCGCGTTTCGCCCAAGCCTCGAACTCCGGCTGCCAGCGCTCGTGGGCCTCTTTCCCGCGAGCGACCAGCCCACGGGTGTGCGTGATGACGTCCTCACGTACCTCAAACGTCTTGTCGGGATCGAAGCCCAGGATCTTCTTGACGGCGGCGACTTCTTCGTCGCCGAGGGCCGCACCGTGCGCCTTGCCAGTGTTCATCGCCTTCGGTGCCGGATAGCCGATGATGGTCCGCAGCGAGATGAACGACGGCCGGTCGGTGACGGCCTTGGCGTTCGCGATGGCCTCCTCGATACCGACCACGTTCTCGCCGCCCTCGACCCGCTGCACGTGCCAGCCGTAGGCCTCATACCGGGCCGCGGTGTCCTCGCAGAGCGCGATGTTGGTGTCGTCCTCGATGGAGATCTGATTGTGGTCGTAGAACACGATCAGGTTGCCCAGTTCCTGGACCGCCGCCAGCGACGACGCCTCGGAGGTAACCCCTTCTTCGATATCGCCGTCGGAGGCGATCACGAAGATGTAGTGATCGAACGGGCTGGTCCCGGGGGCAGCGTCCGGGTCGAACAGGCCGCGCTCGTAGCGCGACGCCATCGCCATCCCCACCGCCGACGCGAGACCCTGGCCAAGCGGGCCGGTGGTGATCTCCACGCCCCGGGTGTGCCGGAATTCCGGGTGTCCGGGCGTCTTGGATCCCCAGGTGCGCAGCGATTCGAGATCGGCGAGGTCCAGACCGAAACCGCCCAGGTAGAGCTGGATATAGAGGGTCAGGCTGCTGTGCCCGGCCGACAGCACGAACCGATCCCGGCCGAGCCAGGTGGTGTCGTTGGGGTCGTGCCGCATGGCCCGTTGAAACAGCGTGTAGGCCAGCGGGGCCAGACTCATCGCCGTCCCCGGATGCCCGTTGCCGACTTTCTGGACCGCGTCGGCGGCCAGCACCCGCACGGTGTCCACTGCGGCCGAATCGATCTCGGCCCAGTCGTCGGGATGGTGCGGTTGGGTAAGGGTCGAGATGTCTTCGAGTGTGGTCACAGATGCGGTCCTCGGGTCGACAACGTGATTGATCCCCACCCTAGTGCGGAAACCTACGTCGACGCAGGTCCAGAAGCAGATGAACTCCCGGCAAATTGTTGTGAGTCGACCCTGCACTGCGAGCGGTGCATGCAAGCGGTCTACCATCCTCTGTAGTAGAAGCTGCGCGCTGCTGCGATCCAAGGAGTTATTGCGTGAGCATTCGCGAGCGCGTTGCGCCGAGTCGAGTCAGCACGACTGTGTTGGCTTATTTGGCGTTGACCAAGCCGCGGGTCATTGAGCTGTTGCTCGTCACCGCGATCCCGGCGATGTTGCTGGCCGACCGCGGCATGGTGAACCCGCTGCTGATCCTCAATACCCTGATCGGCGGGATGCTGGCCGCCGGGGGCGCCAACACGCTGAACTGTGTGGCCGACGCCGACATCGACAAGCTGATGAAGCGGACCGCCCGGCGGCCGCTGGCGCGCGCTGCCGTGCCCACCCGGAACGCCCTGGTGTTCGGAGTGGTGTTGAGTGTCGCTTCGTTCTTCTGGCTGTGGCGGACAACGAACCTGCTGTCGGGGTTGCTGGCGGTGGCCACCATCGCGTTCTACGTGTTCGTCTACACCCTGTTGCTCAAGCGCCGCACCTCGCAGAACGTGGTCTGGGGCGGCGCGGCCGGCTGCATGCCGGTGATGATCGCCTGGTCGGCGGTCACCGGCACCATCGAGTGGCCGGCGCTGGTCATGTTCGCGATCATCTTCTTCTGGACGCCGCCGCACACCTGGGCTCTGGCGATGCGTTACAAGGAGGACTACCAGGCGGCCGGGATCCCGATGCTGCCGGCGGTCGCGACCGAACGTCAGGTCACCAAGCAGATCCTGATCTACACCTGGCTGACCGTGGCCGCGACGCTGGCGCTGG
>NZ_DATMLH010000160.1:0-12651 GCF_035570115.1 Mycobacterium sp.
ACGGCGCGGCTGGCCGCGCCCAAGACGGTCTACGCGTTCCCGGGTCAGGGCATCCAGCACAAGGGCATGGGCATGGAAGTTCGGGCCCGCTCGAAGGCGGCCCGCAAGGTGTGGGACAAGGCGGACAAGTTCACCCGCGACACGCTGGGCTTCTCCGTGCTGCACGTGGTGCGCGACAACCCGACCAGCATCATCGCCAGCGGCGTGCACTACGACCACCCCGAGGGCGTGCTCTACCTGACCCAGTTCACCCAGGTCGCCATGGCGACGGTGGCGGCGGCTCAAGTCGCCGAGATGCGGGAACAGGGCGCGTTCGTGGAGGATGCCATCGCCTGCGGCCACTCCGTCGGCGAGTACACCGCGCTGGCCTGCGTGACGGGCATGTACGAGCTCGAAGGGTTGCTGGAGACGGTGTTTCACCGCGGCTCCAAAATGCATGACATCGTGCCGCGCGACGAGCTGGGCCGCTCGAACTACCGGCTGGCCGCGATCCGCCCGTCGCAGATCGATCTCGACGACGCCGACGTGCCTGCGTTTGTCGAGGAGATCGCGCAGCGCACCGGCGAGTTCCTGGAGATCGTGAACTTCAACCTGCGCGGCTCGCAGTACGCGATCGCCGGCACGGTGCTGGGGCTGGAGGCATTGGAAGCCGAGGTGGAGCGTCGCCGTGAGCTCTCCGGCGGTCGACGCTCGTTCATCCTGGTGCCGGGCATCGATGTGCCGTTCCACTCGCGGGTGCTGCGAGTCGGTGTGGCCGATTTCCGCCGGTCACTGGAGCGGGTCATGCCGCGCGACAAGGATCCCGATTTGATCATCGGCCGGTACATTCCCAACCTGGTGCCGCGCCCGTTCAGCCTGGACCGCGACTTCATCCAGGAGATCCGCGATCTGGTGCCGGCCGAGCCGCTCGACGAGATCCTTGCCGACTACGACACCTGGCGCGCCGAACGGCCGCGTGAGATGGCGCGGACAGTTGTCATCGAGCTGTTGGCCTGGCAGTTCGCCAGCCCGGTGCGTTGGATCGAAACCCAGGACCTGCTCTTCACCGAGGACGCGGCAGGCGGTCTGGGTGTGGAGCGGCTAGTCGAGATCGGCGTGAAGTCGTCGCCGACCGTCAGCGGACTCGCCACCAACACCCTGAAGCTGCCCGAATATGCGCACAGCACAGTCGAAGTGCTTAATGCTGAGCGCGACGCAGCCGTGCTGTTCGCCACCGACACCGACCCCGAGCCCGAGGAAGAGCTCGACGAGGCTTCGGATTCCGCGGGAGCCGCGGCGGAGGGTGCGCCCAGCCCCGATGTCGCGCCAGCCGTCGCTGCGGCTCCCTCCGCAGCTCCGTCCGGCGGTCCACGCCCCGATGACATTCCGTTCGACGCGGCCGACGCCACGCTGGCTCTGATCGCGCTGTCGGCCAAGATGCGCATCGACCAGATCGAGCAGTTGGACTCCATCGAGTCCATCACCGACGGCGCGTCGTCGCGGCGTAATCAATTGCTGGTCGACCTGGGTTCCGAGCTGAACCTCGGTGCCATCGACGGTGCCGCCGAGGCCGACCTGGCCGGGCTGCGGTCACAGGTGACCAAACTGGCACGCACGTATAAGCCTTACGGGCCAGTGCTTTCCGACGCGATCAATGACCAGCTGCGGACCGTGCTGGGCCCGTCCGGCAAGCGTCCCGCGGCCATCGCCGAGCGGGTGAAGAAGACTTGGGAGCTCGGCGACGGTTGGGCCAAGCACGTCACGGTCGAGGTCGCGCTGGGGACCCGCGAAGGCACCAGCGTTCGTGGCGGCTCGATGGGCAACCTGCACGAAGGCGCCCTGGCCGATGTCGCCGCCGTCGACAAAGCCATCGACGCCGCGGTCGCGGCGGTGGCCGCACGCCGCGGGATTGCGGTGGCGCTGCCGTCGTCCGGTGGTGGCGGGGGTGCGACCGTCGACGCCGCGGCGCTGGGTGAGTTCACCGAGCAGATCACCGGCCGCGACGGCGTGCTCGCATCGGCGGCCCGCCTCGTGCTGGGTCAGTTGGGGCTCGACAATCAGGTCACCGTGCCGCCGGCCGCCAGCGATGCCGAGTTGATCGACCTGGTCACTACCGAACTTGGCGCGGACTGGCCGCGGTTGGTGGCGCCGGTGTTCGACGGCAAGAAAGCTGTGGTGTTCGACGACCGCTGGGCCAGCGCCCGCGAGGACCTGGTCAAGCTCTGGCTGATCGACGACGACGCGGCCAACGCCGACTGGGCGCGGTTGTCCGAACGGTTCGAGGGTGCCGGCCACGTGGTGGCGACCCAGGCGACCTGGTGGCAGGGCAAGGCACTCGCGGCCGGGCGTCAGATCCACGCCTCGCTGTACGGCCGGATCGCCGCCGGCGCGGAGAACCCGGACAAGGGTCGTTACAACGACGAGATCGCGGTGGTGACCGGCGCGTCCAAGGGTTCCATCGCCGCGTCGGTGGTCGGACAGCTACTCGACGGCGGTGGCACCGTCATCGCGACCACGTCCAAGCTCGACGACGAGCGGCTGGCTTTCTACCGGAACCTGTACCGCGATCACGCCCGCTTTGGCGCCTCCCTCTGGGTGGTGGCGGCCAACATGGCGTCCTACTCCGACATCGATGCGCTGGTCGAATGGGTCGGCACCGAGCAGACTGAGAGTCTTGGCCCGCAGTCGATTCACATCAAGGACGCGCAGACTCCCACGCTGCTATTCCCATTTGCCGCACCCCGTGTCGCCGGCGACCTGAGCGAGGCCGGTTCGCGCTCGGAGATGGAAATGAAGGTGTTGCTGTGGGCGGTGCAGCGGCTGATCGGCGGTCTGTCCAGAATCGGCGCCGAGCGTGACATCGCCTCGCGGCTGCACGTGGTGTTGCCCGGCTCGCCCAACCGCGGCATGTTCGGGGGCGACGGTGCCTACGGCGAAGCCAAGTCCGCGCTCGACGCCGTGGTGACCCGGTGGCAAGCCGAGTCGTCGTGGGCGCAGCGGGTCAGCCTGGCGCACGCGTTGATCGGCTGGACCCGCGGCACCGGGCTGATGGGCCACAACGACGCGATTGTCAGCGCCGTCGAAGAAGCCGGTGTGACAACGTATTCCACCGATGAAATGGCCGGAATGCTGCTCGCGCTCTGCGACATCGAATCGAAGGTCGCTGCCGCCAACGCGCCGATCAAGGTGGACCTCACCGGAGGGCTCGGCGACGTCGACCTGGACATGGCCGAACTGGCCGCCAAGGCGCGCGAGGATCACGCTGCCAGCCCCGCAGAAGATGGCGCCGAAGAGACCGACGCCGCGGGCACCATCGCCGCGTTGCCGTCACCGCCGCGTGGCTTCACGCAGGCTCTGCCGCCGGAATGGGACGACCTCGACGTCGACCCTGCCGATCTGGTGGTCATCGTCGGCGGCGCCGAACTCGGCCCGTACGGCTCGTCACGCACCCGTTTCGAGATGGAGGTCGACAACGAACTGTCCGCCGCCGGTGTGCTCGAGTTGGCCTGGACCACCGGGCTGATCAAGTGGGAGGAAGACCCCCAACCCGGTTGGTACGACAACGAATCCGGCGACCTGGTCGACGAGGCCGAGCTTGTCGAGCGTTACCACGATGCCGTGGTGGAGCGCGTCGGGATCCGGGAGTTCGTCGACGATGGCGCGATCGACCCCGACCACGCCTCGCCGTTGTTGGTGAGCGTGTTCCTGGACAAGGACTTCACGTTCGTCGTCTCATCGGAGGCCGACGCCCGTGGGTTCGCCGAGTTCGACCCGGAGCACACGGTGGTCCGGCCTGTCTCCGAATCCAGCGACTGGCAGGTTACCCGCAAGGCGGGCACCGAGATTCGCGTGCCGCGCAAGACCAAGCTGTCGCGGACCGTTGGGGCGCAAATTCCCACCGGCTTCGACCCAACCGTGTTCGGCATCAGCGCGGACATGGCCAACTCGATCGACCGGGTGGCGTTGTGGAACATCGTCGCGACCGTGGACGCATTCTTATCATCGGGTTTCACCCCCACCGAACTGATGCGATGGGTGCACCCGGGCCTGGTGGCCAGCACTCAGGGCACCGGTATGGGTGGCATGACGTCGATGCAGACGATGTATCACGGCAACCTGCTCGGCCGAAGCAAGCCGAACGACATCTTGCAGGAAGTTCTGCCGAATGTCGTTGCCGCCCACGTCATTCAGAGCTATGTCGGTAGCTACGGCGCGATGATCCACCCGGTCGGCGCGTGCGCCACCGCGGCGGTCTCAGTCGAGGAGGGCGTCGACAAGATCCGCCTCGGCAAGGCCGAGCTGGTGGTCACCGGCGGCTTCGACGACCTGACGCTGGAGGCCATCATCGGCTTCGGCGACATGGCCGCCACCGCCGACACCAAGATGATGCGCGACCGCGGCATCACGGACTCGAGGTTCTCCCGTCCCAACGACCGGCGCCGGCTCGGCTTCCTGGAATCCCAGGGCGGCGGCACGATTCTGCTGGCCCGCGGCGACCTCGCGCTCAAGATGGGTCTGCCGGTGCTGGCCGTGGTGGCCTACGTCCAGTCGTTCGCCGATGGTGTGCACACCTCGATCCCGGCCCCCGGTCTTGGCGCCCTCGGCGCCGGTCGCGGCGGCAAGGATTCGGCGCTGGCACGGTCGCTGGCCAAGCTGGGCGTCGGTGCCGACGACATCGCGGTGATCTCCAAGCACGACACCTCGACGTTGGCCAATGACCCCAACGAGACCGAACTGCACGAGCGGTTGGCCGATTCAATCGGCCGCTCGCCGGGCGCGCCGCTGTTCATCGTGTCGCAGAAGAGCCTGACCGGGCACGCCAAGGGCGGCGCGGCGGTCTTCCAGATGATGGGGCTCTGCCAGATCCTGCGCGACGGGGTGATCCCGCCCAACCGCAGCCTGGATTGCGTCGACGACGAATTGGCCGGCTCCGCGCACTTCGTGTGGGTACGCGACACCCTGCAGCTGGACGGCAAGTTCCCGCTGAAGGCCGGGTTGGTGACCAGCCTCGGGTTCGGCCACGTGTCCGGCCTGGTGGCGCTGGTGCACCCGCAGGCCTTCCTGGCCACGCTGGACGACGCGCAGCGCGTTGACTACCAGCGGCGGGCCGACGCGCGTCTGCTGGCCGGTCAGCGCCGGCTGGCCTCGGCGATCGCCGGGGGCCCGCCGATGTACGAGCGGCCCGCGGACCGTCGTTTCGATCACGAGGTGCCCGAAAAGCGGCAGGAAGCGGCGATGTTGCTCGACCCGGAGGCGCGGTTGGGCGACGGCGACCTTTACCGTCTTTAACCACCGCTCTGACCATCCGATAGGTTCGCAACCCATGAGCTGCGCAGGCGACAGTGCAGAGCGCACGCGATGAGGAGGAGCGGCGCCAATGAGCATTGTTGGAGTGGGGATCGACCTTGTCTCCATCACGGATTTCGCCGAGCAGGTCGACCAGCCCGGAACGGTGTTCGCTGAAACCTTCACCCCTGGTGAGCGGCGCGACGCCTCCGACAAGAGTTCGTCGGCGGCACGCCACCTGGCGGCGCGCTGGGCGGCCAAGGAAGCGGTGATCAAGGCCTGGTCCGGGTCGCGCTTCTCCCAGCGGCCCGTGCTTCGCGAGGACATCCACCGCGATATCGAGGTGGTCACCGACATGTGGGGACGACCGCGGGTCCGGTTGACCGGTGACATCGCCAAGCATTTGGCCGACGTGACGATCCATGTGTCGCTGACCCATGAAGGGGATACCGCGGCCGCGGTCGCCATCCTCGAAACCGAGTAGCGCTGGAATACCGCTAACCTCGAGATCGTGAGCGATCTCGTCGAACGCGTCCGCGAAGTACTGCCATCGGTTCGCCGTGATCTGGAGGCGCTGGTACGCATCGAATCGGTGTGGGCCGACCCGGCCCGCCGCGGTGAGGTGCGGCGCAGCGCCCAAGCCACGGCGGATCTGCTGGCACAGGCTGGTTTTGACGATGTGCAGATCGTCAGCGAGGGCGGCGCACCCGCCGTCATCGCCCGCCATCCGGCCCCGCCGGGAGCGCCGACCGTGCTGCTGTACGCGCACCACGACGTGCAGCCCGAGGGCGATCCCGGGCAGTGGACTTCACCGCCTTTCCAGCCGACTGAACGCGATGGCCGGCTTTACGGGCGCGGCAGCGCCGACGACAAGGCCGGTATCGCAACGCATTTGGCGGCATTTCGGGCACACGACGGCCAGCCTCCGGTGGGGGTGACGGTGTTCGTCGAAGGCGAAGAGGAGTCCGGTTCACCCTCGCTGGGCCGTCTGCTGGCCGCGCATCGTGACGTGTTGGCCGCCGACGTGATCGTCATCGCCGATTCGGACAACTGGAGCACCGACGTCCCCGCGTTGACGGTGTCGCTGCGCGGGCTGGCCGATTGTGTGGTCGAGGTCGCCACCCTCGACCACGGCCTGCACTCCGGCCTGTGGGGCGGCGTGGTACCCGACGCGCTGATGGTGCTGGTGCGGCTGCTGGCCAGCTTGCACGACGACGACGGCAACGTCGCGGTGCTCGGTCTGCACGAAAGCACCGCCGCCGCAGTCGATTACCCTCCTGAGCGGGTGCGTGCAGAATCGGGCCTGCTGAGTGGAGTCAGCGAAATCGGTTCCGGCTCGGTGCCGCAGCGGCTCTGGGCCAAGCCGGCGATTACCGTGATCGGCATCGACACCACGTCCATTGCGGCGTCGTCGAACACGCTGATCCCGCGTGCTCGCGCGAAGGTCAGCATGCGGGTGGCCCCGGGCGGCGACGCGGCTGCGCACCTGGACGCGCTGCGCGCGCACCTGGAACAGCACGCTCCCTGGGGTGCACACGTCACGGTGACCCCCGGCGACATCGGTCAGCCCTACGCCATCGACGCCAATGGCCCGGTCTATGACGCCGCCCGGGCGGCGTCCCGGCAAGCCTGGGGCACCGAGCCGATCGACATGGGGATGGGTGGGTCGATCCCGTTCATCGCCGAGTTCGCCGCGGCGTTCCCGAAGGCGGCGATCCTGGTCACCGGCGTGGAGGATCCTGCGACGCAGGCGCATAGCATCAACGAGAGCCTGGACCTGGGTGTGCTGGAACGGGCCGCGACGGCGGAGGCGCTGCTGCTGGCGAATCTGGCCTAGACGGACAGGTCGCGCCGCAGCTTGGCCACGCGCCCGGTGGCCTTGACGTTGTACTGGGCCTCGGGGCTAGCGCGGCCTGAGGCGAAAGACGGGGATAAGGCGGCCAATGGGATCTGTCTTTAGGCGATAGTCGCCCCAACCTGCGTAGACCTGCGTGGCTAGTCCATACAGGTATTTGTAGTCGTCGGGGTCGGTTACCTCGGTTGCCGAGAATTTCTCGTCTCCAAGTTCACATTCGGGGTGCGCCTTCAGGTTGAAGTACCACTGCGGGTGTTTGGGTCCTCCATAGTTGGAGGCAATCACGATGACGTCGCTGCCATCGTGGAAGTAGTTGATCTGAGTCTGTCGCGGCTGATCCGACTTAGCGCCAGTGGTCATCAGCGGCGCGGTAGTAAGCACGCCAAGCATCGCTGGATAGCGCCCGCCGGTTGCGCGATACAACCAGGGGTCGATGTGAGAGAAAAGGCGGCGCGTTGAGACCTCTCCCGCCCGCGAGCGAATGAAGCTTTCGAAGGCCTTGTACCAGCCGCCGTGCTTCTGGTGTGGATCGACGTAACGCAGAGGCATGCAGCGGACCATACGCCCACCCAAACCTCCGCGATGCGGCTTAAACGTGGATACACCAGTTTCACTTGAGCAGCGGACCCCACGTTGGGGTGCCCTTGCCTGGTTTGCCGTCGTGACCCTGGTCGATGCTCAGTCGCAGATCGAAAGGGACGGCGAGCGGTACGCCATCTACGGAGAATCCCGAATCGTCACAACGGTTCTCGCCGTACAAGACACACCGCCTAAGTGATTACGACGCGCTGCTGTTGGCGAGCCTGGGTTAGACGGACAGGTCGCGACGCAGCTTGGCCACGTGCCCGGTGGCCTTGACGTTGTACTGCGCTTCGGCGATCTTGCCCTTCTCGTCGACGACGAACGTCGAGCGGATGACGCCTTTGACGGTCTTGCCGTACATCTGTTTTTCGCCGTAGGCGCCCCAGGCGGTCAACACTTTGCGGTCGGCGTCGGACAGCAGCGGAAACGTCAGCTTCTCGGCGTCACGGAATTTGGCGAGCTTCTCGGGCTTGTCGGGGGAGATGCCGACGACGTCGAGGCCGGCGCCGTTGAGCTCGGCCAGACTGTCACGGAAGTCGCAGGCCTGCTTGGTGCAGCCGGGGGTCGACGCCGCCGGGTAGAAGTACACGATGACGCGCCGGCCCTTGTAGTCGGCCAGCGACACCTTCTTCCCGTCGGCGTCGGGCAGGGTAAAGGTGGGCGCTTTGTCGCCGGGCGCCAGGCGTGCAGTGTCGGTCAAGGAAGGTCCCTTTCTGTTCACCGGCACGTTGGGATCGGCGCCGGCTGATTTAGGGTAGGTCGGCAGGCACCAACCTAGACCGAGCCCGGCGGGGGTGCGCCGACGACAGGGAGGATGAGAGTGGCTGAGCGGGATGCTGACGCCATCAAGCAGGAGATCGACCTGGCCCGCGAGCAGCTCGCGTCAACCGTCGATTCACTGGCTGAGCGGGCCAATCCCCGCCGGCTCGCCGACGACGCCAAAGCGCGGGCCATCGGATTCGTCAAGAAGCCCGCGGTGGCGATCACCCTGGCTGGTATTGCGGCGCTGGCCGCCGCCCTGGCGGTCCGCAAGATCCGCCATCGGTGAAGCGGCCCCGACACGACTGAGGTCAGCTGTCGACGTCCATCTCGGTCAAGACCCGTCGCAGCAGCTTGCCGGTCGCATTGCGCGGTAGCTCGTCGATGAACACCACATCTCGAGGGACCTTGTAGCGCGCCAAGTTGTTCTTGACGTACAGCTTGATCTCCTCGATGTCCTGCGGTGCGCCGGGCCGCGAAACGATGAAGGCACGCAACCGCTTTCCGAAGTCAGAGTCGTCGACACCAACCACGGCCGCATCGAAGACGTCGTCACGCTCGACAAGCAGGTTCTCGACCTCCTGCGGGAAGACGTTCTCACCGCCGGAGACGATCATGTCGTCATCCCGCCCGTCGACGAACAACAACCCGTTCTCGTCGAAATGGCCCATGTCGCCGCTGGACATGTAGCCGTCGATGACTTGCTTGCGCCTGCCGTCGGTGTAGCCCTCGATACGCGCCCCGCTGCGGATAAAGATACGGCCCCGCCTGTTGGCGCCATGTACTCGCCGGTCGTTCTCGTCGAACAACACCACTTCGCAGGCCACCGGCGAGCGGCCCGCAGTTCCAGGGGCATTTCGGAGTTCGTCCGGGGTGGCGATTGTGCCGAATCCGCACTCGGTGGAAGCGTAGATGTTGTAGAGCACATCGCCGAAGGTGTCCTGGACGCGGTTGGACAGTTCGGGACTCAGCGCCGACCCGGCGACCGCGATGGTTTTCAGCGATGATGTGTCGTATGCGGCGATGATGTCGGGATCAAGCTGGACAATGCGTTGCAGCATCGTCGGCACAGCGACCAGCATGTCCGCCTTGTGGTCTGCAACGAGCTTCAGGGTGCCCTCCGGCGTGAACCGCCGGGTGGTGACAATCTTGTTTCCCAACGTCCCGCCGACCAGGTAGGTGGCCAGGCCGGTGCCGTGGAAGATCGGCGAGACGATGACCATGGTCCCCCTGCGCGGAAATGGGACTCGGTCGACCAGCCCCACCGTCGCTAACGGCGGCACCTTGGCCCGCGGCGCACCTTTTGGCAGCCCGGTCGTGCCGCTGGTGAGAACGACGACCCCGCCGGGCCTGGTCGGCGGGGGCAACGGCTCGGTGCTGTTCGTCGCGATGATGCCATCGATCGTCGGTATGTCGTCGGGCGGGTGGGCGCCCTCGTCCACCCAGGTCAGCATGCGGGGCAGGTCGGCGGGCAGCGCGTCGAGCAAGCCGGTGAACTCGCTGTCATGAAGCACCGCTTTCACGTACTCGCGCTCACATACCTGCGCGAACTGCGGCTTGGCGAAACCGGTGTTCATCAAAACTAGCCGGGCGCCGAACTTCCCGCACGCGGCCATCGCGATGACGAGTCCGCGATGGTCACGGCAGAGTAGGCCCACGACCAAGCCTTCGTCGATGCCGAGCCGCTTCAACCCGTGCGCCAATGCCGTGGACATGTCGTCAACCTGCTTGTAGGTCAAGGTCCCGCGCTCGTCGACGACCGCAGGTAGTGACGGGTACTTGCGACCCCCCTGAATCGTCATCGTCGCCTGCGGTCCATAGATGCGCGAGTTCTTCACGGTCTGCAGCGTCACGCCGAGGTTGCCGAGGTCGACGATGCCGGTATCGCGCAATCGCTTCACCGCGTTCGCCAGCTCGGTGACGTGACTCACCTTCCGCCGGAATCCGCTCGTTGCGTCCGCCATCGGGCCTCCTCGGCGCCATTCACCCCGCGTCGAATGTAAGCCCACGACGGCCCCTTCATGATGGTTATCAGAAATGGGGTAGCGGCCCCCGAAAATGGACGTTGAAGTGCACCGTCAGGGTTTCGAACCCCGGACTCGCTGATTAAGCGCAGGCGGTTTTGGTTGCTTCCCGCTGTGTCCGGATGTGGGCCGTATTCCGTTGGGCGGCAGTGCTTCGCATAACTACTTCCTGTTGCAGGCGGTCGATTCCGGTGGATTGCGTGTCACTTGTGCCGCATAAGTGACACCTGCCATTACCCGCGCTGGTGAATTTGCTGTAGTCCAGTCCGACCGAACATGTTGGTCCGAGCGAGCTGGAGACTCGATGCCTAGCGGCGCGTGCCCTGATTCGACCGGAGAAACGGCCTAGTAAGGCGTCTGGCGCGCCCTATTCTTGGGAGAACCCTGGAAACTCGGGGGACCGGAAGCGGCGGAGGGTCGGATGACCGGAGCGGCTGCGTGCCGCACATGTGGCACCGAGCCGCGCGAAGGCGCACGATTTTGCGATTCTGCGGTTCCCTGATTGCACGGCTACCGGCTCCGCATGTGACCATCGGCTAGCGCCGGTCTTGAACCAAAACTGCGCCGCACTCGTGCTACTACTGGAAGGCTGGTTAATGGCGAGCCCGGAAACCAACCGGACACTGGTCGCTAAGGCGTTCGAGCGGCTGTCTGCTGAGGATCGCGCGTTTGTCCGGCGTGCGTATTATCACGGCTGGACAACCGCACAAATCGGCGCCGACCTGGGAGTCGCCGAAGGTACCGTGAAGTCGCGGCTGCATCACGCGCTGCGAGCCCTGCAGCAGACGCTGCAGGAGATGGGAGTGGCACCATGACCGCCTTTCCGGGACAGGGAGCACCCGTCGCGGCACCGCGCGGTCAAGACGGCGACAAGTATGCACAGTGGGACGCGGCCTACGTGCTGGGGTCATTGTCCGAGCTGGACAGGCGCGAATTCGAAGCACACCTGGAAGAGTGTTGGGCGTGTCGGGATGCGGTAGCCGAGCTTTCCGACATGCCCGCCCTGCTGTCGCTGCTCGACCTCGACGACATTACCGAATACGAGGACCCGATAGCGGTTCGGCCGCCATCGCCGCAGCCGGATATGGTCGGTCGACAGTGGGAAATGTCCGCTGTTGCGGGGTTGCTGAAGCGTGCACTTGACGGCCACGGCACGGTGGTCGGCGTGGCCGGCTCGCCTGGCATAGGAAAAAGCCGTCTTGTGCGTGAAGTTACGGCGATGGCAGATGCCCATGATGTTGACGTGTTCACCGCCTTCTGCGAATCGCACACCAGCCAGATTCCCTTCCATGCCGTGACGCGCCTATTGCGCGCAGTCACCGGCATCGAGAGTCTTGACCCACCTGCCGCCCGGGCGCAGATCCGGGCTCAGGCACCCGACGCGGCGGCTGAGGACTTGCTGCTCTATGACGACCTGCTGGGCATCGCCGATCCCGATGTGGAACTGCCGAAGATCGATCCGGATGCTCGTCGGCGGCGGTTGACCATGCTGGTCAATGCCGCCTCGCTGGCCCGCCAGGCCCCGGCGGTCTTCGTTATCGAGGACGCCCATTGGATCGACGAGGTCAGCGAGTCGCTGTTGGCCGATTTCTTCACGGTCATGACGCAGACGCCCTCGCTGGTGCTGGTCACCCACCGACCCGAATATCGGGGCGCGCTAACCCAAGTGGCAGGTGCCCAAACCCTTGCCCTTGCGTCGCTGAGTGATTCGGAAACCGCGGGACTGGTCTCGGAGCTGCTCGGCCCGGATCCATCGAATGACGCGCTGGGCCGGAGGATCGCCAAGAGAGCCGCCGGCAATCCGTTCTTCGCCGAGGAGATCGTGCGCGAACTGGCCGAGCGCGGCGTGCTGCGCGGTGAGCCGGGTGCATACCTGTCGGTGGCAGGGGTTGGCGACGTGAGCGTGCCGGTCACGCTGCAGGCAACCATCGCCGCTCGCATCGACCGACTCGACGCAACGGCAAAGCGCACTTTGAGCGCAGCGGCAGTGCTCGGCGCCCGGTTTGACCTGGACCGACTGGCCGCGCTGGGAGTCGAAGCAGTCGTGGATGATCTGCTGGCCGCCCAGCTCATCGATCAGGTCCGCTTCACCGGGCAACCGGTGTACGTGTTTCACCATCCGTCGATCCGCACGGTCGCCTACGAACGCCAGGTCGAATCGGATCG